>JBEKZJ010000067.1:0-25706 GCA_049509995.1 Occallatibacter sp. | reverse complement strand
GAGTGTTACCCTGTTCGAGAAAACCCCCATTTTACAGGCACTTCAGATAGAAAACTCTCAAAATGACTTATATGACTCCTGCAACCAATTGAATCTGTTCGACTTTTAACCGGACAGCCGTGGGTGCCGGAATGAGAACCGATAACAGAAGCAATTGCCTCCACCGCATGTTCATGACGCCGCCCTTTAAAAGCACCCTCCACAATAGCAAATCTCTGCCCATAGAGATGCGACATCGACTACTGAGACAGATTCACCCTTACTGGCCGCTCTTTCAGGGCTTTCCGAGTCCACTTCGGCGAGACTTCGCGATCATTGTACTGGTGGATCGGTCATTTTGATATCCATTGGGCCTAGGGATTAGCCTGCTGCCCCGGGACGACTACCAAGAACTGCTTAACCTTCCGCCGCTGACTTTCGATAGCATCTGCCTGTTGCTTCCTGATCTCGTCATATAGCTTCAACTCCTGCTTGGCCTTTGCCGGCTCTCCGGTCCGCTCATAAGCCATCCCCAGCCGATAGTGAGCATCGTCGAGCTGTGGATTCACTTCGATTGCCTTGGTGTAAAAGCCAATCGCCTTCTCATAATTGCGTTGGGAAGAATAGAGAATCCCGAGTTGCAGGTAAGCGTCTCCGCATTTAGCGTCGATCGTCACAGCCTTTGTAAGCAGGGTTTCCACCTGTCGCGAGACCGGCTCGTCCGGTGACTGTTCCTGCCTTTTCCATAAGGCCATCGCGTAAAGGTAGTTCGCAAGAGAGTTCTCGGGCTGTTGCTCGGCAAACCGCGCCAGCTTCTGCTCAACACACACCAATGGGTTGGGAGCCACCATCTCTATCTTGCCCATAAAGATGTAGGGCTCGGGGTCTGCCGGAGTCAAGTCGGAAGCCTCACATAGGCGGAGTGCCGCCTCATCGTAGTGAGCGCCCGCCAATAGAGCCGTACCCAGCCCAGCCAGCATTCTGGCCGATTTTGGATACGCCTTCGCCCCCCTTCCGAAGATCTCCCGTGCTTGCCAAACGGCCCTGTGGAGCAACAACTCGGATCCCCACTCGAAGTAGTTCTGTTCGCTGGGATCCAGGCGGACTGCTTGCTCATATTCGTGGACGGCGGACAAAGGATCGTCCAGTTTCTCGTCAATTTCACCTGCACAGCGATGCAAATCCGCAGTCTCCTGATGCGCCAGTAACTTCTGGATGTGCTCCCGGGCCTGCGAGAAATCGCCTGCTTCTTTCAAAGCAAGCGCCAGGTCGTACTCGTTCGCTGGATTCTTGGGATCGATCCGATATGAGGTCTGCAAAAGCGGAATAGCGTCCCGATACCTGCCAGCCTGGAGATAAAAGTCGCCAAGTTGATGGTTTGCAACAAAATCTCCGGGAGCGTTGGCAAGAGCCGCGCGCAGCTTGATTTCAGATTCATTCGTTTCACTGACGCCGCCGGAGACACCCGGTGCGCTGTTCTCCGCACCCTCCGGTTTGAGCGTGAGGGTCTCACGCACGAGAGCTTCGCTGGTTCGCAAGGGGAAATCCGATCCATGCCCGCCCGCCGCAGTCCAATCCGCGACTCCCGCGACGGTAAAAGTCGGCCTGTCGGCGAATTCCATGGCTTGGGCCGAAGACGGAGAAGAAGCGCTGGAATCTGTATGGATCACCCCCGAATCGTCGAGGACCAAATCAACCTGCGTTTGGTCTCCGGGGGATGATGCGATGACGGCAGCGGCACGACTGCGCAGTCCCGATTTCTCCGCGCTGAGTATATAGCTCCCTGTTCGGAGGGCCGAAAACTCGAAGGCACCTGCAGCATTGGTTTTCGTCTCCGCAGCGCCTGGAACATCCTTTTGTTCCAGCCGCACGACCGCATCGCCAACCAACTTGCCCGCCGAGTTGAGCACTGTGCCGTGAATCGTAACAACGTCCGGGTGTTGTGGAGAGGCTTGCTGCGCAAGCGTCACCGGAATCGATATGCTCATCAGCGCCGCAATGATACCGCAAGCGCCTCGAAGACGCCGGCTGTTCCCTGTCTTCAATGAAGAATGCGGCATTTGTAAAACGCTTGCCACAGAGTTCTGTTCCACTGCCTTCGGAATTCTGCCAGCTTGCTTCTTCATGTTCGTACCTGCAACTGCACCTTCGCCCGTGGAGCCGCCTGATGCTCTTGGGATGACAAGCACATTATACGACCGACGTCTGTCGATTGTAGACGGGGTTCACGGCGGTTCCCTCGCGAGGCTGGTTTTGGTATCGAAAGGTACGAACTGTGTTTTGTTGCACCCACAGACTCGGCCAAGCCCGGATGGCTAACCGGCTCTCCGCTACTCTCTCGCCGGCAAATAGTGAGCGAACCACTCGACAGCCCTCTCCATCACTTCGCGCCGGTCGGCTGGGTTCCCAAAGCCGTGCCCCTCGTTGGGATTAAACACAGGCTGCGTGGACTCATTCTGGGCGCTCTGCACGTGCCAGAACTCGTACGACATCGGCACCGAGCACTGGCCGTGCCGGTCGCCCACTACCACTAGCGTGGGCATGTGGGCCTGTTTGAGAAAGTTGACGGCCGAACTCTTCGCGTAGACATCCGGATCGTCATAGATTGAGGCGCCGAAATACGGTGTCAACCGCTGTATGATGGAACTCTCGCTACAGTCGTCCTGCCAGTTTGAGATTCTTGCGCCCCACACCGCCGCCTTGAACCGGTCGGTCTGGGTCACTGCATACATGGTCTTGAATCCACCGTAGCTCCACCCGGTGAGACCCACGCGTTTCGGATCCACGGGGTATTTTGCCTCAACTGCATCCACCCCGGCCACAATGTCGCGCAGTTCGCCATCGCCGAAGTCCGTGCGGTTGGCCAAGGTAAAGTCCTCGCCCTGCCCATAGCTGCCGCGAAGATTGGGCTGCAACACAAAGTAGCCCAGCGCGGAGAAGCCCGCTACGCTCTGGCCGCCGTCCCCAACCCAGTGGGACTCTACCGACGAGGTCGGCTCACCGTGGACCTCGACAATAAGCGGGTACTTCTTGGTCGAATCGTAGTCCTTGGGCAGCATGAGCCAGCCCAGCAAACGGACTTTGTCGCTTCTCCACGAAATTGAAACAGATCTGCCCCAGGCCGGTTCCACGCCGTCGTTGAAGTGCGACACTTGCATCACACCCTCCAGACCGGAGGTCATCACCGTTCCCGGCCTGGCTCCATAGATCTCCCATGGGTGGTCGAAGGTGCTGGCGTTGAAGACGAACAGCGAGTGGTCGGCCGTGGAAGAGAGGCTCAGCTTCAGCCGCCCGTCTCCCACAATGCCCTGAAAGCTGAATATCGGCGAACCGAAGCTGATTTGCCCACCGGGGCTGGTCCGATCACCTTGCAGGTGAAAGCGGATCAACTGGCAATTGCTGCCCGCCAACTCGCTGACAAAAAGGTAATCGTTGCCTTCCCACTCGATCCAGGCCGGCGACGTGGGCCTCTGCGCGGTCAGGTCACGCGGCGCGCCACCCTCGGAAGAGACGATCCACACGTCGCCGCCCGTCGCGCCCTGTTCGCTCATCCGCCCGCCGATGAAGGCGATGGCCCTCCCGTCCGGCGACCAGCGCGGCACGGCAATCTGGAGGCCATGGAGCGGTCCGGAGACTTCCGCAGGCGCGAGAATGGCCTTTGGCGCGCCGCCGAGTGGTTGGGTGTAGAGCTTAGCCACCGACCATTTGCTTGCCCCCGGCGCATCTGCGGCCACGTAGGCCAGAGACTTGGAATCCGGCGACCAGTCGAACTCGTACACATGTAGATTGGCCGGCGTGGCCAGCATTGGAGGAGCCGGCTTGACCGCATCGGTCGCGGCCAGAGCCACACGTTCAGTCGCGCCCCCCTCCTCGCCAATCTCGCCAGCGAGTGGCGTCATTCCCGAAAGCGCCCCGGCCGGGTGCGCTGCGCCTTCCACATAGAGGAAAGCCATGCGAGTTCCATCAGGCGAAAAGGCCGGCGCCTCCACGTAGCCTTTCAACTCGGTAAGCCGCCGCGCCGGGCTGCCGTCCAACTGGGTGAGATACAGGTCGGCTTGCTCACCCGCCTTGGCGCAATCGGAGAAGAAGGCCAGCGCCTTCGCATCCGGCGACCACGAGATCGCGCCCTCGTGGCAGTGCAACTCCGGCTTGGCCGCCGCGGTTGCGCGCTCGCTTTTCTGCAGTTCGTAAAGCGGAGCAACGCGAATCTCGGCCCCCTCCTTCGCCCAGTCAATCCAGGCCAGCCGCTTGCCGTCCGGGGAAACCGCGACCTGGCCTACGGAGTGACCCCGGTTGAGCCCCTTCAGAACCTCTTCGACATGGGCGCGATCCGGTCCCTGAGCTGCAGAAACCCCTTGCGCGCGTACGTCGAAAGGGCTACAAGCCGTGCCTAGAAATAGGACTGCACAAGTAAGAGTGACGGCACATAGGAATTGGCGAAGCGGCTGCATGTTCATACGGAAATGCTATCAGCATGAATCAGTCGTATCTCCATCAGGCGGAAGGGAGGCGCTGGCCGGACGGGATTCAGCCTAAGGAAGAGGCCGCCCAAGGTGCAGGGGATCTCTGGCTAAATCAAACTCAAGTGACTGCCCCATGCGTGACCTGCGCCGCCGAACGAATGCGCCCGATTGGGTTATACTGCACGGCTTGGAGGCTCCCGTTGTTACCTGTTCGCGCACTTTTCCCCAGCTTCCTGATTGCCGCGCTTTCCATCCCGGGTGATTGCCGATCTCAACAGGCGCAGCCTCCGGATCAGCAACCTATGCAGCAGTCGGCGGCGCAAGAGCCGCCCAAGGCACAGCAGGGCATGGGCGGCATCGCCGGTGGCATAGGGGCCGCCCCGGTCTACGACGAGCAGAGGCGGCCTATCACAGCCGGCGGTTTTGTGGATAAGGGTACGGTGGTCTTCCAGGACATCACCAAAGCCGCTGGACTCTCCGGCTGGATCCACAAGATGGGTGTGCCGGAGAAGAAGTTTATCGTCGAGACCAACGGTTCAGGGGTGGCCCTGATCGACTACGACAACAGCGGCTGGCTCTCCATCTACTTGGTCAACGGCTCGACCTTCGATGCACTGGACGGCAAGGAAGAACCGCCCCACGCGGCGCTCTTCCGCAACAACCACGACGGAACCTTTACCGACGTGGCTGCCCAAGCTGGCGTCACCAATGATCGCTGGGGCTACGGCGTGAGCGTTGCCGACTACGACAATGACGGCTGGCCCGATATTTATGTGGGTAATTACGGCAAGAACCGCCTCTACCACAACAATCACGACGGCACGTTTACTGATGTGGCCGAAAAGGCCGGCGTGGCGCTGGGCAACTGGTCACCCGGCTCGGCCTGGGGCGACTACGACGGCGACGGGCTGCTGGACCTGTATGTCACCGGCTATGTGCACTTCGATCGCGACAACCTTCCCATCGCCGGCACCAAGGCCGTGGGCTACGCCTTCTGCCAGTATCGCGGCGCGGCTGTCAACTGCGGGCCGCGCGGCTTGCCGGGCGAACCCGATCATCTCTTCCACAACAACGGCGATGGGACCTTCACGGATGTAACGGTGAAGGCGGGCGTGGAAGACAAGGACAAGTACTACGGATTCTCGACGATCTTCGTCTCCCTGAATGGGAACGGCAAGCCGGACCTGGTGGTAGGCAACGACTCGGAGCCCAACTTTCTCTACATCAACAAGGGAGACGGAACCTTCGACGACCAGAGCTACATCTCAGGATTTGCGCTGAACAAGGATGGGCGCGAGATTGCCTCGATGGGCATTGCGGTGGGCGACTACGAGAACAACGGGCTGATAGACCTTTTCGTGGACGACTTCGGGGACGACTACAAGGTGCTCTACCACAACGACGGCGACGCCAGCTTTACCGACGTGAGCTACAAGGCTGGTATCGCCCAGACCACGATTCCCTTCGTTGGCTGGGGAGACGGCTTCATCGACTACGACAACGATGGCTGGCTGGACCTGCTTACGGTCAACGGCCACGTCTATCCCCAGGTGGACGAGCACGATTGGGGCACCACCTGGGCCGAACGGCCGCTGTTGTTTCACAACGTGCCGGAAGCAAACGGGAAGGGGCGGCGATTCGAGTATGTTCCGCCGGTGAAGGGTTCCGGACTGGCGGTGGTGATTCCGGCGCGGGGAGCGGCATTTGGCGACCTGTTTAACGACGGCAAGATCGACGTGATCATCAATCCCATTGACGGGCCGCCCGTGCTGTTGAGGAACGTGAATCCCGATCATCATCACTGGGTGGAGATGAAGCTGGTGGGCGGGCCGAAGAGCCCCCGCGACGCCACCTGCGCGACGGTCTACCTGAAGGCCAACGGCATGCGCATGCGCCAGGACGTGCTGGCCAGCGGCAGCTACATCTCAGCCAACGACCAGCGCCCGCACTTCGGCCTGGGCGACGCGACCGACGCCGGAACCGCCGAGATTCACTGGCCTTCCGGCGCCAAGGAGATGGTGAAGCTGCCCGCGGTGGACCGCATCTACACCATCACCGAGGGCCAGGGGATTACCGGGGCGCTGTGCGAGGGCAAGCCCTGCACCGTCAAGGAAGTTGCGGGCAAACCGGCGTCAGACTCGCCGCGATGAACGTCGCGCATTGGAGGAATCCCCGTTGTCGTACACATCCGGATTGTTGACTGCTCTCGTCGCCTGGACGCTCCTTGTTCCCGATTCGGCCTCGCCAGCATTGGCTTCACGGCAAGAGCAGCAGGATGGAATGCAGCAATCTGTTGGCGGAATGGCCAATGCCGGCCCTCAGAAAGCTGAGTTTGACAGCCAGCACCGTCCGATTACCGCCGGCGGTTTTGTAAGAAACGGGCCCATCGTCTTTCAGGATATAGCTGCGAGCGCTGGGCTTACGCACTGGCATCATCAGTCGGGGACTCCTGAAAAGCGATTCATTTTGGAAGCCAAAGGCCCGGGTGTCTGCCTGCTGGACTATGACAACGACGGCTGGCTGGACATCTATCTTGTGAACGGCTCGACTTACGATGCGCTTGCCGGTAAAGCCACTCCGCCACACGCGGCTCTCTTTCACAACAATCACGATGGCACGTTCACCGAGGTGACGGAAACGGCCGGGGTTGCCAACGATCGGTGGGGATACGGATGCGCGGTTGGCGACTACGACAACGACGGCTGGCCGGACCTCTACGTGACCAATTTCGGGAAGAACCGCCTTTACCATAACAACCACGACGGAACGTTTACCGATGTTGCGGAAAAAGCCGGAGTCACTGTCGGCACATGGTCTACAGGGGCAACCCTTGGCGACTACGATGGCGACGGGCGGCTGGACCTTTTCGTGGCCGGCTATCTTCGCTTCGATTTGTCCAATCCTCCAGTTTCCGGGTCAAAGGCGGTCGGCTACGCTTTCTGTCAGTACCGCGGGGTACAGGTGATGTGCGGCCCGCGGGGCCTGAAGGGCGAACAGGACCATTTGTTTCATAACAATGGCGACGGAACCTTTACCGACGTCAGCAAGAAACTGGGTGTCGACGATCCCAGCGGATACTATGGCCTCGGAGCTCTATTTGTGGATGTAAACGGGGATGGAAAGCCGGATCTCCTGGTGGCGAACGATACCTCGCCGAACTATCTGTATATGAACAAGGGAGACGGAACCTTCGAAGACCAGAGTTATTCGAGCGGCTACGCGCTCAACGGGAGTGGCCGCGAGATCGCGAATATGGGCATCGCTGCGGGAGACTATGAGAACAACGGTCACCTTTCGGTGGTGAATACCGACTTTGCCGACGACTACGATGTCCTCTTTCAGAACGACGGAACCGGGTTTTTCAGCGATGTAAGTTTACAAGCCGGATTGGTAACGCCTACCATGCCGTTTGTCAGCTTCGCGGACGGATTTCTCGATTACGACAACGACGGGTGGAAAGACCTGCTCATTGTGAATGGTCACGTCTATCCGGAAGCGGATAAGCATCCCGAGTGGGGAGAAAGTTATGCCCAGCGTCATTTGCTGTTTCGGAATCTGAGGAATGGCAAGTTCGAACTGGTTCCCGCGGTCGAGGGGACCGGGCTTGCGGTGGTCAGCGTTGGCCGTGGCGCCGCATTTGGCGATATTTTCAACGACGGCAAGATCGACGTGGTCATCAACAATATGGATGGCGTTCCGGTGCTGCTTCGCAACGTAAATCCGGATCACCACCAATGGGTTGAGCTGAGACTCATTGGCGGGCCCAAGAGCCCCCGCGACGCGGTCGGAGCCACTGTGTATCTCGCAGCAGCCGGGATCCGTCAACGAGGAGACGTTCTGAGCGGCGGAAGCTATCTCTCCTCCAACGATTTGCGCGTTCACTTCGGGCTGGGCGACGCGACCGACGCCGGAACCGCAGAGATTCACTGGCCCTCCGGCGCAAAAGAGACGGTGAAGCTTCCTGCGGTGAACCGCATATACACGATCACTGAGGGCCAAGGTATAACCGGCGCGCTGTGCGATGGGAATCCCTGTGCGGAGAGCAGTTTGCCTCTGGCAGGGCACAATTGAGTCATCTCAGAAGGGGCTATCCAGGTTTGTGACGAGGCACTACCAGTCGAGTCGTAGCCATCGCCAACTGAATAGGCCAAAGTGATGCGGTTGACCCTGACCAGGTTACGATCTGCGCAGGAGTGCCAACCCATTCGCATCGTAACGATCTCGCCGCGGAGCAGTCAGCAAACCCAAGCTCGACGACGATCGGCATTGCCTTTGTTGCTTGCGACCGTCCGCTACCCTATCGGTGCGGCGTGGTGGTATACGAGAGCTTGCGTACCGATCGCAAGACCGGTCTGAGTCGCGACCACGGAACACTTGATCTTCAGCAGGAAGAAGATGTTCTTGGAAGCGTTGCGCAGACTCTCGAAATTTCCCTGGCCTTTGGCGACGATTACGTCCGCACGGTTGAAGCAATCCTGAAATGCCCGGCTACAGTCGTCCAGGATGGTCCCCGGCGCATCGGATCCGTTGTCTATCACTTCCGCTATTTGATCCAGGCCGACAGCCCGCGCATCGGTCAGGGTGGCATCATTAAGTACGGGGCCGCCGCGCACTGCGACTGTGACATGCCCAGCCGGCAGTTGTTCGATAAGCAACCTGTCGAAAACGATCTCTCCTGTGTTGTCGGCAAGGTACAGGATTCGCCCGGCCGTCGAGAGAGTCGTACGGAAAAAGGTTAGATCCCCGCAAAAGGGTTCGGTAAGAACATCTTGGAGGGAATGCCTGATATCCACTTCCTTCAGGCTGCCGTTTACGCCCAAATCGATCACGTTGCCGGCGATTGCCAGCCGCACAGCCGATGCGAATGGATCTTCAGCCTGCGAAACTTTTGCTTGCAGCTCTGCGAGAAGCTCCAGGGCCAGAACATTGAAGCGCTGCTTGGCATCTTGATAAACATCGGCGATCCCCGTCAGCTCGCGCAATCTGCGATGAATATATTGGCTCATCGCAGGCGCTGACTGTGTCGAGTCCCTTGCTGCAGCAATTTGAAGCGCCTCCCGCAAGATTCGTTCATGCACGTCTGTGTCAGGAGTTGCGAACCTGGCCGCGGCCAGCGCATTCCGGACAAAACACGGTATGCAGTCGAGCTCAAGATTCATATGCCACCTGAAACACCATCTCGGAATCGGCAAACGCGCTGGTTCTCCAGGACGAGGGAGCCTCCTCGCAAATCAGATGCATGAAGCTCCATCCCGGGCTCCGGTATGACTTCTAAACGAGCATCTCATAATACGCCTGCACTTGTGATTTGTGCGGAAGAACTGCCCTGCACCAGTCGTGACACAAATATTCGAGTGCACAGCCTTTGAAGCATTTGAGCCCGCCTGTCTTCGCGCGTGGTGACGACCGTCACAGTTCCATTCGCAGCCGTCGTCGGAGCTTCATCGCCTATTCCTGCACTTCCCGTTTGCTGAGGACCATCCATTCGCTTGCCGATGGAGTACAGGGTAGCCGACTTCCACTCCAAATGTGCCAGCTGTCCTTGACAGGTCTGGTGAAACTCTCTCAGACTACTTGCCAACGAGATTCATTGGGCGGATGCGCGACTACCGCTATCGCTCCGGTTTGAATTGAACGGGCCCAGCGCCGCGCAAGATGCGGGAGACAACGAGAATATGTCGCGAGTGGTCGTTTTGGGAGCGGGGATTGCCGGCCATACCGCAGCTTCTTACCTGCGTACGTGGCTGGACAAGACGCATGAGGTAGTCGTCGTTTCTCCCCAGTCGAATTACAACTGGGTTCCATCCAACATCTGGCTCGGACTTGGCTTGATGACGGAAGAGCAGGTCGCCTTTCCTTTGGCGCCGGTCTATAGCAAGGCCGGTATCCGCTTTGAGCAGGCCCGAGCGGTCGCGATTCATCCGGAAGGAAGCGCCGACAGTGCCGCTCCGTATGTTGTGGTGGAAAAGAGGATTCCCGGGCAGTCCGTGGAGCGCATCCCCATCCCCTACGACTATTTGATCAACGCAACCGGCCCCAAGCTAAATTTTGCCGCTACGGAAGGACTCGGCCCAGGCAAACACACCGTTTCAGTCTGCACGCCCGATCACGCGACGGAAGCTGCGAAAGAATTCCTGGCACTGGTCGAACGAATGAAACAAGGAGCACGTTGCCGTTTCGTCGTCGGAACCGGCCACGGTCAATGCACCTGCCAGGGCGCAGCATTCGAGTACGTGGTGAACCTGGAATTCGAGCTGCGGCAGCACGGAGTGCGGGACAAGGCCGAGGTCATCTTTCTCACCAATGAATACGAGTTGGGCGACTTCGGCATGGACGGCGCGTTCATCCGCCGCAATGGATATATCACCCCCACCAACATCTTCACCGAGTCGGTTCTTGCCGAACGTGATATCTGGTCCATTACCCGCGCGCATGTGCGCAAGATCGAGAAGGGACGAGTGTTTTACGAAACACTGGCGGGCGAAGAGCACGAGTTGACCTTCGACATGGCCATGCTGCTGCCGCCCTTTGCCGGGGTGGGCCTGCAGGCGTTCGACCGCGCGGGCGAAGAGATCACCGCAAAGCTGTTCGCGCCCAACGGGTTCATGAAGGTGGATGCCGACTACACGCAAAAGCCCTATGAGCAATGGAAGGCGGCGGACTGGCCGCGTACTTACCAATGCCCGACCTACCCGAACATCTTCGCCGCGGGCATCGCCTTTGCCCCACCCCACCCCATCTCGCGTCCGCACACCAGCCCCAAGGGCACTCCGATCTTCGCGACGGCGCCGCGGACTGGCATGCCTTCCGCCACCATCGGCAGAGTGGTTGCCCGTAGCATTGCGGACAAAGTGACAGGAAAGGAAGGCCCGCTGCACGCTGCCTCAATGGCGGAGCTGGGCGCCGCATGCGTCGCTTCCTCCGGTTCCAGCCTGCTGAAGGGAACAGCGGCCTCCATGACCGTCTTTCCGATTGTGCCCGATTACGAGCGCTATCCCAAATATGGCCGCGATCTCAAGTACACAACCGGTGAGATCGGACTGGCCGGCCATTGGATCAAGGTGATTCTGCACTATATGTTTCTCTACAAGGCGCGGCTCCATCCGGGCTGGCGGGCCATTCCGGAATGAGCGTGCAACAAGTTGACGGGTGGAAAAGCGGAAAGGAAAGTGCGACTGTGGGAGAGATCAACACCAACGTATATGCAACGCAGCCAACGCGTTTCACGCTGTTCATGCGAACGTTTCTACCCTGGCAGTTATGGCGATTCTTCAGCATCAACCTCAAGATGATTCTGTTGATCGGCAGGGAGAAGCACCTGCATAAATAGACATGGCCGGCGGCGGATCCTGTTCCGGTGTCCGGGAGACCGCGCACAAACAATCTCGAGTCGAGCGCATCACGTTCATCGCTCGGATGAGTGTATCCAGTATGCGAACAGCAATCACGGCAGAGAAGCTTTGGGACGGGACGAGCCAGCTCGACCACCCCGTTGTTCTGGTCGAAGACGGACGAATCGACTCCATCGGCACGCGCGCGGCCAGCGAGTTGCCTGGCCCGGTGCGCATTTTCGAATACCCTGGCGCCACACTGTCCCCGGCCTTTCTCGACGTGCACATCCACGGCTCCGCCGGCCATGACGTGATGGAAGCGACGCCCGAAGCCCTTACTTCCATCGGTGGCTTTCTGGCCTCGCACGGGACAGGCAGTTTTCTGGCCACCACCGTCACTGCATCTCTGGATGCGACCCTCCGTGCGCTCTCCGGACTGGCAAATCTGCTGGCACAGCCGCCCACCCAGGCACAGGCCCGGCTTCTGGGCATTCATCTGGAAGGACCGTTTCTTTCCGCCGTCAAGCGCGGCGTCCAACCGGCCGAGTATCTGCTCGCGCCCGACATCGACCTCTTCGACCGGCTTTTTGAAGCCGCGGAGGGTCATGTTCGCTTGATGACGCTGGCCCCCGAACTGCCCGGCGCGGCTCAACTTGCCGCGCACGCCACGGCGCGCGGGGTGCGCGTGTCATTGGGCCACTCGAACGCCACCGCCGCCGAGGCCCTCGCGATAATCGTCGCCGGCGCCGTGAGCGCAACGCATACTTTCAACGCCATGCGCCCGCTGGACCACCGTGCGCCGGGTATCCTGGGCACCGTGCTGACCCACGATTCCCTTTATGCCGAGCTGATTTGCGACGGCATTCACGTCGCTCCGGAAGTAGTCAAGCTGTGGTGGCGCGCCAAGGGGCCGGAGCGCGCCATTCTGATGACCGACGCAATAAGCGCTACCGGCATGCCCGACGGCGAGTATCTACTGGGTGGCTTCCCGGTCCAGGTTGCGAACGGAAGGGCGATGGCTGGCGGAGTTCTTGCGGGCAGCGTACTCACCCTAAACCGCGCCTTGGCCAACTTTATTGCGTTCACCGGCGCGCCCCTGGAACTGGCGCTGCGGTTGGTCACTGTTAACCCAGCCACAATGACCGGCCTTGGCAACCAGGCCGGCTCCCTCGCCGTGGGCCGGCCGGCAAATCTGGTCGCCGTGGATGCAGCAGGGAGGTTGATCGCTTCCATCCAGAACGGGCAGCCGGTTGGTGCCCTCCCAGGCTCGCTAATGCAATTTCAGGGTTACTGTTGAAGGGGTCGTGGGTTAAGCTGACGCATGCCCCGTTCGGTCGGGTGGGTATTTCCTTCCGCTTCAGAACCGAGCAGTCAAACTCGCATAGAATGACCGTCCCGGGCCCGTGAGCGGCTTGATCTGGCTCAACCACATGCTCGCCATGAAATCGTCGAAGTTCACGCCACCCAGTGGTAGCTCATATTCCTTGTTCAGCAGATTGTCAGCTGCCGCGCTCATCTGCAGGCGCCCTCGCTGATAGCCGGCGTGAAGATTGAAGAGTGCGTACCCCGGCGTGTTTTGTTCAAGGCGATGCAAGTCCACATCGGATTTGCGATCCACGGCCTGAACGCCGATGCCAGCGGTCCATCCCATCAGCTCTTCGTCGAAGGCGACGCGGATATTAAGAGGCATCATCTGATAGAGGCCGGTCTGCGTGTCGAGCCGCTCGCCGTGCAGCCATCCCGCAACACCGCTGAGTTGGCCGCTGCCGAACCTGACGCTGTTCCAAAGCACACCGCTGCCCGACAGATCCGCCCCGTAGATGCGAGCGTCGTGATTGGCAAAGCGCAGTTGCGCAAAGTTGCTCATACCATAGGGCCTGGTCGCCAACGTATCCACGTCCACATAGTCCTTGATGTGGGTCAGATAAGGCGTAAGCTTGATCTCCCATTCTTTGCGTGCCCGGTCGTGCAAGCTTGCCGATCCGCTCACGGTGTGGGCAATCTCCGGCTTGAGGCCGACGCTGCCCACATAGTAGTTTCCATCGCCAAACCACCCGATCATGCCGCTGGCCATCCAGTTGGTGGACCATGCGTAGCGCTCGTAGAGGTTGGGCGATCGGGTCTTGCGCCCGTAGCCAAACTCGTAGGTGCTCGAGGGGTTCAGCTCATAGCGCACCAGCGCGGTAGCATCGATGTCTGGATCAGCGTGGGCACGGTGCGATCCGTTGAATGTGTTGGCATCAGCCGCATACATGCTCGAATACCCCTGCACCGGGCCGGCGTCCGTCCAGACCGTATCGTTGCGCACGCCGACGAGGGTGGTCCATTGGGGACTCCACTTGCTCGATACCTCGGCGAAGGTCCCCAGCCGGATGCGGCGGCCGTCGTTGATGTTGACGAAAGTGTTGGGTCCCATCATGGGCCCCTTGCCCGGGACGGCGGGCCAGGTGTCGTCAAGGACAAGGCGATGCAGTTCGTTGCCCACCTGGAGGGTGTGCCGGGTGGAGAGTGGGAGGTCGAGCTTCACGGTATACCCCAGATCCCTTCCATGAGTGTTCATCGGCATCCACATTGGCATTGGGAACGTCGATTTGTCCCTGCCAATGTTCATCGAGTGCCAAGCCCCCTGCCAGTAGACATGTGTGTCGAGCACGCCCCAGTTGAGGTTTCTACGGTAGCGGAGATTGAGCGACTCCGCATAGTTGCGCACCATGTCCATCTGGGCGCTCACAAACCCCTCGTATGGTGTGTGGTGCAGCCCTGCCTGGAGAACCAGCAGGTTGCCTGCCCCCTGTGCAGCCAAGGTAACGGTGTGGTCGGTACTCTGCGCATAGGTGGAAGTGACCTTGTGACCGTTGCCGTCGGGATAGTCGTCGTTGGTCGCCCACGATCCGTTGTAGCCCAGGCCGAGATTGCGCCCGGCAACCCATTCCAGCAACGAGCCTCCGTAGTTCTGGCCATTGCTGCGGAAGAATCCCGATGCAGCGACCTCTTCATGCAACCGTTCACTCGCTTTGGCGAAGGCTGGCGGCTGCGATTCAACGGAGACTGTTCCCCCAAGGCTGTCCCCGCCCATGCTCACCGGCGTAATGCCCGCCATGACAGTCACTTCTGTCGCATAAGCTGGGGTGATGTAGGAAAGCGGCGGGTTCATATGGTTGGAGCATGCTGAGGAGATCGTCATGCCGTCAACCATCAGTTTGGTGCGTTCGTCTCCTAATCCATGAAGCAACGGGATGCTGGCCAGCTGGCCGCTTTCCCGCAAACTCACGCCTGGCGTGTTGCCCAGAATCTCGGCTGTATTGCGGCTTCGCGCCCGATCGCTCTCGTTTACTTTGTGCGGTGTTGCGGAGCCGACTCCAAAGGTCGGCTCCATTACCTCGACGACGGTCCTTGCCGGAGCGATTTTCAGAACTATATTTACAGTTGTCTCTATGCACGCCGTAACGGAGATATCGTAGATGACCGCGGTTTCAAAGGCAGGGGCAATGGCTGTGACCTGGTAGCGGCCTCCGGGAACCCCATCGAAAACGAAGCGGCCCTGGCTATCGGTCACCTGTGACCTATTGATCCCCGAGGCCCGGTGCCAGGCTTCTATCCTCACCCCTGAGACAACCGCGCCGGACTGATCCTTCAGGACTCCCGCAATGCGACCGGCCGAGGCTAGGTTTGCCGTTGCACAGGGAATCGATTGGTTCTGTGCCGACGCAGCCTCCGCAGGGCGGGCAACTTCAACTCCAGAGCCTTGTTGGGCATGGGTCGAGTCCGCCGCCCCGCACAGGCAAACGGCTGGCAACAGGGCCAGCCAAAGCTTGCTCTTCATGGGTTCTCCTCTTGCTTGAAAAAGCTCAAAGCACCGGGACGAGACAGGCAAGCGCCCATCCCATCCGTGTAGCACTACAAGTTGTCAGGCAAGAAAAGCAGGCGGTCCACGCCTTTGATGGCTGCGTGGAAATGAAATCCGGAAAAGAGCCTCAGTCTGCGGGAAACACGCCGTACTACGGCCAGCTTCAGCGTAGAATTGTTCCCCATGTTCCGGCTTGTTCGTTGCAGAATGAACGGCGCAGGTGCTTGCCGGGAAGTAGGGGCACTTCTCGGTAGCGGAGCTGAAGTTCCTTCGGTTGCCGCTGAGCCGGCCCATCATGCGCATCTGCAGTGATGCTTGCCGTTCCTGCGGCAGCATGGGGGAAGATTCGCGTCGGCGTCGGGGCCAAAGAGCGGCGCAATCAGCATCCAGCTGAACATCATCAGCAGCGAAATTGCGATGGTGCGCCGCATAGCCAAGCAAATAGTGTAACCCAGGACTTCGATCTCGCTTTCCGGGCTATGAGCCAATATGCCCCCATGTTTCCCTTGAAGCCGCATCTTCTATTTATTCCATCCCAAAGACCTGGATAGACCGGGCAGGCCCCTTGATTGTAGGCTGATAGCGCCCTGTCACTGCACGGGGCTCGAAGCCGCTGGCTCGTTACAGAAGCAGTTCGGGAGACGCGTGGTGGAGTTCTGGGCCGGCCTGAGCGTCCGGGTCTCCGGCACATGATGGCCAGAAATATATCAGCTTTGTGGCCGAGTGAAAACTTATGAAAGGCTTGAGACGGGTCTACTACGACATCTTTTCGAGGTTTTACGATGGCTTCATCGCCCTGCATTCTCGCGACACGCAGGGTGCAGCCAGGACGTTCTTAGTTGATAGGGTTCCCGTACAGAACGGCGGCTCGGTCCTCGACCTCTGCACCGGTACGGGTACGCTGCTCACATACCTGCAAGCGAAAGTCGGTCCAAGCGGCCAGGTTATTGGGGTCGATTTCTCAACCGGAATGTTGAGAACCGCCCAGAGAAGTCGCCTCCTCAACATTCAGAGCGCTTGAGAGCAGTTTTGGTCCGATACGTTTCCCATGAAGATTCAACAACTCGCACCTCAAGCTCAAGGTGAGGTCAAAATGCGCAAACTGCCACCATGAACTTCCCGGATGGTCGCAACCAACTCGTCAGCCGCCATTCCATTTAACAAGTAAGTCTGTGCCCCGGCCTCCAGGGCACGAGGAAGGTCCTCATCGTCCTCAAAATTAGTGAGGACAATGATTCGGGCCCTAGGTGAATCCAGACAGATGCGCTTAATGACATCCACGCCCATTCGCCCGGGAATGCGCAAGTCAATCAGCGTGACATCAGGGTGGTTCTTGTGAAACTGTTCAAGAGCCTCTCGACCATTGGCAGCTTCCCCCACCACCTCCAGACCGTTGATCATCTCCAGGAGCGCCACCAGTCCCTTGCGGACCACGTAGTGGCCTTCCACAACGAGGATACTAATTTTCCCTGCAGTCACATTTGCTCCCTCAGCCCGCAACGAGCCTCGAACCTGAGCTAATGTCGACTTCAGCGTCATAGCGGACCTAGGTTGAAGCCCAGAAGCAAGCAGACAAGATCCAACTTGTTTGTGGAGCGCGCAAACGCAATTTCAAACTTCCGCATCTACGATCCGTCCTTCTCCTCGCAGACTCGATGGAGAATTGCCTGCGGCGACTCTGGGGCTTACGAACTTGGCATCCGCTTCTGCAACCGGCCCACCAAGGGCCTGATTCAGACACGCGCTCCAGATTCTTGTCGGTGCATCAACGTGCAAAATTACGCCGAAGTCGCCGTGCACACATCGGCTGAAAGGTGTGGATTGTTACCCATCATAAGTATCAGTGCGCAGGTGATTTACATCACATATGCCCCACCAACTCAAGGCATTTCTGCGATCCTTCTACAAGCTGCGTGACTCTTTGGCTACGAGGCTCTGGCGCCCTAAGATGCCGAGGACAGCCTTGCGTTCACAGAGAGGTGATCGTGTGGTCTCCGCTGCGCCTCGAACGGACAACACTACCGCTGCAGGGTAATTCACTTGAAGGTTGCAGCAAACATTCTCCGTTCAGTCATGTGATGGGGAACACATCAGAGAACTGCGAAAGTGGCGCAATTCTAATAATGTCTTAACCCGCAGGGAAAAACTCACATGGAGATGCCACTTTGACAATTAGATTGACTCGGCGATCGATGACGATCGCAGCTTTTCTTGCATTCGTACTTCTCTCCCCCTGTCCCCAAATGCGAGCGCAGTATGCTGGCACATCGGTCACGCCCGGAAGCACGCTCACACTTCCAGTGGCCCAGGTCCTTCAGCCAGAGGCGCTGCGCCATTTGTTGCAAACCGCCGGCGCGGAAAAGCCTCTCATTCTGCAGGTCGGCTCACACCTGCTCTATGCGGAGGCTCACATCCCCGGGTCGGAATACGTAGGTCAGGGTTCGCAGCCAGAAGGACTCCAACAATTGCAGAACCGGGTGAGTTCACTCACGCGGAAGAAGCTGATTGTGCTCTATTGCGGGTGCTGTCCCTGGATTCGTTGCCCTAATCTTGGTCCCGCATTCGCGAAATTGCGCGAGATGGGCTTTACCAACGTGAAGGTCCTCTATTTGGCCGACAATTTCGGCACGGATTGGGCCAACAAGGGATATCCGGTTGAACAAGGCCGCTAACAAGGACGCGGGGCACGAAACGCTTGATCCCTCGAAGGCCATGAGGATTCCGCGGCGCGCGTTTCGCCGCTCGAGCCCGGTGAAACTGTTATTGTGCTTGTCGCTCGCAGCAAGCGGGGCACAGGCGTCCATTGCGGCGAGTTCCCTGCTTCACAAGGCCGCTCCCGAGTTCGTGCGTACTGACCTGAAAAACAGGAGACTGGATCTCCGCGCCTACCGGGGTAAGGTGGTGCTGCTGAACTTCTGGGCAACCTGGTGCGCGCCATGCCAGCTTGAGATGCCGCGCTTCGCTGCCTGGCAAAGTCAATACGGCCCGCGCGGTCTCCAGATTATCGGTATCTCAATGGACGACGATCCTGCATCGGCGCGCAGTCTGGTAAGGAAGCTGAAGTTGAATTACCCGGTGGCCATGGGCGATGAGACACTGGGTCAATTGTACGGCGGAGTTATGGGGCTTCCGCTAACCTTTCTGATCGACAGGCATGGCAAAGTCGAGGCTCAATTTCAAGGTGAAGCCAACTTGGACGCGATCGAAGAACAGTTCAAGCCGCTTCTTCATCCTTGAGTTGGAAACCGCAATTCAAGCGCAAACCTCAGGAGTGTCGCGCGACCAGAAACACTCCCCAGGCATGAGCTCTTTCCTCGCCCTCTTCGGACATGATGCTGGCCTCAGCCTGTATCTTTCTCTTCTCGACACTCACTACCCATCCGTTTACAAAAACAACATCCCCAACGCAGACCTTCTTGCGGAAGCGAATCCTCAGATCGGCTGTAAAGGCCTCATCGCCTCCCGAAATAATAGCCTTGGACATTGCCTCATCCAAGACGGCCGATATGATCCCACCATGAATGATCCCGTGAAAACTTTCCCATCCTGCGGTTGGAGTCCACCTGGCAAATGCGCGGCGGCCATAAGCTTGAAATTCAAGATGCAGTCCGTGCAGGTTCTCTTCCCCGCAAACGAAGCAGGCTGGATTCAGCGGTTCACTCACGGGTACCGTCTTCACTGACATCGCATCACTCGACTCCTCCGCTGCTCCAACCTCGACCTCGTATGGCCGGTCTTTCAGATGGGGAAGCCTCTTTGCCGGCAATCATTTGCGATCGTCGTTGCCTTGCTTGGTCTCTTGGGCAAACTCAATCATTGCCTTTCCTAACCCTTCCAGAAGATAGGCCCACTCGCGCAAATGCACATGACCAGACGGTGTCAAAGAGTAGTTGCGCCGGGCCGGGCCGTCTCCAGCGTCCCATGTCGAGGAGACATGGCCGTTAGCCTCCAAGGTTCTGAGTGTGCGATAGAGAGCCGCGCCCTCGATCGTGGCGTCCGTCAGGGCATACTGCGCGAGGCATTCGGCAATCTCATAGCCGTACGATCTCTTCTTCTCTTTGAGGATCCGCAACACGACCGGCTCGATAAAGCGGGAGACGTTTCCCATCGCGCAGGTGCATGGGTGTTCCTGGCCGGGTTGTTTGCAACACCGGCGCCCGGTCTCCTGCGAAGAATTCTGCCTGCGTGCTTTGGAACTGAGACTTGTCGGCATCGGAAGCTGCGACCCGCTCTCCTTAAATAAGGTTAGCACTCCTGGACGAGTGTCCCGACTAGATGTATATTACATCTAGTCGTTCCATTGCAGGTTTGCAACGCAGGGCGGACTCAACCGTCGTCTACCGAGACAAGGAGCCTTATGAACAGAATTGGAGTGATGATGTCAGCGGATCGCGCTGATGAGCAGATGTCTTCGCATTTTGGCAAAGCCGAATGGATCATGGTCGCGGACACGGACAGTTCGGTACTTGAGTTTGTAAAGAATGAAGGGTTGAACGGCAGGAGTGCCGTCGAAATCGCGATTCGTCAGGGTTTTACGGATGTGGTTTTCACCGAGATTGGAACTGGCGGCTTTGGGCACTTGCAGGCGGCGGGCATCCGCGGCTGGGTTGCTCCCGAGCATATCACCGGACAGCAGGCACTCAAGATGTTTGAGCAGTTGCAGTTGCAGTTGCAAGCCGTGAACGCGTCAACGAAACAGGGCGGCGGCCATGGGTGCTGCTGTGCGAGTCGAACTGGCTCTGAAACCGCCGCCTGCTGCCGGGGTTGAGCCTAAAGTGTGGGGAGCACAAAGACGTTTATCGCTACGAGATGCAAAGAGCGCCTTGGCTCCCTACGGCGCCAGCCCAGAGCGGATCGCGAGTCCCGGCTTCGGTGAACAGGCTTGAATGAGGTGCTTCCTGCCCGCCGGCGATCCGTTCGGGCAAGAATGGAACGAGAGATACTGAGATGAAGACGATGCGGTACCTGATAATACTGCTTGCCCTGGTTGGAGTGGTGGTTTCCATGCTTGCCCTGCACGTCCATTATTCCACCGAAACCCAACCCTGCTCAATCAACGAAAAGTGGGATTGCGGCATAGTGAACCACAGCCCTTTTGCGGAGATTGCTCATATGCCGGTGGCAGCGATAGGCATTGCGGGCTACCTGGTGCTGTGTGGGTTGGGGCTGGCGCGGAGGCGAATCCTGTTGACCGGCGCGGCTCTCTTCGGGTTGGGATTTGCCCTGTGGCTCACCTTCATCGAGGAGTATGTCTTGCAGGTATGGTGCCTCTATTGCGTGATCCAGCAGGTCATAATCATCCTGATAACGCTGCTCAGCGTGGGCTGGCTGGCGGAGGAGTATATCGCTCTGAAGCGTGCGGCGAGCCGGGTGTGATTGCCGCACGCAAAGAAGAGATCGGTGCAAAATACACCTTGCTCGCAAAACGAGCGAAAAACGCGAAGCACTCGAAAGTGTTTTTCTGTCCGTAACGTGTTTTATTTGAGCGGGATATATCTCCGAGATTGCTCGCTTTTGTTCCTCCACCTTTCGATGGATGCAATATACACCTAATCAGGGTAGGCTTGCATTTCCCCGGATTGGAGCGCCACGGCGTGCGTGGTAGTTGGCAAGAACGATTTGCTGAAACCCCCGATGTGCTGAAGAGCGCGCGGCGCCATCAAACAGTGGTTTCGGTGCTGCATCTGAAGATCGGTGGCGGCGAATTCGTCACCATGGCTGGGCCTTGCTCGGTTGAGACCGAGTTTCAGTTGATGGCCACCGCCAATCATGTCCGCTGCGCCGGAGCGCGCATCCTTCGCGGTGGCGCCTTCAAGCCCCGCAGCTCTCCTTACGCATTTCAAGGGCTTGGCCTGGAAGGACTGAAGATACTGGCGCGCGCACGCGAAGAGAGCGGTCTGGCCATCGTTACCGAGGTTATGTCGGAGACCGACGTTCCCATGGTCGCCCAGTATGCAGACATTCTGCAGATCGGGACGCGCAACATGGAGAACTACTCGCTGCTTGAAGCAGCGGCGCGTTCCGGCCTGCCGATACTCTTGAAGCGCGGTATGGTGGCCACCATTGCCGACCTGCTGCGCTCGGCGCAGTTGATTCTGGATAACGGTAATCCAAATGTAATTCTTTGCGAGCGGGGCATCCGAACTTTTGAAACAGCGATGCGCAACACGTTCGACGTGGCCGCAATAGCGCTGCTCAAGCAAGTCTCTCATCTGCCGGTAATCGCTGATCCCAGCCACGCGGCCGGCCATCGCGACCTAGTTCCCGCGTTGGCGCGAATTGCGGTTGCGGCCGGCGCGGATGGTCTGTTGGTCGAGGTACATCCAAACCCGGAAAAGGCGTGGAGCGACGGCGAGCAGTCGCTGGATTTTGCCGGATTCGACGAAATGATGGCGGACCTGGAGCCCTGGCTGGCGCTGCGGGCGGTGGTGCTGCGCGCCCCTGAGCTTTTGCGGTTCGGCCTGAGAGCTTCTTCGCGAGAGGCGGCTCAAGTGCGAGCCATGGAGTCGGTGGGATGAGTTCTGTTGCCAGAGTGCAAGCGATTGCCGCATCGGTTGCATTGCTGATTTTGGTTTGCGGGTTTGTGCCCAACAAGGCGCAGATCTCCGCCATGAAGATCGACACTGATCTCATCGTCACGGCCGCGCCCGCCTATGAACCGTTGGCGGCACTGCGCGGAGGAGAGCGCTTTCCCAAGGGTGCGCAACTGCTGCTGGTTCATGCAGGCAAGGCGGAGCCGCTGGTGGCGGGCTTTGCGGCTTCCTCGGACGCCAACATTTCCTTCGACGGTAAGACGGTGCTGTTCGCGGGCAAGCAGACCGCGAGCGATTCGTGGCAGATTTGGGAACTGACGCTGGCAGATCGCTCCGTGCGCAAGGTGATTGCATACGCAACCGACGCCGTGCGCCCGTTCCATCTGCCGGACGGACGGATGGTGTGGGCGCAGCGCACGCTGCGGGGATTTGAACTGGAATCCGCGGAGGACGGTCACCCGCCGACCTATGCGCCCTTGAATCCGACGGCAGGGCCAGAGGTGCTGCCGCTCACGTATATGCAGGCCAGCGCGTTCCCTTCTGATGTTCTCGCAGATGGGCGCATTCTTTTTGAGGCCGGCTTCCCCCTCGGGTCAGGAACGGCCCCGGAGCTGTATGTGGTGTACGCCGACGGTTCGGGCGTGGAGTCGTACCGCTGCGATCACGGGCGCGCGCGCTGGGGCGGAAGGCAATTGGCCTCGGGTGACGTGGTGTTCACGCACGGAGCTTCGCTGGCGCGGTTTACTTCACCGCTGGCCCACGAGGAGCCCATCGCGGTTCCCCATGCGGAGTACGCGGGCGCGATTGCCGAGACGGCCTCAGGCGCGTGGTTGGTGAGCGCGCGGGCAGCGGCTGGAACACACTATGCGTTGAAGCTGTGGAAGCCCGGCACGGCGGCGCTCGAAACGGTGCTGACTGTGGGCGGCGAGGATATTGTCGAGCCGGTCTTGATTGCGCCGCGCTCCAGGCCAAAGCGTCATCCATCGGGGCTGCACGATTGGAGTTATGCCAACATGCTGGCGCTGGATGCGCGCCAGTCGCGCGGGGGCGATCTTAAAGTCACGCCCGCATCGGTGCGGCTGGAGACGCTGGACAGTAACGGCCACACAGTTGTTTCGGGCACGTCGCCGGTCGAGCCGGACGGTTCATTCTTTGTGAAGACTCCCGCAGACAAACCCATCCGCCTTGCCCTGCTCGATCAAAAGGGCGCGGTGCTGCGCCAGGAACACGGATGGTTCTGGATTCGCCGCGGCGAGCAGCGCATCTGCGTGGGCTGCCATGTGGGACCGGAGCGCGCGTCGGAGAATCGCGTGCCGGCCGTGCTGCTGCGCAACACTACGCCGGTTGATCTGACAGGCGCGGCGCAGGCAGAAGCGCCGCAGCAGAAAACGCCGGGAGACAATTAGGATGTTCATTCGCTCTCTTCTCTTATTCGGCGCCGTCTCGATTGCTGCCGCGCAAAGTGCTCCTCCGGCCCCGGCTGCTCCTCCAGCTCAGCCCGCGCCTGCCGCGCAAGCGACGTCTGTCGCGCCGCAGGCTCCGCACGAGCCGGTGATTCGCTTTGAGGACGCCAGCGACAAGGCGGGCATCCACTTTACGCACAGCTTCGGGTCGCGGCAGTTGGGATCGCTGCTGGAGGGCACAGGCGCAGGGTGCATCTGGTTCGACTACAACAACTCCGGCCTGGAGTCTCTCTACGTGGTCAACGGGCGTCCGCTCGATGACTCCATGCACCCGTATCCGCTCAAGGTGAAGCCAAATCCGCCGCCGCACAATCATCTTTATCGCAACGATGGCAACGGCCACTTTACCGATGTGACGGAGCAGTCCGGCCTTGATCCGGATATGTACGGAATAGCCGTAACGGCGGCTGACTATGACAACGACGGCTTTGTCGATCTGCTGGTCACCGGCTACGGCAAGACCATTCTCTACCACAACGACGGCAACGGCCACTTTACCGACGTGACCGCGAAGGCCGGCATCAAGGTGGACGGCTGGGCCATCAGCTCCACCTGGCTGGACTACGACAAGGACGGCTGCGTCGATCTGTTTGTGGGTCGGTACGTCAAATTCGATCCCAAGTATCGCGCCTACTACGCGGCAGACAATTATCCGGGGCCGCTGGACTACGAGGGCGAGACCAACAAGCTCTATCACAACAACTGCGACGGTACCTTTACAGACGTTTCTGAGAAGTCAGGCATCGGCGCGTATGTGGGCCGCACCATGGGAGTGACGGCGGCGGATTTCGACGGCGTCGGCTGGGACGACATCTACGTGGCCAACGACCGCACGGAGAACTTCCTCTTCCACAACAAGCACGATGGAACCTTCGAGGAGATTGCGAACGATACAGGCACGGCCTTCGGGCAGAATGGCGAGTCCACTTCGTCCATGGGGCCGGTCTTTGCCGATTTCGAGGGTAGGGGGGTGCTCGATCTGTGGGTCACCGACGGCCACTATAACCGGCTGCTGCACAACATGGGCAAGCAGGGCTTTGAAGACATGGGCGCGTCCAACGGCGTCTCGCAGACCAACGCGCAGTACGTGAGCTGGGGTACCGGCGTCTACGACTTCGACAACGACGGACTGCTCGACATACTCATCTTCCACGGCGGACTCATTCACCTGATCCCGCAGGAGCACACGCTGTTTCGCGGACTCGGCGAAGGAAAATTCGCCGATGTCTCGCGCGATGCCGGGCCGGTGATGAGCGAGCGAACCACATCGCGCGGCGCCTGCTTTGCGGACTACGACAACGACGGCAAGGTCGATGCCTACGTGGTCAATCTCGGCGCCAGGGGAACGCTGCTGCACAATGTCTCTACCGGTACTGGCCACTGGATCGCCATTAAGCTCGTTGGCACAAAGAGCAATCGCGACGGCATTGGCGCGCGTGTAGAAGTTTTCGCCGGGGGCAAGCGCCAGACGGCGGAGCGCGTGGCGGGTTCGGGATATCTTTCGCAGAACGATGAGCGCCTGCACTTCGGACTGGGCGCTGCCATAACCGTGGACAAGATTATCGTTCACTGGCCCAGCGGGCGTGAGCAGACGCTGGAAAAGCTGAGCGTGGACCGTGTGCTGACGGTGGAGGAACCGAAATCAGGAGACGCAAAGTGAGCCAGCGCATCCGAACTTGGTGCGGTGCAGGACTCGCGGTCATGGCCGCGGCGTTGTTGACGTTCGCATTCTGGTTCGCCATCAATCATCCGGTGCGCGCGGACGAGAGCGATATGCAGGACTACGCTTCGCCGCTTGAGGTTCTGCTCTCGCCTGACGGCGCGCGCATCTACGCGCTCTGCCAGCAGAGCGAAGAAGTGCGCGTGCTCGATGCAGCCAGCTTTGCTGTGATCAAGAACATAGCGGTGGGTCGCGTGCCGCGCGGCTTTTCTTTATCTGCCTCGGGCGACCGGCTGTTTGTAACCAACTCATGGGACGACACGCTCTCGGTGATCGATACAGGCACGCTTGCCGTGATTGCGACCTGGCCGGTGGGCGCGGAACCGTCGAGCGTGGTGGAGGATCGGGCGGGCAAGCGACTGTTTGTGGC
>JBEKZJ010000066.1:0-39025 GCA_049509995.1 Occallatibacter sp. | reverse complement strand
CATCTTTCTACGCGGTTCCATGGCCGTTCGGCTCCGTCCCTTGCTGCTTGGCTTCTGGGTGGCATTTCTGGTGGGACTCGGAGGGACGACCCCTGTGGGCCATCTTCTGCTGGGACGTGCCTTCGATGTGCTGACCATGGAGCGTTTCAGCTATTGGGCAACTTTGCTCGCCCTCCCGTTTGTGGGGCTTTTGGTCGCGGAACTCGTCGATCGATATCGAATGTGGGCGGTTGTCGGTTTGACCACGGTAGCAGCTCTCAGCTGTGCACTGGCAGTGGGATGGGCAACCTATCGACCGACGGATGCCGAGGATTTCAAGGTCGATTCGGTCGCCACGTGGCTCAATCGTGACGGTCACGATCAGTATCGCTACCTCACCCTGGGATTCGGCAATAAAATTGCGCGGCTGGCAATGATGACGGACGCGAGCAGCGTTGATGGCGAATGGAATTCCGGGCGGATGCTGCCGGAACTCACTCGTTACGGCGCGGGTGCGCTCACCAGTTCGAAATATTTCGGCGAGCCGGGTCTCGACGCGCTCCGCGCAATGCTGAAACACGCAGACCATTATGGACTGAAATGGGTCTTTGTCCGGGATCACTATTATGACCCGCTGCTGTCTTTTGCCGGCTGGCGCCAAGTGGACAGTCTTGAAGACAAGACCATCACCGTGTGGAGCAAAGACGGGGTACCGCCGGCTATGCCGGTAAACGCGCCTCAAATCCCTCCCCACTGGGAAGGCCTCATGTGGGGCATCCTCCCATTTGGCAGCAGCATCCTGGCGATACTGGTGATTCTTATTCCAGAGAAGAGACGGCACGAACGCCCAGCGGACCAACGCTTCGCCACCGATGAGAATCTCAAGCAGGGGAGGTTAGTCTCGTGAGCAATGGACGTCTACTCGCCGCGCTTCTTGCTGCTGCCACCGTGGCACTCGTAGTGATAGGAACAGTGTGGCCGGTGCCATCTGCAGTCGCCTATGCCGGGGGGGCGAGCCTGTTGCGCTCGTCTTCAACGCCCGAGGCAGCTGTTGCGAACCTGGGTGACGAAATCCGCATGCAAGCCTGGGGAAAGGCGTATGCCAGTCTTGCCAACAAGGCTCAGTTTACCCAGCCTGAGTTTGTGCATGACTTGACCGGATACTACCCCAGCCTTCGCACCTACGCGACGGTGGAGAACTTCGAAGTGCTGCCGCTCCATGCCTCCGCCGATGAAGCTGAGATTGAGCTCAAGTTGCATTGGTCTACCGTGGTTGGCGCCTCCGTGAGCACACGCGACTTGCACGTAATAAGAAATGGAGATCGCTGGGAACCAGAGTGGCCTATCGCCAGGGAGCCTATAGTGCCGCCACAGGTCATTCCCGTAAATTATCTGCGGTGGGATGTGATCTACCGCGGCCCGGGAGATGACTGGGGAGCTCAGGATGTGGAAGCGCCTCATGTGCGTATTGTGGACATGCACCCTGTGGAACGGGCTGACGGGGTGGTGATCCTCGGCGAACTTCTAAACGAAGACGTCGTGCCCGCCTACGTGTCGGTTACCGCGACCTTGCTGTCAAAAAGCCAATCGCCGATTGCGACCGAAGACAGCTTTGACAAAATCTCCCACCTTCTGCTGCCGAAGCAAGTCACTCCGTTTCTCATCAAGTTTCCCAATGTGGCGTTGTCTGAAGTCGGCAGCATCCGTATGGCGCCACTGTCAGCCCTTATTGCAGCCTCCGCGGACCCCGTGATCGAGATCGAAAACGAGCAGTTGCATCCTGCTCCGGGAGCCTCGTTGACTGGGCAGCTCATTAATCAAAGCGGCCAGATCGTGAACGTCGCGCATGTTCTTGGAACTTTTTACGACAAGACGGGCCAAGTGGTCTGGGTCGCAGACGAGTATATAGACCGCGCGCTCTTGCCACAGAACCCGGTACCGTTTGAAATCCATATTCCTGAGGATCTCGCGAGGAACGTCAGCAGTCAGCGAACGGTGATTGCGACATACAGCTCAGGAGGGACCCAGTGAGAACCAGATTGGCATTCCTGCTCAGCGGCATGGCCGTGGCCATGATGCAGTTGGCTTTTGCGCAGGACGGGAGCATGAGCTTGCCCAAAACCGTCGAAGCTGGCAACGCGTTCACAATCCAGAGCACAGGAAGCGGGAAGGCGACGCTGTACATTATTGGTCTCGGGCAGGTATTGAAGCGCAATGTGCAACTGGGAGAGGCGACGTTCTTTCCTGCTGGGTCGCTATACAATGCCGGCCACTACCTGGTCGTCTTTGCGGGAGACTCGTCCACAGAGAGCGACTCATTCGATGTTGTGCCTGCAAGTAAACCTGCGGACCTGAGTTTTCTCGCAAAACCTTCTCGTCTTCCAGTCGGTCTGCATGACGGCATCACCGGTGCCGTGTATGTCTTCGATGCCTATCACAATTTGATTGCCGCCCCGACACCAGTGTCCTTTGAACTGTCGAATCCGTCCGGCACTGTGCAGAAGCGCGTAGTGGTCACCCGCGAGGGGGCTGCCTGGGCCGGAATGGACTCCACGGCCCGACAAGGCATGGATAGATTTGTGGCTCGAATTGGTGAAATCTCCAGCGCACGCGTCGTAGGGCAGGTTCCGGGTGATCCGTGTGGGTTGAAGATGAACGCCCGGCAGTCGGGCCAGCAGGTTCAGTTGGTAACCGATCCGGTGCGCGATTGTAACGGCAATGCGGTGCCAGACGGAACGATCGTAACCTTCACTGAAGCTTACAACGGCGGCCAGTCGACGGTAGACGTACCTCTCAAGCATGGAATTGCGGAGGTGCAAATGGCCAGCCATAACGGAGCAACGATCTCCGTCGCAAGCGGAGTTGTCCTGGGGAATCAGATTCGTTGGGAGAAGTAGCTATGTTAAAGTCTCTCCTGATCCTTTGCGCATTCTTCACCGCTACGTCGGGAATCGCGTCCGCTCAAGCCGCAGTGCGCGTGGAACCACCGAATCTGCAAGGTCCGCGGCCCCTGCCAGAGCAGACCGGGACAGCAGCGATTCGTGATTATCTGCAGTCCTGGCAGAGTTTGAGAGCCGCGTTTGAGCAGAATCGAGCGGATCTGCTCGACCCGGATTTCGTGGGAACTGCCAGAGACAAGCTCACGGACACAATCCAGCAGCAAGTCAATCTGGGGATCCGTACGCATTACCAGGATCGTGCGCACGATCTTCAGATAGTTTTCTACTCGCCGGAGGGACTGTCCATAGAGCTCACAGACAAGGTTGAATACGACGTGAAGGTCCTTGATCATGAAAGGGTCAAAACGATACAGCATCTGAGCGCTCGATACGTCATAGTCTTAACACCTGCCGAAGTGCGGTGGAGAGTACGAGTTTTCCAGGCAGCGCCCGAATGATGCAATATCTCGAATTCGGAGGTGATGGTACCTGCTGTTTCGGGGTAACAACGAACGAAAAAGACAAAGGACTTTTTGATGAAGGCCCAACTCGGAATTTTAGGAGTCGAATATGATCTCTGTCGTCGTACCTATTTATAACGAAGAGGAACTGATTGTGAGGTTCCATGAGGCTGTGACAATCGCCTTGGAGAGCGCTCACACAGGATGGGAAGTAGTGTATGTAAACGATGGTTCCACAGATTTCTCTCTCGAGTTGCTGAGAGGACTGCAGGCCATGGACTCACATATTGTGGTGGTTGAACTCTCCCGCAATTGGGGCCACATGGGCGCGATCTCGGCCGGCATTCAGACGGCGCGGGGTAACGCGGTGATCCTAATGGATGGGGATTTCCAGGATCCGCCGGAGGTTCTGCCGAAACTGATCGATGCCTGGCGGGACGGCGCTGAGGTTGTAGTCGCGGTAAGAAGGAGCCGGCAGGAACGACGCAAGATCCTGGCTAGGCTCTTTCCTCTCTTCTATCGTGTTTTGGGCGCTCTCTCCGACTACCCGATACCTCTTAACGCTGGGGTCTTTAGTCTCATGGATCGAAAAGCCGTTGATTCGGTCAATGCCATGGGAGAGAAGAACCGGTACTTGCCAGGGCTGCGAGCCTGGGTCGGTTATCGGAACACAGTGGTGTTCTACGATCGGCAGGACCGGGCGGCCGGCGACGGCAAACTCTCGTTCTTGAGCCGGATCAAGTACGCGATGGATGCGATTACGAGCTTCAGCTACAAACCTTTGCGGCTCAGTTTCGCGCTATTCTTCCTCGCAAGCTTTATGGCTGCGGTTCTGGCGTTCTGTATGCTTTTTTCGAAGAGCACAGTGGAAACGGCGGGATTCGGTGTGACGGCTGCGGTATTTTTCGTTGGAGGTCTTCTGCTTCTATGCCTGGGTGTGCTGGGCGAATATCTTGGACGCGTGTACGACGAGGTGCGTAGCCGGCCCCTTTCGATCATTGACACGGTCCACCGTTCTCCAGCCAAGATCGCGCCTCAATTCGGCGTGATCCCAATGCAAGCCAGCAGCGATCAGAACCAGGAAGGAATCGAGGCGGCGTAGAGATCGGGACTCTTAATCACCAGGTAGAACAAGTTCAAGAAGGCGAACGTTCGGGATGAGGTCAACGCGGTCCGGGCATCGATGCGTCTCCTGAACCGACCCTTTCAGACCCTCAGCTCGAACTGGCGGAGCCCTCCTGACTCTTCCCTTCTCTATTGTCTTTCCTGCAACGCCGGGGACTTCCCCGCGGGAGAAGTCGGTGGGCGTTCCTGCGCTCCGGAACCGCAGGTTGGAATTCCGTCCTCAATCGCCGTGCCCTCTTCGTGGTCATTCCATGTCTCGATCATCACGAAGGGTGGAGGATCATCAGGAGGGAAGTACTTATGCCAGAAGTTAAGGGTGTCGGTGAAGGTCTGGCCGCACCGCGCAGATATATGACGGTTAAGCCCCCAGGAGGCCTTGCCGTCATCGAAGCTGGCCCACGCGCCCCCTACAACAATCTTGTCGGCATACTTTGACTGCATCGATTGATAGAAATCACTCAGATATTGCTCTCCCCAGTTGCTTCCGTCTGCCGCCCATCCCTTTTCTCCAGGGTTTACCCACGCGTAAAAGCCATCGAAGGCGTCCGCATACTGGCCGGGCAGGTTTTCATAGACCAGTAACGGCGGAACGCTCCATTTGTTTACCAGGGTACGGACCCTGTTCCAGTCGGTGTGCTTCCCTGTTGGAAAGATGAAGATCACAGGGCGGCCTTCGTAGGTGAGATATGCCTGATGCCCCGGTGCCCTTGAGGAAAGGTAGGTGTCATGGAACATCGTGAAATCCGCGAGAGCTTCGTCGGTCGCCCCATCTTCCTCGCGGGTTTCGTCATACATCATCGCAACCTGGAACCTCTCATTGGCAGCCGCAGTCTGCATCAAGGCGTAGCTGCGATCGATGAACGGCTCCCGGTCCCCGTACCAGTCCACCACAAACGCCGAAATTCCCACGGCTTTCGCGTGGCGAATCTGACTGCTTATCGCAGCGGGATCCTGCGAGGAATAGCCGACGGAGATGTGCTTAGGGTGTCCGAACCAGGCTTCGTACAAGGCAATTGTTTCCGGTGAGTTCCCCGTGGCCCTATGTTTCAATCGCGGCGCATTGCCCGGCCCGGGACCAAAGCATCCGTGGGGCAGCAGGAGAAGGAAAAGGAATGCAGCTCTTGCACTATTCAACATTGTCCTCTCTATTAGAGGCTCTGGGCATCTGCCGGGTTGTCACAAATGTAGAAGAAAACTTCATCACTCACAGATTCTGAGCAGCCAGATCGCGCATTTTTGCATCGTACTAACTGTCGCCGCGAATAAAGCTACATCTCCAGCTTGATGCAGATTTGTTCTTGCATCGTGAACCGGAGCTTCGAGGGTGTGGTGAATGGTTTGACCCAAAAGACGAAAACGCTGCAGGCCCGCATTGTCTCGGGAAGTGTTGTATTGCTCGCGGGCTCGGGCCTGACGACCGCAATCAACCTCGTCTACAACATTGTAGTTGCGCGATTCCTCGGCCCCAAGGGCTTCGGTCAGGCCACGGTTGTCTACACGATCCTCACCCTGATATCTGCGGTGACGCTCGCCTTTCAAATCATTTCCGCGAAGATGGTGGCACAACAGAGCTCTCCGGAGGAGAAGGCTGCGGTTTATCGAGGTTTCCATCGAGGCGCATGGGGGTGCGGGATCCTCGTTGCGCTCATATTGCTGACGTTCCAGAGAGCGATTGCGGACTATCTAAATCTGCCTGGTCCCGTTCTCGTCGCACTCCTCGCAATAGGCGCAGCCTTCTACGTTCCCTTGGGAAGCCGGCGGGGCTACATTCAGGGCACTTACGGTTTTCGTCGTCTTGCCATCAATCTCGTCGTCGAGGGCGTGTTTCGACTCGGCGGATCGGTCCTTTTGATCCTGCTAGGCCTGGGCGTCGAGGGAGTGATCGCGGCCAATGCAGCAGCAGTCGTGGTGGCCTATCTTAGTGCCGCGCCCAAACTGGCGGGCCGGGTTCCGAACCCTCTTCGCTTTTCGTACGCCCTTCGCGAAACATCCCAGGCAATGGTCTTCTTCTCCGGCCAGGTCCTTATCAACAACTGTGACATTGTGCTGGTGAAGCACTTTTTCCTTGCAAGAGAAGCTGGAGTCTATGCGGCCGTGGCGATGGTTGGCAGAGTGATCTTTGCCTTTTCTTCAGCCGTCGTGAACAGCATGTTTCCGCTTGTGGCGGGCACGCGCGATGAAGAGAGAAAGGATCTCAGGGTCATCGCAACCGCGCTGTTGCTTGTGTTGGGTACCGGTTCCGTCTTGGCCCTCGGTCTGGGAGTCGCACCTGCCGGGACCTGGACAAGGTTTTTCGGATCTGGATTCGAGATAATTGGGAAGTACAACCTTTCGTATCTTCTGGCGCTGTACGCCTTTACGACAATCATCTTCTCGCTCAGCGTCGTGATTATCACTTTCGAGATGTCCTACAAGATTGCGAATACAAGTTGGGTACAGTTGGCGTTCAGCGGTCTGGTGATCGTAGCCATCTGCCGCTTCCATTCCTCTTTGCGCGAAGTCATCCTTGTACAACTGGTCTTAATGACCGTTCTGCTCATTTGTGTGGCGCTACCGTTCCTTATTGATGCGCTAACCAATCCAGGAAAACTGCTACTGTCTGAAAACCGTCGGCCCGCCAGGTTGATTCGGCGCGTGTCGGAAGATGAGGTCATTGCGGAGTTTCTGAAGAGTGACTTTCACTCTCCGGAATTTCGCGAGTACCATGAAAGTCTGCGCGAAGTTGTAAGCGCTCCAAATCTCGACAATGCCGGCGAAAATGCAAAACGGCGAGCTCTGCTCTTCATTCGCCACCTTGCCTTGTGGAAGGAGATTCCTACCGGGACGGAATGGTATGAAGTGGAAATCGACGAAGCGGACCTCGGCCAGATCAGGGCATTTCCACGGGCCCAATGGCGAAAGCTTGCCCGTGGTAATTTCTCGATTACAGAAATTGCCGAAGCTATGCACACGCGTCAACACAGGGTCGACGCCCCATTCCTGGCGAAGGTGGCGGCGATTGGCGATCAGCTTGTCCACGAGGAATCAGGATTTGGTGCTGTGATCCTCATCGGTGTTAGCGAATGCGACCCTCTAACGGTCCTGGATGGCAATCATCGGTTGGTAGCAGCAATGCTCGCATCGCCAGGCAGCCTGAAGAAACTTCGTTTTCTGTGCGGTCTATCGCCTCGTATGACAGAGTGCTGCTGGTACAACACCAACCTGCTGACTCTTTTTCGATATGGAAGAAACATGTTGGCACGCGTTGTGCGTAATCCCGAGGCGGAGCTCGCGCGCCTATTGCAGAATCCCGGATAACCAGGACGCGCTGGTAGATGCCCTGGAAGGGGCAATTGCTCGTCTTTAGCGGAAATCGATGATGTTTGCCTTTAAACACGGAGCAATGCACGGAACCTGAGGGAGGGTGTGGATATGACACTTCAAGCAAGCGCTGTTGCGGTAGAGCAGTTGCCGGAAACATTGAATGTGAAACAAGGGCGGCTCTTTTTTAGCGAATTGAAGAGTTGCATGGATAATGACCGCCCTTGTATCGTGCTCGACTGTTCCAAGGTACGCCAGATGGACAGGTCCGGTGTCCACCTGCTGCTATGTTGCCTGGAGGAAGCCATGAAGCGGAATGGCGACGTCAAGCTTGCGGAAGTCGCTGCGGGAGCAAGAGCGGCTTTGGAACTCACTGGAGCAGACCGTATCTTCGAAATGTTTGATACGAATGCTGATGCGATAAACAGCTTCCGTCGACTTCCGGTAGATGCGTCTTCGCACCTATGTGGGCCTGGCAGCTCATATCTGACTTCTGAGAATGCAGCGTAACCGCTTTGGGATGGTCATTCTGAGGCGCGAAGTATGACCGGATTTGGGGGAATGAATGAGAATCTCGAGTTGTTGGTTAAGAAGACAGATCGCTGGCGTTTTCGTGATGTTTTTGGCGGTGCCGTTAGCGGAAGCGGCCTCAGCACCGCCGCAACAAGTACTCCACGTCCAGCAGTCGCAAAGCGGGTCCTCCGCCCAGGATCAGTCGCAAGATTCTGATAGTCGAGCCAAGAAGCCGGGCGCAGACACAAGCCAGGCTGAGGCAACGTATCCTGACAGTTCGGAGCCTGTGCGCTGGCAAACGGCCGATCAGAGTGGACAGTCCGGCACTTCGCAGTCCGGCTCGGAACAACAGCAAAACGGCGCCCAGAAACCGGTCGGAACAGCTGCAGCTCCCTATGGAAAGACCACCGGTGTTGCGGCCTCGAGGCCTGCCGGAGCAGTGATTGCGCCGGCAAAACAGCGGCGAGCGCGTTCCATCCTGATCCGGGTCGGTGTGGTCGTGGGCGCCGCCGTTGCCATCGGAACTGTCGTGGCACTCTCCCGTGGTAGCCCCAGCCGGCCAAACTGACATATAGCGGAACCGTGGAGCATAGCGATGCGTGCACTCGGAAAGAAAAGCCGACCTAACTTTGTAAGTTTCTCCGGTATCGATGGCGCCGGAAAAAGCACTCAGATCGAAGCTCTTTGCGTGCGCCTGAAAGAGGATGGTCAGCGGGTTCAGTTGATCACGTTCTGGGATGACGTTGCGAGGTTGACCCGACTCCGGGAAGCGACCGGGCACAGCATATTTAAGGGCGACAAAGGAGTTGGAACTCCTTCCGCGCCGATCAACCGACGAGACAAGAACGTCAGGTCATGGCTCATGACCGGGGTGCGGTTGTTCCTTTACTTCTTAGATGCTATCTCGGTCCGGCTGGCGATGGAGAAAGCACTACGCTCTGAGGCAGATCTTGTTATTTTTGACCGATATATCTATGACGAACTTGCCAACCTGACATTGCGGAATCTAGCTATTCGAGCGTATGTCCGGCTGATCATGAAGATCGTTCCCAAGCCTCGAATCAGCTATTTGCTGGATGCTGATCCGGTGAAGGCTCGCGCGCGAAAGCCTGAGTACCCTCTCGAGTTTCTCCATTCCAATCGTCAGTCCTATCTGGCTCTGAGCAATTTGGTCGGTGGGATGACGGTGATACCTCCAATGCCGATCGAGGAGGTAAAAAGGGAAGTCCTGTATCACGCTCAGAAGGAGTTGTCGTTCGCGGCAAATCAAAGGGACAACCGCGAGGGCATGGCTTGCGAAGAATGCAGCCGGTGATCCGGCGAAGCTGGACAGGCCGTAGACCCGTCCAGCCGCCTCTTGATGTAACGCGGTTCCAGCCACTACTGACGAAATTACAAGGGACGTCTTATTCCTTCACCAGCGATAGATGGTCAGATCGTCCAGGTACGCGGTGGCGGTCCCGCTCGTGGCCGCAGAGCCATCCAGTTGAAAGTTGGTCAGCAGCGTCGGGGCCCACCCGAGCGCGAAGGCAGACGGCACAGTCACGTTCAGACTCGATTCGGCGCCGTCAAGCCACACAGACTGGTAGGTGACATTGCCGGAGTCATCGCGGGAATAACTGACCTGAACGTGATGCCAGGTGTTTGTACTCCACTGGCGCGGGTTGCACCCTGCTTTGGAGTGCAGCCATGTGTCTACGGGCTTTTCAGGAGTTCCCTTATTGGCGGTGTAATCCCATGTGCGTGACCAGCCATCGCACTGGAATCCGAAGATCACAGTCTGGCCATTGGGCATTACCTGATTCAAATCCATTTCCACATTGCCGATGGAAGTGGAGGGGTATGGCAGGTAGACCCAGGCGTCATAGAAGAAGTTAGTGGAGGTCGTATCGTCTCCGAAGGACACGTCAAAACGTTGGTCGCCATAGACCGTGTAGTTGCTCACAAACTTGCGTGCGCTCCCACTGCGTGAAGGCGAGTTGACGAGGCTCATCGACCCACTCGAACTACCGGCAGACCCGGTGTCATGTTGTGCGACCCAGTCGCTCAAGATCTGTATACCGCCGACACTGATTGCATCAAATGGAATAACGGAAGTAGGAGCGGTGGGTCCGACTGTGATGGCGACATCGGTGACGCATGCAGAACCCGCATTACCCCATGCCTTGACATGCAGGGTGTGCGCTCCGGTTGCAGAGACGACTTGGGCCTGCACAGATGTACCCTTCACAATGGTTGTATCAGAGCTGTTGTCGAGCGAATAGCCCATGGCAGCAATGTTTTGAGACGAGCAGTTTGCGGCGTTAGCGGAAAGGGCGAATGGTGATCCAACTTGGGCACCATTTGCCGGACTATTGACGATGACGTTTGCGAACGCAGATGTCGCGAATGTCGCAAGAATCAATACGGAGTAGGAAAAAGCCCTCATCAGTTTGGCCTCCGGTATTTACTTCGATTTCAGATTTCGGCCGTGGACAAAGATGATCGTGAGACTTTTCCGCGGCTCATTCCTCGTAGGCTAATTTCAGTTGTGGTTTCAGCCAGCATACTGCCGCTGCGCCCTATCTATGTGGAAGTTGGGTGCGTTGGCCTATCTGAGTGGGCACCAATACAGGCGCAGGGCAAATTCGTATTTGCCTCCAATCACCTCGGTCTGGGCGAACAAAATGTCCCGATCCGAGTGATAAGATACTAAGAGCGCAACAGGAGCTCGACAACATCTCTTGCCTGCTTCGGCGGCTGAGGAGGTATATGCCTCAACCACATCCGAGGCGAGGCCCGCCTCAGGTGCGCGGGGAGAAGCTGACGGGCCCTCTTGCGTTCTCACACAGGCTGCGAGCTTCCGGTCGACGTCTCCACTTAGGTCTCGAACTTTAGACCTTCATGCAGACAATTCAATGAATGTCTGTATAAAACAGTACACATACTATGGACGCAGAACAAGACCTGTCAATGAGAATTCGAAACGAATGTAAAAGGCAGGCAACTATTTCGCGACGTGTGTAAATTGTGCTCGCATCTTGTTCAAAAATGCCTAACCTCTTGTAGAAATTACACTTAGACCAACTGTCAAAGGGCGCGAATTGGGGAAGGGACAAACTCCTAAGAGGCGAATAGCCCACAAAAGTTGTAGACAAAAGACTGGCGGCGTCGAGTTCGGCTAATCGGAAGTCTGTACCTCAACTGCCCGACTTTCGCAGTTCGCCAGGTCATTTCGCTATTTTTGGGATTTTTTTCGTTTGTAAGTGATTGAAATGACGTAGGAGAATCGCAGAAACATCTGTAATCAAGACCTACCCTTTTATTATTCGGGATTTGATCTGGCATGCTGCCACCTGGATTATGCACAGCGAGAGCACACACCTGAGAGTGCGTCAAGAAGTCGGGGATAAGGTCGTAAGTCTATGATTCCACAGCCCGTGGCTGATTGAATTCGGGCGCTATGCAACGAGGAACGCGAGAAAACAGGGGAGCAACCCGAACCCTTCGATTTTCTCCTCTTCAAGCAGCTTTGCGCCCGCAGCCGGAAGGAAAGGTTCACAGTGCACGTAAGGAATCTCCTCAAGCCCCGGGATTCAGCGCGGTCTCCAGCCATGCGCGCAGTTGAGCGTTTTCCGGCCAACCGGATAACCTGGGCCTGGCCGTCATTAACACTTGCAGGTTGGCGGTATGCAGATGGCTGCAACTGGCCAGATCCACCTTTGCGCCCGGCTTCCGCTGCAACCATTCGAGCAGCCCCTCGGCTTCTTCCACGCTAACAACATCGCGAAACACAGCACTGCTTCTCTTGAATTCGATGGGCATCAGACGATCTCCCGAATGTTCAGAATCATGAGCACAGAACCGTCGCCCATCAAGGCCGAACCCGAATAGGCGGACAAGCCAGATAGAAAGCCGCTGAGCGGTTTTTGAATGAGGCCGATGGTCTCGTTGAAGCCGTCGACCAGAAGACCCAGAACTTCGCCGCCCGCCTGAACCAGCAGTACAGCCAGCTCATCGTCAGAATTTGCTCGAGGGCCAGCGGAGATTCCCAACAGAGTGTTGAGAGCCTTCAATGGCACGATGCGCCCGCGCAGGACGGCCGTGAGGCTCTGCTTGATGGCGCGGAGGTCGCTCCTGGGGACGCGAACGGTCTCGACTACGTTATCCATCGGGACCCCAAACAGTTGGCCGTCGGACTCGACGATCATCACCTGCGTCACAGCCATCGAGAGAGGCAGCGATATTCGAATGCTGGTGCCCTTGCCCAGCACGCTTTCGATGACGACCGTGCCGTTGATCTTTTGCACCGCCGAGCGCACCACGTCCATGCCCACTCCGCGGCCGGATAGGTCGGAGATCACCTCGGCCGTGGACAAGCCGGCGGCGAAGATCAGGTTGACGGCCTCGCGGTCGTCGATTCGCTCGAGGGCAGCTTCGTCGATCAGCCCCTTCTCATAGGCCTTGCGCTTGATGATGGCCGGATCAATTCCCTTGCCATCGTCGGTGATCTCGATGACGACCCGGTCGGCTTCCTGCGCGGCGCGAATGGTCAGTGTGCCGGTCTCCCGCTTTCCGCAGGCGCGACGAACCTCAGGAGTCTCCAGGCCGTGATCGAGGCTGTTGCGGACGATATGGATCAATGGGTCGGCCAGCGATTCGATGATGTTCTTGTCGGCTTCAGTCTGCTCGCCTTCGAGCACCAGTTGCACTTCCTTGCCCAGTTTGCGGGAGATGTCGCGCACCATGCGAGGGAAGCGCTGGAAGACAAAGGAGACGGTCATCATGCGCACCTGCATGATCGCGTCCTGCATCTCGTCGGCGATGCGATTGATGACCGAATACTCCCCTTTGATTTCGCGGGAAAGCTCACGCACGCCATAGTGGGCTTCTGCCCGCTGAGCAAGATAAGGCAGAGCATTCTTTGAGACCACGACTGCGCGGACCGGTCGCATTATCTTCTGCCCGACGGCCGAACTTGATTGCTTCGTCGGTTGCAGGCTTGGCGGGATCTGCATCCGTTTCGGAAGCGCTCTCTTTGGGCTCCTTCGACGGGCTTGCGGCCGCGTTCGATGGGGTAGGCGCGGGAGGTCCGGGCGGGGCGGCGTGACTGGCGATAAGATGATCCCTGCTTGCTTCCAGCCACAAGACCAGTAAGGAACTTTGGCCAGTGGCCAGGCATTCCGCCAACACTGCTTCTACTTCGGATGCTGCAACTTGATCGCCAGCAGCCTTGGCGAGATTAAGCAGCACTGACCCAACTGCCTTGAGTCTTCCCACTCCCCAGTCAGGGCGGTCGTCGAGCATGAGGATCTGCTGCTGGGCGGAGAGAATCGATTCGAGCGCGGCAGCTTTGTCATCGGCGGTTGAGTTTGACGGCTCCGCGATCTTTTGAAGTGGAGCAGCAGGCAAGAGATTGGCCAAGCCGTCAGCGCCCTGCGGGATGGCTGGCACAGGTTGCGTGCTTTCCGCTGAGCTGTCTTCAGAGAGGCTCAGCCAGCGCGGTTCGACTCGAACAATGCGCACCTGATCCGGGACATAACGGTAGTGTTCGTCGAGTTCTTCGCGGGAAGCCCTGGTGAGCAGATGGAACTTGAGCAGGCAACGGTAGGTGTCGAGCTCGGCCAGCGGCGGCAGAGGCTCAGTCGGCTTTGCGCTGCCCCACAGCAGGCCCGGCGTCTGGCGCACGGAAAAGAATGGATCGTCGCCTTGAAAGAAACAGTCCGGCGCCGGCGTATAGCAAATCCAATGCAGGGTCTCTCCTTGATGGCATTGGCGAAGAGCCTCGATGCGCATGGCTTCAGGTACTTCGGCAAGCGGCGGCAACTCGGCGGCGTGTGCGTCTTGGGTGGGCTTGGGCGACTTGCCGGAGCTCGTGGCAGAATCGGACTGTACGGTTTGAGCCTCCGGCATCAGCGCCCGCAGGGACTCGGCCATGCGACCCGAGTCCTGCGCACGCGAGGCGTCAATCCGTTCCGTGGTTTCTATGTCCCCGCACAGAACCATGACGAAATCCATGGCGTCGAGCAGACGGTCGGCCAACTCGCGCGAGTAAGCGATCTGGCCGTTGCGCACCAGTCCCAGCAGGTCTTCGCCGGCATGAAGAACGCGCGTCATCTCAGGGAATGTGAAGAGGCCGCTGTTGCCCTTGAGGGTATGCACAAGGCGGAACAACTCATTGATGAGCCCCTGGTCGCTCGGCGCATCTTCCATTTGCATCAGCTTTTCGCCGATACCCTGGGAAAACTCGCGCGACTCGGATAGAAACTGTTCGAGCAGGGGGGTCATTTGTTTTCCTCCCCAAGCATCAGCCGGGCATGGGCCAACAACTGGGCGGGCCGTACAGGCTTGAGCAGATAGCAACTGGCTCCGGCGCGATAGGCAGACTTCTCGTCGCCCGCTGCGGCTTCAGTCGAAACCATGATGGCCGGCGGCTGCGGAATAGGCTGGCGGCGCAGCTCTTTGAGGAAGCCAAAACCGTCGAGCCTGGGCATGTTGATATCCACCACCAGCAGGTCGAAGGGTGTTTCAAGAGCTTTTTCGAGCGCCTCAATCCCGTTCAGCGCCTCCTCCACCATGTAACCGGCTGACTCCAGAATGCCGCGGTGATACATGCGCACGGTGGCGGCATCGTCGACAACGAGGACGTGTTTCATCTCGCCTCCATGGTTTTCTGATAAACGATCGCTTCCGGAAACTTGCGCACCTTGAACAAGGACGAGATGCGGCTCATGGATTCGGAATGACCCAGGCAGATATAGCCGCCCGGATTCAGCGCTTCGTAAAATGTGTCCGTCGCGTTTTTGCGCGACAAGTCGTCGAAATAAATGAGCAGGTTGCGGCAGAAGATCACGTCGAAGTTGCGATAGGCGATGGTGTCGGCGGGCTCAGAGAGATTGACGCGGGTGAACTCGACCGCCTGGCGCAGATCGTCCGAGAGCTGGTATTCGCCGCCGATGCCCCTGAAATACCTTGCCAGCCAGCGCGCCGGCACATACTGCACGGAGCGAACAGAGTAGCGGCCTTGCCGGGCCCTGCGCAGGATGCTGGTGTCGATGTCGGAGGAGATGATCTCCACATCCCATTGGTTGATCTGGGGCCACTTTTCCAGCAGGTACATCGCGATCGAATAGGGCTCTTCCCCCGAGGAAGAAGGAATACACCAGATGCGGATGGGGTCTGAGCCGGCTTTGCGCTTGGCGATTTCCGGGAGGATGGAATCGACCAGGCATTGGAACTGATATTCCTCGCGCAGAAAATAGGTCTCGTTCACGGTCATGGAGTTGGTGAGCAGTTGCAACTCCTCGCCCGAGGCCTGAAAACGCAGCAGAGTGAAGTAGCCGCGAAAGGTTCCCGTCGCGGTGGCTTCGATGCGCTCGGCCAGACGCTTGTCCACAAAATACCGCTTGGAGGCCTCGAAGCTGATCCCGGTGCGGCGATAGAAGAACTCCCGGAACTTGAGGAAGTCATCGTTGCTGATGCCGTGGCCGGGATCGGGTTGTGACGTAAGAGTACTCATGGAGGGTCAGATTTCACGAATGCGTTTCAACGCCAGGTCGGCGGCGAACTGGATATAGGGCTCGGGGGCAAAGCGAGCCTGGAGCCGGACGAGGGGATCGATGGCCGCCTCCGTGCCCACCTCGCACAACAGATCCACCGCTGTGGCGCAAACGTTGATGTGCAAGTCGGTCTCGATCACTTCGATGAGCCAGCGCTCCACATCCGGATGCACCATCGACTCCATGACATTGACGGCAAAGATGCGCACATCGGGATCGGGGTCGGCCAGCAGAGAGGCGAGCACGGGCGGCACAGCGCCGGCACTGTCTCCGCTTGCGGCCAGCTCCCTGAGGGCCTCGATGGCTTCATTGCGAAGGGCCACGTCCTCGCTGCGCAGGCAGCCGGCCAACCCCGCAGTTGCTGCCGGATCGTCGAGCCGGATCAACGCGGTCAGAATCGCCTCCCGCACCGCGATCTCCTCTTCGCGCTTCAGACGGCTGACCAGCGCGGCGCCGGCATCCGCGCAGGCCAAAATCTCCCTGGCAGCGTGGCGGCGAACTGCCGCATCGGCGCTTTCCAGCCCCGCCGCCAGTTCCTCGCAGCTAGCCGGTTTGGGCCTGCTCTTCCCCGCAGGCTGCACAGCCTTCTTTGCAGCATCCCCCGCGGCTTTCCCTCTGACCAGAGCCATCGTTCGTTCCTCGTCCCGGCTTGCAGGTTCCAGGCGCCAGCTTCCTGCTTTTCTTATCTGCCGGCCCAGGCCGAAAGCTGCACGGCGATCTTTTCCACTGGCAGCACCAGGCTGGCGCCACCCTTGCCGACCAACTCGGCCGGCATTCCGTAGACCACGGCCGAATCTTCCGATTCGGCAATGGTGCGGCCGCCGCGCTTCTTGATCTCAGAAAACGCATTTGACCCGTCGTAACCCATGCCGGTGAGCAGCACCGCCGTCACCCGCTTTGGATCGTAGTGTTCAAGCACCGACCGGCCCAGCAACTCGACCGACGGATGCCACAGGAAGTTCGAATTCTCCGGCGTGGGCAGAGCGGTCAGCCTGCCGGCGCGATTGGCCAGCACCATGTCCGCTCCGCCTCTGCCGATATAGATCTTTCCGGCCTCGACCGCCAGGGCGCTGCCCGCCTCGACGACCTGCAAGGCGCACAGCTGATCCAGCCGGTCGGCGAAGGCCCTGGTGAACGCTCCCGGCATGTGCTGCGCCACCAGCACCGGCCAGGGGAAGCTCGCCGGCAACCCCGATAAAACAATCTCCAGGGCGCGCGGACCGCCCGTGGATGCGCCCATCACCAGCAATCCTTCGACGCTGCTCCTGGGAGCGGCCGAAAGCGAAGAGGCGGCCGCGACCTTCTTGCGCTCCTCCTGCATACGCCGGGCTGCCGTGGCCGTGACCGATACCTTGCCCCTCGGCCGGGACCGCGCCGCGCTCCGCACCTTCGATACCAGTTCCGCGGTGATCCTGTCGATGGAAAGCGAGATCGTTCCGCCCGGCTTGGCAACATAGTCCACCGCGCCCAGATTCAGGGCTTCAAACGTAGCCAGAGCCCCCTCGTTGGTGAGCGACGAGACCATGACCACGGCGACGGGCCTCTCGGCCATGATGAGGGAAAGCGCGGTCAATCCGTCCATCTCCGGCATGTTGATGTCCAACGTGACAACATGCGGCTCGAATTCCCTGTTTTCCCTCACCGCTTCGTCGCCGTTTCTGGCCTGGCGGATCTCGAAGTCCCCCTCTGCCTGAAACAGGACCATCAACTGGCGGCGCATGAGCGCCGAGTCATCGACAATCAGCAGCTTGATCATTGGCTTATCCCGTAACCGCGGCCAGCGCCACCAGCTCCTTCTGCTCCATCAGATGGGGCGGGTCGATCAGTTGCACCATGCGCTTCTGCTTCTCCAGATTGGCCATGCGGCTCAACAGGCGGCTCTGCTCGGTCGACAGCTGCGGCGCAGGCTCGATCGCCGTCCTGGAGATCTTCAGCACCTCGGCCACCTGGTCGACGATGAACCCGGTGCGCACCCCGGAGATCAGAAACACCATGATCCGCTGCCGGTCCGAGCGCTCGACCTGGTCAAGGCCCAGCCGCAGGCGAAGGTCGATCACCGGCAGCACGGTTCCGCGCAGGTTGATGACCCCCTCGACAAACGACGGAGCCCTAGGCACGCGGATCAGCTCCTCCGGCACGCGCACAATCTCCTGCACGCTGGCGATCGGCGCGCCGAACTCCTCCTTGTCCAGGCGGAATATGACCACCTGTTCGTCGTCGTCCAGGCTGTCGTCCTGTTCGTTCACCTGTTGACCCTCTTCTTGCGCGTTCTCGCTCACGGTGCTCAATGCCTCCTTGATGACCGAATGACCGAAAAGATTGCGCGCGGTGACGATCGACACCAGGCGCTTGCCATTGTCCAGCCGGCAAATGGAGGTGATTTCAGCCAGGTTTCCGTCGCGGGCCAGCATCGCCGGAAGCGGATCGACTCCGGACTTCGAGACGCGCAGCACCTCGCTGACCGCATCGACAACCACGCCCACCGAGACGCCGCCCAGGGTGAGTACAACGATGCGGCTCTTCTCGTCCAGTTCGCGGTATGGCAGCGCGAACATGGTGCGCAGGTTCACCAGCGGCAGCAAGCGGCTGCGCAGGGTCATCACGCCCAGCACGTGCGACTCCGAGTGCGGCACGTGAATCACCGCCTCCGGAACCTGCACGATTTCCTGCACGTCCTCGATGGCGATGGCGTACTCCTGGCCGTCGACGTCGAAGCTGACCAGTTGCAGTTCATCGCTCAAGTCTTCTTCATCGGCCTGCACGCTGGCTTGCGCCGTGCCCGCCACGCCGGTGTTTTTTGTGATGGCCGCAATCTGCGAGAACTCCCGCTCGATGAGCCTGGCAAAGTCCAGCACCATGATCATGGCGTGGCCGCCCACATCCTTGATGAGGCTGGAAAGCACCTCGGTGTTCACCGTGGTGCGGATCGAGCCCACATCTTCAATGTGACCGGCGTCGACGCCGACTACGCTCGAGACCCGGTCCACGACAAAGCCCAGCGGCTGGCCGACGTCCACCACCAGGGCGCGGGTGGAATCGTCGTGCGCCAGCTCTTCAAAGCCGAAGAGGCGGCGCAGGGAGATGATAGGCAGGACCTTGCCGCGCAGGTTTGCAAGGCCCTCAAGAGCGGCCGGCGCCAGGGGCACGCGCACCACCTCGGGAACCCGGATAATCTCCTTCACCGGCGACATGTCGGCCGCAAAGACCTCGTCGCCGGCTATGAAGGTGACAAACTGCTGTGTGCCCTGCTGTGTGGTGGAGGCGCGCTTCGCGGACCCCTTGTCCGCGACCGTGGCCTCTTCCGGTTGGATTTCCGGGGCGGGCTGGTCGAGGATCGGCTCCTGGACCAGAGTCCCGCCATTGTGATTCTTCGATGCTCTTGTCGTCATGGTCGCGCTCCCTTACGCTGCGCTCTGCAGTTCGTCGGCCAGCGATGCGATCTCCTCGATGGCTGAGGCCAAATCTTCTGCGCCCTTGGACTGCTGCTGCGCGGCGCTGGAGGCTTCGGTGGCGGCCTTGTCGGCTTCGGTCGCGGCGGCCGAGATCTGCTCGATGCCCTTCTTCACCTGGCCGAGAGCGGCGGCAATCTCCTCCGACGCGGAGAGAATCTCCTGACAGCCCTTTTCCACCACCAGGATGTCGGACTCGATCGAAACCAGGTCGCTGGTCGTGGCCTTTGCCTTCTCCACCTCGGTGACGGCCGAGGCCACGATCTCGGTCAGGTCGCGCCCTACGACGCCGATCTGATCCTGCACCGCCTTCACCAGGTCCTTGATGCTGTCGGCGTTCTCCGCCGAGTCGTGGGCCAGGTTGCGGATGTCGGTCGCGACCACCACAAACCCCTTGCCGAACTCCCCGGCCCGCGCGGCTTCGATGGCTCCGTTGACGGCCAGCATGTTGGTCTGGATGGACACCGTGCTGATGGCTTCGACGATCTTGTCGATGCGCCGGGACACCAGTTCCAGGTCGTTCATCTGCTTGATGCTGGCGCGGGATGCATCGGCCGAGCTGGACAGACCGTTGATCAGCCCATTGACGGCGGTCTTGTTCTCGCCCAGCAGATTCTTGATCGCCCCCACCTTGTCGGCGCTCGCCTTGGCGCGATTCTGGGCAATCTCCAACCCCTTTTCGATCTGGTTGGTGGCTGCGGCAGACTCCTCGGAGGCCGAAGACTGCACCTCGGCGCCCTTGCGAATCTGGCCCAAAGCGGTCATGATCTGCGCGCTGGAGCGGTTGATCTCCTGCACGGCGGAAGACAGTTCTTCGGAAGAGGACGCGACCTGCTCGGCGCTCTTGGCCACGTCGGTCGAGTTCTTCAGGTCCTCGGCCAGCTCCGACAGGGCCTGGGCCGCCTGCTCGCACTCGGCCAAAGCCTTGGCCTGCTCGGCCACGGTCTTACCGGACTCTTCGGCCGCAGAGGACTGCTCCTCGGCCGCGGCCGCGATGCTCTGCGAACCCTTGAGTGCCTGCCCTGCGGCCACATTCGACTGCCCGGCGTTGGCGGCGATCTCCTGGATGCCCTTGACAATCTCAATGGCGTCGAGGCGAATCTGCTCCAGTTGGGCAGTGATGATCTTGCCCTTTTCCACCTCTTCTTCCATCGTCTTGGCGGACGTATTGATGCCCTCGGCGATGGACTTCACGTCCTTTTGAATCTGTCCAACCAGCTCTTGAATCTGCTTGGCGCTCTTCTCCGAGGTTTCGGCCAGGGTGCGCACTTCGTCTGCAACTACCGCGAAACCTTTGCCGTGCTTGCCGGCACGCGCGGCTTCGATGGCCGCATTCAAGGCCAGCAAATTGGTCTGGTCGGCGATGCGCGCCACAGCCTTGACGATGTCGCCGATATTGGCGGCCTGCTTCTCCAGCTCGACGACCATGCGCACGGAATCGGTCTGGCGCTGCGCGGCCACACCGACGTTGGAAATGAGACCGGCCACGTCCCCGCTGGTGCGAGCGATCAGGGTTTGGCAGGCCTCTCCCTTACCGGCGCTGAGATCGGCGTTCTGCAGTTGCCGTGTAATTGAGACCCCCACCTGCTGAAAGGCGGCCAGGGACTCCTGCGCGGCGCTCGATGCCTCCTCGGCGCCGGTGGCGATCTGGTCGCTGGCGCGCTTCAGTTCCTCGGCAGCCGACGACGCCTCGGCGATGCCGGAAGCCAACTCTCCCGTGGCCGCGGCAATGCGCTCAGCGGCCTGCTGTTGTTTGGCGAGCGTCCTCGCCTTTTTGCGTTGCGCTTCGGCCTCGCGGGCGGTTACAAGCGAGGGTTTTCCATCCGTTGACGCGGACGTTGCCTGGACGGCAACTTTCTTGACGAGTGCCATGTTCCTTTCCTTTCGTGCTCTCAATTTCCGGGTTGCAATCCGCGGCTTGCTCGTGGCCGGATTCAGCGGATTGGTAGGATGTGCGATGTGCGCGACAGAATACAGCGGAGATGCGCACGGCAGGTTACGTAGTCTAGTTGGAACCTTCGGCCCAGCGGTCGCAAGGGGAAAGCGGTTAATACTGTTCACTTAATGAGAGGAGTCCAAAAACGGGACCTTCGGCCCAAGTTGGAACCTGGTCAAATTGCTCTCTGTCAGTTGACGCTACGGGAGAACAGGATTGGAGCGAGATCGACATGGGAGAGAAATTTGCGCCCATTGCGCATAACCACCTGCAAGCGGCCGTGGAGGTTGTTAGCTGTCTGGTGCCTCCAAGATACGGCGCAACTCTATTAAAAGCAATTGCTTAGAGGCTTTACGGCAAGATGGGTCCCCGCAAGTTCGGCTTCTGGAAAGGGCGAGACCGCTCCCGAGTCACTGCTTACCCAGAAACTGAACCACGACCGAATGGACCACTGGCGGCGCAACATGTGGAAGCACCGCACTACAATGGGTCCTTGGTGCACGACGCCCAACGCGACCGCATCGACGTGGTGCTCGTCGCACCGCGCAACCCGCTCAATATAGGAGCGGCGGCGCGGGCGATGGCCAACTTCGGCTTTTCGCGGCTGACGGTCGTCGGGCCCTACGCGCCGCCGTGGCGCGAGGCCCGCTCGGCTGTGGGCGCCCCGGATCTGCTTGCGGCTGCGACGGAGAAAGCAACTCTAGCCGCGGCTGTGGCCGGGTGCACGCTGGTGGTGGGCACTGGAACCCTCACCCATCGCAGGCCGGAGCAGGTGGTGGTTTCGTTGCCTCATCTGGCGCCGCTCGTGGAGGGGGAGATCGAGCACGGCGGACGCGTGGCCCTGGTCTTTGGCCCGGAAAAGCACGGGCTCACGCGCGAAGACCTTTCCTGGTGCCACCTGCTGGTCGAAATTCCCACCGATCCCCGCCAGCCCTCGATGAACCTGGGCCAGGCCGTCGCCGTGTGCCTCTATGAGCTGGCGTCGCGGGCTGTTCAGCCGGAAAGAGTCGAGCCTCAAGTTGCGGCTGGGCGGTCTAAGGAGAGGGGGCAAGTTTCAAGCGAAGCCCCCGAAGAGGATCCCTCAGGGAATGCGGGGGTTAAAACCTCTGCCCACCAGCCCGGCGACGATTCTGCCGGGCCGAACGTTGGGATCGAAACGCCGGCCTGCCAGCCCGTACCTTGCAGCGAAAGCAGTGTTTGCGCCGCGCATTCGGGCGAGCTGGATCGGCTGGCTGGATTGATCGAGGAGACCATGATCGCCGCCGGCTACTCACCCTCGGCGATGCAGGCGGCCAACCGCCACGATTTGCGCCTGATGCTGCGCAGGCTGGCCCCCACAAAGCCGGACACTCGGCGCATCCTGGGGCTCTTCCGGCGGATTCTCTGGCGATTGAACCGGGCTGCGAGGAGTGCGAGCCTGAAGAGAGACTCTGCGGGCATGGATAGCACGAAAGGGTGACGCAAGCGGGCTTCTTTTTTTAGCCGATGGGAGCAATTCCTGTTAGAGTGGCGCTCAAAGGTTCCCTATGTTCCTGGGTTGCGTTTACCCCCGGATTACCGCTGCGGCTTCGGCACGGCTCGCCGCGCTGGTCCTCTGCGGCGGGCTGGCGCTGGGGTTTGGCCTGGCCGCGCCCGCGCAACAACCGCACCCGGACGCGGCGCCTCAGCCTGCTCCGAGTACTGCGGCTCCGGCCGCAGCCGCTACGCCCAATGCTGCGCCAGCCGCCCAGCAGCCTGCCGCAACGGTCCCGCCGGCTCCGGCCGCAGCGCCCGCGACGAAGCAAAACTCCAATTCAGAGCCACCCGAGGCGGGCGGCATTACCGAAGAGGAGCTGAGGCGGCTGCTGGTGGGCAAGTCGCTCTACCTGCGCGGCGGCTATCTGGACAACTCCCTGAGCTTCAACGAGCACGGTGCGCTGATCGGCCACTCGCCACAGGGCTCCTATACGCTGAGCGGGGTGGAAATCGAAAGAGTGCGCCTGACCAAACACAAGTTGGAGCTGGAAGGAGCGCGCTACGGGTTGCACTTTCTGGGCGCCCTGCCCTATGAGGATCCGACCAAGGCCGTGGACCGGGTGAGAATCACGCCGAAGAAAAAAATGCTTAGGATCACCGTTGACCGCGAATCGGTGGTGAAGCCCAAGAAGATCAAGGAAAAAGACCGGAAGACCGGAACTCCGGCGCGGACTGCGCCAGGCGGTTCCACGGCGGCGCAGACAGCGTCAGCCACCGCCGCGGCCGCCCAGCCGGCCCCGCAGCCCAATGAGCCCAGCGAAGCCGACCAGACCAAGGCCGAGATTGCCGCGGCCCCGCCGGCCGAACGCCCCGCCGATCCGCAGAGCGTGACCACGACGACCTCGCCGGCGCACGCGACAAAGCTCCTCAAAGACGCGCTGGACAAGATCTTCGCGCAGGGATTTGACGACCGGTTGATGGCTGCGATGCCCAGCTTCTGGAGGCTTTACTACCAGGCGGTGGCGGCCAAAAGCGATTACCGGCCCAGTGATTCAGCCGTGCTGCGGCAGAACGCGGTGGACAGGAAAGCCCGGCTGCTGTCGACCTTCGAGCCGGAGTCCAATGAGTTCGCCCAGACCAATGGCGTGGCCGGCATGGCCCTCTATCACGCGGTGATCGGCGCCGACGGCAAGCCGGGAGAGATCGCCGTGGCCCGCCCCATCGGTTTCGGACTGGACGAAAACGCCGTCGAGGCGATTCGCAAAGCCTCCTTCGAGCCGGCCATCAAGGACGGCCAGCCGGTCCCCGTGCTGCTGGACCTGGTGGTGCAGTTCCGCATCTTCTCCAAGCGCACCGCCGTCGCCAGCCAGCCCGAGGAGCGCAACAAGAGGCCCCAGCCGCAACTGCCCGGACCCTATAGCGTGCAGCATCCATGAATTCGAGCGGTTGTCAGGACCCGCCGACAGGCCCTGTCAGCTCCACAAATCCCCACCTGAAGAAGCCAGGCTCCCACGGCGCTCCCCCGCGCGCGGGCAAGCAGAGTGAGGCGATCTGCCTCAGGCCGTGTGGTCGAAGACCAGCTTCTGCTTCACCACTGTTCCGTCGGGATTGGTGATGGTGTAATTCCAGGTGCCTACCTTGCCGTTGGCGCTCACTGTGAAGTCGCCCTTGGTGATGGTGCCGTCCGTGTCCTTCTGCGTCTCGTGCACCACTCCCGGCTCCTCGGTGTAGGAATAGACAGAGGAACTCCCCATAAGCGGATACTCCTTGCCGTCGGCCGCGCCCTTGAAGCCGTAAGAAACCGCAAAACCGCTCCCGGTGGTCTGGTCCACGGTGAATTGGATCAGTTCGGGGGTGTCGGAAGTGACCTTGACGGTCATCGCCATCAGCTTCTGGCCGCCACCGAAGTTGCTCTTGGCCACGTTCAGCTTCCAGCTGCCGAACATGATGCCCTGACCCGCGGTCTGGGCCAAAGTGGCGCCGGACGCCAGAGCAACAAGCGTCAGGACGATCCAGATGCGCAAGGAAAGCTTTCTCATTGCGGTTCCTCCTTGCGGGTGCCGACGGCCTTGAGCTGCCGGCAGCGCGCACAACAGGTTGAAACTAGGCTTGGGTTCCGGCGCGGGCAGTGATTCAGATCACCGAGGGCGCGGAACGCGGGTAAACGACAATGCAGTCTAACGCGTGCGAGGCGGACCGAGGGGGTGGAAGCCGGCGCGAGACCTATGCAGGACACTGTCCGGCATCCGCCGGACGGAGGCAAGACATTTGTTTTTCTCCTGCCCCACACCTGTCTTACTCCTGCAAGACACCGTAAGACAGAGCCGTTTTGTCCACATTTTCGGTCCTACACCCTGTCTTACCGTCTTACGGCGAGGGCAAAACGCACGCGATTCCCGCCTTCCGTCCGCCGCGCGGTCGTAAGACAGCACGCGAATGCCTGCCCCAGGCGCCAGACACAGGTCCTGCGCGTGCCTTACCCTTGGCCCACGTGCCTTACTGATGTTCCACGGGTCTTACAGGATGTTCCACGGGTCTTACGGCCTGGATGAGAGTCTTCTTAGCGAGAATCAGAGCCTTCTTAACAACAATTGACCGTGTTCGGTTGGAATCAACTCAAACTCGTCGCCTCAGGTTCCCACAACTCCACCCGGTTGCCCTCCAAATCCCAAATCCACGCAAACCGGCCGTATGAATAATCCTCGCGCCTGGGGTCGATGCGCACTCCCGCGGCCCCCAGTTGCGCCAGCAACCGGTCCAGATCGTCCACCCGGAAGTTGACCATCGCTTGTTGGGCGCCGCCGCCGAAATAGGGCGTGTCGGCGGGAAAGTGGGCGAAAACAGTCATCCCGGCCGACTCCGGCCCCGAAAAGACCAGCGACCCACCGTCTTGCGGCTGGATGCCGAGATGGGTCGCGTACCAGGCGGCGAGCGCCTGGGGATCGCGAGCCTTCAAAAAAATGCCTCCTACGCCAACAGCCTTGGCCATCGCTACTCCTCCTCGCGGATGATTTCCTCAAGCTTAGGTTTGTGTTTGGCCTCGCGGCCGGTGCGCGGCTCGGTATCCACCACTTGCGCGGGCTTGGGCTGGCCAACGCGCTCCCGGGCGTTGGCCTTGACGGCCTTGGTGGCCGAAAACTTACCTGGCTTGCGTTTCGTCATGGCAAGTATGAGTATGGAATAGATTGAGCTTGAAACGGAAGACCCCGGTCTTTGCGGGCGCTTTTTTTCCGCCGGGCAACGGTCCGGGGCCCTGCGGATGGGTTTCGACCGTGGGGTGAAAATCCGGAGGGCCGGAAAACCATGGAAGAGCGGGAATTTTTTAACGAGACAACGGAACAGCGAACGCACACATTTACCTGCCCCAAATGCGGCCAGGAGGGCGAGTACAAGGTCACCTGGGTGGTGCGGCGCAAACGGGCACAGGTGCCACGCGGAGCCGACGAACGCGACCGCGCCCGCTTCGCCAAGGCGCAGTCTTACATGGTAAGACGCGATGACAAGCTGGCCTGCGCCAACATCCGCTGCCGCAAGCCCTTCGAGATCACGCAGTTGCAGTCGCTGGCGTTTCTGTCCGAGTGAGCAGGCTGTGTGCCCGGAACTCCGGGCGCCCAACTCCTGCCCCAACTGCTGAAGGAGGCGGAGTCCTTGGGGTGTGCGAACCGGCGGCTCCCGGCTGGACGCCTGCCGCCCGCTTTCTTAGGCGCCACAGTCCCTTCCGGTCCCGAGCCCAGGGTTTGCCGGCGTTTCGTCCCGGCGGTTGCATCGGTTCTTCCCCCATCCCGCACACCCTCGGAGGCAGGCGTGCACAACGTCCTTCGAGGAGGAACTATGCGCATTCCAGCCCGCTTCCCGGTCTCACTCCGTCGCTCCGCCCTTCTGCTGGCCCTCACGGCCCTCGCGTGGACCCTGCCCGCACCCTGCCAACAAGCGCCCATCCAGTTGCCCAAGCCGCAGATCGGTGCCGGCATGCCCCTGATGCAGGCCCTGGCCAAGCGCCAGACCACCCGCGCCTTCGAGGACAATCCGCTTCCCCTGCAGACCCTCTCCAACCTGCTGTGGGCGGCTTTCGGCGTCAATCGCCCGCGCGACGTCAAGCCGGGGCTGGGCCGCACGGCGCCCTCGGCCATGAACAAGCAGGAAGTGGAACTCGACGTCGTGCTTGCCGATGGAGTGTACGTCTATGAGGCCGAGCCAAACCTACTGCGTCCGTTTCTCCTGGGCGACGTGCGCGCCAAGATCAGCCCCGCGCCAGCTGCTCGCGCTGCCGTTACCATCGTTTATGTGGCCGCCGCCAAGGACGACTTCGCCCAGGTAGACGTTGGGTTCATCGGCCAGAACGTGTATCTGTTTGCGGCATCCGAGGGGCTGAACGCCTGGTTCTATACCATCCATGGGCCGGACGTGGCCGCAACCCTGAAGCTGTCCGCTGAAAAGCGTGCCCTCTACGCGCAATCGGTCGGCTATCCGCCCAAGTGACCTTCTCGGCCCTCGAATTGGCTGAACCCGCTCTCGACTGAGAAGCGATGCTTTATCCTTGCCTCGCTGCGGGCTGCCCGCTCCCGCGAGGGTCAGAGCGGGCAGCGTGTGCCGCCGTGCCGTTCCGCTGGCGCAGTCCCGGCGACCTGTGATTGAATCGAGAATGTGAGCGGCCGGGCCTGGAGGCCGCCAGAACGGGCCGCCAGGCAAACAGGAGATACAAGATGGCTAATTCCCTGCTTCCCCCCGAAGAACGCAATCTGACCCCCGACCAGGTGGAGGCGCTGGACAAACGGCGCGACCTGGGTCACACCTTCCTGGTCATCGCCGGCCAATTCGCGGTTATTGCCACCATCCTGCTGCTGTGGGTTGGCCAGGACCTCACCTACTCGCCGGGCTGGGCGCATCCCATGGCCTACTACTTCGTCATTGCCCTGGCGATCATCGTGGTCTTCGGCGTCATCGGGATTGTGCTGCGCAAGGGAACACCGCGGCTGGACTGAGCCCGCTCCGAGGCCACATCCCGACCACGCGGCGGGACGGGGCGCGAGCCGGCTCGCACAACCGCGCGGAACGGTATAGCCTCTAACTTGCCAATGGCCGCTGTTTCCCCAACTCTTTGCCCCACGGCGACGCCGGACGCGCGCTTGACCGACAGCCACGGCCGCGTCATTCACGACCTCCGCGTCTCCATCACCGACCGCTGCAACTACAAGTGCGTCTACTGCCGGACCGGCGAAGGAGGCGCTCTCTATCCCGAACTCAGCATCGAAGAGTACCTGCGCCTGATCGGGCTGTTCGTCGGCCTGGGCATCACCAAGGTGCGGCTCACCGGGGGCGAGCCGCTGCTGCGCCGCGGCCTGGTCGAACTGGTCGAGGAACTGGCGCGTCTGCACACGCTCTCGGGCGAGCCGCTGGACCTGGCGCTCACCACCAACGGCCACCTGCTTGGCTCCCTCGCCGCGCCGCTCAAAGCCGCCGGCCTGAACCGGGTGACGGTGAGCATGGACGCCGTGGACGCGCTCACCTTCGAGCGCATCACCCGCGTTCCAGGCAGCTTTCAGAACGTGCTGGGAGGCATTCGCGCCGCTCGCGCCGCCGGGCTCACGCCCCTCAAGATCAACTGCGTGCTGCTGCGCGGCTTCAACGACGGCCAGATCGAAAGCTTCGCCCTGTTTGCGCGCCAGGAGGACGTGGTGGTGCGGTTCATTGAGTTCATGCCGCTCGAGGAAGGCCGCCTGTGGTCGCCGCAGATCGTGGTCCCGCTCGCGGAGATCGTGGCGCGCATCGGCCGCGTTTTGCCGCTGGTCGAGTTGCCGCCGCGCGAGCCCAGTGAGACGGCGCGCCGCTACACCTTCGCCGACGGCGCGGGCGAGATCGGCATCATCGCGCCCGTCAGCCAGGCCTTCTGCGGGGCCTGCAGCCGGGTGCGGCTCACCTCCGACGGCAAAATCCGCACCTGCCTCTTCTCCCAGGTGGAGCACGACCTGTACGGGCGATTGAGGGCCGGGGTGAACGACGCGGAACTACGCGCCTACATCCTCCGTACCGTTGAGGGCAAGGAAGCCCGCCATCACATCGGGGAACCCGGATTTCTGAAACCCTCGCGGTCGATGGTGCACATCGGCGGCTGAGCGAAAGGCTTGCTCATGGCGCAATTCCAGCTGTGCCCTGGAACAGCCCAAAGCGCGAGCGCTTCCCTATCGCGATTTCCGTCCGGTGTGACAGAATGCTCTCAAGGCTCCCGCCCGTGGGTCCAAAATGACGAACGAGACGGAAAACCGCATCCCGCTCGCAGATCTGCTTGTTTTCCACCAGTTGACGCGCTCGCTCACCTCGAGCTTCGACCTGGACACCATTCTGCGCACCATCCTCGAACACATGGAGCGGATAGTCGAGGCGGAGCAGTGGACGCTGCTGATGCTCGACGAAACAACCCAGGAACTCTACTACGCGATCGCCGCGGGCGGAGAACGGGAGGCGCTCCGCGGCCTGCGGGTGAAAGTGGGCGAGGGCGTGGCCGGCTGGGTGGTCCAGCACGGCGAGACGATGATCGTTCCCGAATCGCGACACGATCCGCGGCTGACCGTCAAACATGCCCCGGAACAGGTGCGCTCAGTGATTGCCATGCCTCTGCGCGGGCGCAAGGGAACCCACGGCGTGATCGAGATCTTCAACCCGCGCGCCGACCAGATGACCGACTACACCATCGCCTTCCTGCACATTCTGGCCGATCACGCGGCCATCGCCATCGAAAATGCGCGCGACGTGGCCCGCATCCAGCAGTTGAGCATCACCGACGACTGCACCGGCCTTTACAACGCGCGCCATCTCTACGATGTGCTGGGCCGGGAGCTGGAACGATGCAACCGGCAGGGGTTGCCGGTGAGCCTGGCCTTTCTTGACCTCGACCGCTTCAAGCTGGTCAACGACGCCCACGGCCACCTGGTGGGCAGCGAGCTGCTGGCTCACACCGGGCGCCGCCTTCGGGAGTTGAGCCGCAAGCAGGACCTTTGCTTCCGCTACGGCGGCGACGAGTTCGTGGTCCTGATGCCGGAAACCGGCGCCCAGGCCGCGCAGACCCAATCCACCAGGCTGCTTCGGACCCTGATGGCGACCCACTTCCCCATGAAGAATGGGCTCAACCTGAGCGTGAGCGCCAGCCTGGGCCTGGCAACCGCCCCCGCCGACGGCGCCACCGTTCACGCCATCATCGGCGCCGCCGACACCCGTATGTACGCGGTCAAGATCAATGGCCGCGGCCACGTTCGCGGCGCTTAGCCCGCTTTCGCCCCGCCCGCAAGGCACATTCAGCGCCTAACACCGCAATGACTCAGGAAATTGAGCAAATTGTTACATTCCGTTGCAGAGTGAATCGGTAAACTGGCTGTTCAGGCGTCCCAGGAAGTTCCGGAGCGTACCGCCATGAACACCACCGCCAACCCACTGAAAAACTTCTGCGTACGGCAGATGACCCGCGATGATATCCCCGCGGTCATCGATCTGCAGTTACGCGCCTTTCCCGGCAAGCCGCCCTGGGGGGCCGGGCAGTTGGCCCGCCATCTGGAGATCTTCCCCGAGGGCCAAATTGTAGCCGTGGACCAGACCGACCGCGTCCTGGGTTCAGCCAGCTCGCTGATTATCGACTGGGACGATTACGCCGAGTCCGCCAACTGGTCGGTGATCACCGGGCACGGAAACTTCGATACCCACAACCCGCTGGGCAAGACCCTCTATGGCGCCGACATGGGCGTGGATCCCGAGGCGCGCCACCAGGGCATCGGCACTCTGCTCTACGAGGCGCGCAAGGACCTGATCCGCGAGCGTGGGCTCAAGCGGCTGCTGACCGGCGGCCGCATCGCCGGCTACGACGAGGTCGCTGATCAAGTGACGCCGAAGGAATTCGTGGCCGAGGTGGTCGCCGGCAAACGATGGGACCCCGCGCTCACCTTCCAGCTCGAAAACGGACTCGTGGTCCTCGATGTGGTCCCGGAATACATGCACGATATCGAATCGCGCGGCTTCGCCACGGTGCTCGAATGGCTGAACCCGGAGTACACCTCCTCGGTCAGCCTGCAGGCAAGCCTCCAGCACGCAGCCCTGGAACAGGAGGCCGCCGAGGCCATGCGCGGGATTCCGCGCCCACGCCGCGTCCGCATCGCCGCCATCCAGTACCTGCTCCGGCCCATCGCCAGCTTTGACGACTTCGCGAAACAGGTGGAGTTCTTCGTTCACAGCGCCAAGGACTACAAGGCTCACTTCGTCCTCTTCCCCGAGTTCTTCACCATGCAGTTGCTGAGCTACATCAACGAGCCCGCCCCGGCGCTGGCCGTGCGCCGCCTGGCCCAACTGGCGCCCGACTACGAGGCGCTGTTCATGCGCCTGGCCAAGGAAACCGGCATCTACATCATCGCCGGAACCCACCCCGTCTTCCAGCGCGGCAAGATCTTCAACGCCGCCCACCTCTTCACGCCCAACGGGAAGGTCTTCCGCCAGAAGAAGGTCCACCTGACCCCCACCGAGAGCGGCCCTTATCAACTCAGTCGCGGCCATGGCCTCTACCTCTACCACACCGACTTCGGGAACATCGCCATCCTCATCTGCTATGACGTCGAGTTTCCCGAGGTGGCCAGAGTGATGGCCGAGGCCGGCGCCGAGATTCTCTTCATCCCCTCCTGCACCGACGGCCGCGAGGGCTTCTGCCGTGTTCGCTACTGTGCCCAGGCCCGCGCCATCGAGAACCAGATCTACGTCGCCATGACCGGCACCGTGGGCAATCTGCCCCTGGTCCCTTACATGAATACCAACTACGGCCAGGCCGCCATCCTCACCCCCTCGGATTACTTCTTCGCCCGCGACGGCATCGCCGCCGAAGGCATCATCAACCAGGAGCAGATGATCGTCGCCGACGTCGATCTCGATCTGCTCGACGAGCAGCGCGTCAACGGCAGCGTCATCCCCCTCCAGGACCTGATCAAAGATGCCTACGACAATGTGGTCCACTTCTCCGACTACAAAGGCCAGAAGTCGGTCGCGGTGGATGCCGAGAATGAGGTTGTTTTAGCGAAGTAACGGCAGCTGGCGGATGGGGACAGGGCATAACTGCCGCACCTTGGCGCCTTTGCAGCTTTTCAATAGAGCAGGTGAGCCCTACTCCTCTTTATCTGCAGCCGTCTCCGTAATCTGATCCCCGGCCAGCCTCTCCAACTGATTTCGCCAGTCCAGCGACTCCACAAAGCTCTTCGACTCGCGCCAGTTGGGCTCGACGATCACGTGCAGCTCCAGATAAACCCGCGTCCCGAGCAGCGACTCGATCTTCCGCCGCGCGCCGGTGCCGATCTCTTTCAGCTTCGCGCCGCCCTTGCCGATCAAAATCGCTTTCTGTCCGTCGCGCTCGCAGTAGATGGCCGCGGCGATGCGGGTGAGCGGCAGCCTGGCAGGCGCAGCACCTTTTTTGCGCGGCGCCACGGGCTCCGGCTCCTCGTACTGCTCGATCACCACCGCCGAAGCGTAAGGAACCTCTTCGCCCGTCTCCGCCAGAATGCTCTCGCGAATCAGCTCGGCCACCATGAAGCGCTGCGGCTGATCGGTGTACTGGTCCTTGGGGTAAAAGCGCTCGCCCGTGGGAAGAATCTCGACGATCTTGCGCACCAGCAGATCGAGCCCATCGCGCTTGCGTGCGCTCACCGGAATGATCTCGGCGAAGTTGAACTGCCGGGTCAGCGTGTCGATGAGCGGCAGCAGGTGGTCTTTGGGAACCAGGTCGATCTTGGTGAGCAACAGAAAGACCGGGCAGTCGAGCTTGCGGATGAGGCCGAAGAGAAACTCGTCCTCGCTGGCCCAGTTGGTCCGCTCCCGCCTGGAAGCTTCAGAGGCCGCGGGCGCCTGGGATTCCGCTGCTGAAGAAACTGCGGGTGCCCCAGGTCTCGATTTTGAGACCTCGGAGTCGACTCCAACCTCTGGCTCCGTCGCGGGAACCGCTGCGGCTTCCAGTTGCACCCGTCGCGTCGCATCCATCAGCACCAGCACCAGGTCGCGGGTCTCCAGCGCCTCGTAGACTTCCTGCAACATGCGCCGATCGAGGTGCGAGCCCGGCTTGTGTACGCCGGGCGTATCCACAAAGACGATCTGCGCTGCCGGATGCACGCCCTTGCGCGCGGCCACTTCCACCACCCCGGCGATGCGATTGCGGGTGGTCTGCGGCTTGGTGGAGACGATGGCCACCTTTTCGCAGGTGAGGGCGTTCAGCAGCGTGCTTTTGCCGGCGTTGGGCCGGCCCAGAATAGCGACAAATCCAGATTTCAAAGGGACTGATGCTCCTAAGGCTCTATTATCGTGGATGCGCGGCCAGAAGATTAGTATGATCTGCGCATGATCCGCGAAGGCACGACGGAACGCCTCATCCTGCGCCCGTTGGAACTGGCCGATGCGGCCGAGATTCAGGCGCTCTTCCCGCGCTGGGAGATCGTTCAGTACCTGCTGAATCGCGTGCCCTGGCCTTACCCGCCCGACGGCGCACTCCACTACTGCCGGGACATCGCGCTTCCCCAGGCTGAGCGCGGAGAAGCCTGGCATTGGACCATCCGTCTGCGCAGCGATCCTGCGCATATGATCGGATTCATCAGTCTGGTCAAGGGCGAAGAGGACAATCGCGGCTTCTGGCTTGACGTACCGTGGCAGGGTCAGGGATTGATGAGCGAAGCCTGCGCGTGGACCAATGACTTCTGGTTCGAGACGCTCGGGTTTCCGCTGTTGCGCGTCGCCAAAGCGATCGCCAACACGGCGTCGCGCCGCATTTCAGAAAAGCAGGGAATGCGCGTCGTGGCCGTGAGAGAAAAAGACTACGTCTGCGGCCGGTTGCCGTCGGAGATTTGGGAGATCACGGCAGAGGAGTGGCGGGACTGGAAAGCTCGCGACCCACAAGGTTCCTGAAGCTGCCCGCAACGCGATCGAGAGGGCGCAAGCTCAGGAGGACATCGGCTCGGCTTCCGCCGGCGGAAAGACGCGCAGCCGCTCCACGCGGCGGTCGGTGGAGGCGACGATCTCCATGCGCAGGCCGATGGGCTCCAGCAATACAACCTCGCCGGCCAGCGGAATGCGGCCCTCGATCTCGCTCGCCAAGCCGCCCAGCGTCGTGGCTTCGTAGGTATCGCCCAGTTCCATCGGCTCGCCGAACAGGTCCGGCAACTGATCCACGGGAAAGCTGCCCGGAACCAGCCAGACGCCGCCGGGCTCGCGCTGCGGCTCCTCGACCTGCGCGTCTTCCTCGTGCTCGTCGCGGATGTTGCCCACAATCTGCTCCAGCAGATCCTCGATGGTCACCAGCCCGGAAACGCCGCCGTATTCATCGATCACGATGCGCATGTGCTGCTTTTCGCGCTGCATCTCGCGCAACAGCTCGTAGCCACGCTTGGTTTCCGGCACAAAGACCGCGGGCCGCTCGATGGTGGCCACGGTGCGGGTGCGGGCTTCTTCATCCGTAATCTGCAACAGGTCGTGGGCAAATGCGATGCCGGTCACATTGTCCAGCGAACCCGCATAAACAGGAACGCGGGAGAAGTTGTGCTCGCGCAGCAGCTCGAGGAATTGTTCGAGGGTGATCGACGCGGGGACGGCGAAAACCTCCGGCCGCGGGGTCATCACCTCGCGCACCAGCTTGTCGCCGAACTCGACGGCCGAACGCACCAGATCGATGTCGTTCTCTTCGAGAATGCCCTCTTCTTCCCCGGCTTCCAGCAGCGCCTCGACATCGACGGCTGTCTCCTCCTCTTCGGTGGCAGGCGCCTCCGCCAGCGACGCCACGGAGAAGAAGAAGCGCACAAAGACGGTAATCGGAGTCATAAGCCACAGCAGCAGGCGGATGGGCCAGACCAGCTTGCCCACCCAGCGTCCTCGCGTGCGGTTGAAGAGCAGCGAAGGCAGAAGCTGGTTGCAGAACACCACCACCAGCACCACGGCGAGAACGGCCTGCGCGATCTCCGCATAGGTAGGCCGCGCCAGGTACGGAGCGCGATCGAACAGCACCACGCCGAATTCCAGCGCAATAATGCCCAGCGCCAGTTGCTGCAGCACCGCCGCGGAGATGGCCGCATGCTCGCGGCTCAGGCCGAGCTGCGGCTCGATCAGCTCTTCCCATGCGTCCAGGTTCTCCTCGATCTCGCGCGTGAGAATCTTGCCGAACTCGGAGTAGACGCGGCTGATATAGGAGGCCAGCGTCTCCACCGCGGCCAGCAGAACCACCATCAGAATGGCCAGTGTGCTCATGGCCGTTTGGCCTTAGGCGGTCTCTTGGCGGCGGAAAAACCCGTCTGGGCGGTAGGCGAGGGATTTATCCCTGGCACAAAGTCTGCCGAATCGCCGCGGGCTTTAGCCCCTGAGGGATGCTTTTCGGGAGATTTTATTGCTCGCTGTTTTGGCGCTTCCGCGCGCTCGATCAGCCCTTGCGGCAATCCCAGGCGGGCGCGCAGCAGCCGCTCGCGGCGAGCCATCAGGCCGTCATCGGCCTCGTGATCGTAGCCGGCAAGGTGCAACAGCCCGTGCACAATCAGCACCTTGATCTCCGTCGAGAGCGAATGCCCCCGTGCGGCTGCCTGGCCCAAAGCCGTGGTGACGCTGATGGCCACGTCGCCGGCGATTTCCTCTGAGCCCGGACCTTCTGCGGGAAACGACAAAACGTCGGTGGCCTTGTTGTTGCTTCGGAAACGGCGATTGAGCTTTCGGATGGCCGCATCGGTGGTCAGCAGCACCGTAACCTGCCCCTTCAGCCGCACGGCTTTTTGAGCGCCGGCGAGAAAACGGGCCAGCGTGCGCGCGGAAGGCAGGCGAATATCGCGTGGAGCGGCTTTGGAATCGAGCGCCGAGGCGGACGCAGCCGCCCGCTTCGCCAAAGTTGCCTTCGGCGCGGGGTGGGGCTCCAAATCTGGGTCGAGGAGGATCATCGTGCCCAGGGCCCTCCGCCGCGGCGGATGCGCAGCCCTGATTCATCTTCAATTCTACGCGCAGTCAGGTTTCACTGCGGCTTTGCGGGATGCGCCGGCTGCGCCTGCGTCCGCTCCTCGCGCGTCTGCGCCCCCACGTCGATTGCCTCGCCGAGCGCCAGCGGCAGCTCCTGCTGCACCGGCTTGGCCGACTCGTAGGCTCTCACAATGCGCTGCACCAGCGCGTGCCGCACCACGTCGCAGTCCTCGAAGTGGCAGAATTGGATGCCCTCCACCCCATCGAGAATGTTGATGGCGTCCAGCAGCCCCGACTTGCGCGGATTGGGCAGATCAATTTGCGTTATATCGCCCGTAATTACCGCCTTCGAGCTGTTGCCCATGCGCGTCAGGAACATTTTCATCTGCTCGATGGTGGTGTTCTGCGCCTCGTCCATGATGATGAAGGCGTCGTTCAGCGTGCGCCCGCGCATGAAGGCCAGCGGCGCAACCTCGATGACGTTCTTCTCCAGCATTTTGTCGACCTTCTCGGGGTCGAGCAGATCGTAGAGCGCGTCGTAGAGCGGGCGCAGGTAGGGGTCCACCTTCTCCTGCAAAGAGCCGGGCAGAAAGCCCAGCCGCTCGCCGGCCTCGACCGCGGGCCGCACCAGCACGATGCGGCTCACCTTCTTGGCATTGATAGCGGCCACGGCCATGGCGACGGCGAGATAGGTCTTACCGGTGCCCGCCGGTCCCACGCCGAAGACCATGTCGTTCTGCTCGATGGCCTCGACGTACCGGCGCTGATTGATGGAGCGCGGCTGCACGGTGCGCTTCACGCCCGCCGAGCGCTGCTTGCCCGCGTCGGCCAGCGAGCGCAACGTGGTCGCCGGGTCAGCCGCCAATAGGCGCAGCATCCCGTTCAGTTCCCCGTTGTGCGGATTCACGCCCGCCCGGCGCAACGCCTCGAAGTCCTGGAAGATGCGCTGCACGCGCGCTACGCCCGCTTCCGGTCCCTCCACATGCACGGCGTCGGAACGCAGATCGATGCGCACGCCAAGTGAGTCTTCCATCAGCCTGAGATTTTCATCGCGAGTCCCAAACAAGGGCTCAAGGTTGGGCGTGATCTCCAGAGCGATCTTCAAAGGATTCGACGGCCTCCAGTGCGGCGTTGTGAGGTTGAGTTGAACGGGTCGCGGCCCAAAGCGGCTGCTGCCGGCGCGGCTATGAAGAGAATAGCGGCTGAGGGCGTGGGGTACGCAAGGACTACCCAAGGGGTTTGGGCGAGAGACACGGACCCATGCGGGCGCACCAGGCGCCGGACGGGCTGCGAAGAAGCGGCTGATTGTGAAGGGGACCGTAAGGCGCAGAGCAGGACCGGGCCGAAGCCCTGGGCTGTCTCGTGAAACCGCGGGTTGGCGTAGGCGACCAAATCCGGTATCTGCGCTTGAGAGTAGCGCCATATGTTGGCGGCGTCAATCCATGCCGCAAGGATTTTTGGTGAAAAGTGTGCCTTGGCAGGTACCCGTGCCTGCGCAGGACGGTTACCGGCGTCTGCGCTGCCTGATAGGATGGCAGCTTATTCGAAGCGCGGTCGTGAACTGCACAATCCAGGGCCGCTCGCTTCGGCGGTTCAGACGGGCCAGCAAGGACCAAAACTCTGGCAACAGGAAGGACGGCTTGATGGCACCTCGATATTTGGCGTTTGATATTGAAACTGCAAAAGATGTTCCGGGTGACGATTTCAACTGGCGTCTACATCGGCCGCTTGGCATTTCCTGCGCCGCGACACTGACCAGCGACACGGATCAGCCGATTCTTTGGCACGGCAGGACACGGGAAGGTTTACCCGCAGGACAAATGAGTCGGGACGACGCCCTGGGATTGGTCCAGTACCTGACGAGAATGGCAGCCGATGGTTGCAGAGTCCTAACTTGGAACGGGCTACAGTTTGATTTTGACATTCTCGCGGAAGAGTCCGGTGCCGCTGCGAGTTGCAAGGAATGTGCACTCGGTCATGTGGACATGATGTTTCACGTTTTCTGCTTCTTGGGCTACCCTATAGGGCTCGAAAAAGCTGCGCAGGGGATGGGTTTGCCTGGCAAGCCTCCCGGTATGAGCGGCCTCATGGCCCCGAAGCTTTGGGCTGGAGGCCACTTCAAAGAAGTTCTCGGGTATGTCGCACAGGACGTGCGGATTGCGATGCAGATCGCGCAGGCTTGCGAGCAACGTCGGAAGCTTGAGTGGATAACGCGCAAAGGCACGAGGAAGTCAATGCCCTTGACGAAGGGTTGGCTCACAGTGAAAGAAGCGTTGCAGCTTCCAGAGCCAGATACCTCCTGGATGTCTGCTCCACTTCCGCGCCGGGATTTTGCTGCTTGGCTGGCAGCCATATAATCTTGCCCGTCACCAGGATGTTCCATCAACCATGGCGGTTTCTCGCTTGCTCATTCAGTTTCGCGCGTATTGTCGGGAGCCCGCGGATCGACCCACCCCCAACGCCTTAGCCGCAAGGCCGACGCATATCAAATTCAGGGCCGACGCATATAAATGGACCGAGATGGTTATATGCAACAGGGGCGTCGCTATTTGAGAAGGGGAAATGTACAATCTCCTGAAGTATTTTGCAGAGGTGCGCGATCCGCGGGTGGAGCGGAACCGGGATTGGCAAAGGACCGGACGACACCATCGACGTTGTCGTTTGGAAAGACGAGGAGGTAGGAGCTCCCGAAGTTCCCCCCGAGTTTTCAAAGTTGATGGAAAGTGAAGGGCTGTTCGCGTCTTTTAGAAGCTGAGTCACACCCACCGCAAGGAGTACTGACGCTGGATTACGGAAGCCAGGAAGGAAGAGACACGATTGAATCGCCTGGAGAGAGCCATTGAGATGCTCCGGCAGGGCGTAAAGATCTCTGGGTAGCGCGGCCTGTCTCGAATTGGACTCTTGAATGGCGCGAAGGTCCCCCATCAGGATTGAGCTCGGATCACCGGGAACGCGACTTATGGCTTTTTAAGACCTGGCTTGCTCAGGGCGGCCGCTGCATTTGACACAGCAGGCCGGTTTTGCGAGACTCAGAGTTGCTGCCGGTTCAGCGAAAGGCGCTGAACTTGTGCACCGTGCCGAAGTGGCGGAATTGGCAGACGCGCGTGGTTCAGGTCCACGTACTCGCAAGGGTGTGGGGGTTCGAGTCCCTTCTTCGGCACCAAAATCCCCGCAAGCTATTGATTCAAGCTGGTTTGCAGGAGGTTGAGAAGGCTTCCTAGCAGCCTTCCTAGCAATTCTGCAAAAGGACATCCTGAGGTTTCTCCAAAAACCAACTATTAGATTCTTGCCGTTTCATTCGTAAACAGGAATACTTCAACAACTTCAAGCGGCTTGGAGCAATTGAATGATGCTTTGCAGGGAGTGATCGGCTTTGTGGTATGCGGTTTCGAGCTTG
>JBEKZJ010000065.1:0-26118 GCA_049509995.1 Occallatibacter sp. | reverse complement strand
ACATCGAGGAATGGCCTGGAGATGGACAGCCTGGGCATGATCGCGCAGCAGAAGGATGCGGAAGCGGTGCTGGCCACGCTGTGGGACGTGAACGACGCCAGCACCAGCCGGCTGATGAGCGATTTCTACGCGCGCTGGGTGAAGCATCCGGGCGACGGCAAGGCGGAGGCATTGCGCCAGGCGCAACTAACATTCCTGCGCGGATCCGCAGCGCAAGCGGCTGGCGAAAGCGAGCGCGGTTTCAATGCCGCGCGGGAGGCAACGAATGCGCCGCGCGAAGCCGGATATTCGCACCCGTTCTATTGGGCGCCGTTTGTCCTGATCGGAAACTACCAGTAGCCGCCAAGTGCCACGGCCTTCCGCCAGCATGCCGCCTGGTCCGTCCGTTTCCAATCTGCGTTGTGGCAGTCAGGGCGTAAGGACTGAGCGACCGGATGATGGAGACCGGCGGGAGCGCTTGAGCGGTTCGTCGCGGCCTGAAGGCTCGGAATCGCCAGTAGCGGTGTGCGAGTTGCCGATGGAAGCTGTGAGGCTCTATGGTGGCTCGGTGAGGCTTCAGAGTAGCCAGACCGCGGCATGGTTGTGGGTAGTGATGATGCTTGCCGGGTGCATGAGCAGGGCGGGCATGGCGCAACCGTCCGGCGGAGAGAGTTTCCGGGATCTGTTGCAGCAGGGATTCCAACTTCACCAGCAGGCGCGCTTTGCCGAGGCGATTCCCGTGCTGGAGCGGGCGCGGCGGCTGGAGCCCGGCGACTACTTCGCGAATCTATTACTGGGCATCGACCTGCTGCGGACCGGCAAGGCGGGCGAAGCTGTGCCCCGGCTGGAGCTGGCGGCGCGGGCGCGTCCGGGCGAGGAGTTTCCGGAGGATTATCTGGGCGAGGCGGAAGCGGGACTGGGCCATTACGCGCTGGCGGCCGAGGCGTACCAGCGAGCCATTCAGCGCGGGCACGGCTCCGAGCAGGCTCTTGAGGCCTGGGCCGGTTTTGCGCTGGAGCGATTTCGCTTGATCGGCGAGGGCTTGCGCGCCTCGGGACCGGGGATTGCCGCGGCGCGGCGATTGGCAGAAGCGGCGCGCAAGCCGGCGGCGGGCGCAGGCTGTGCAGGCTCTATCCCGGCGTTGGAGCGAAAGTTCGCCGCCAGGCCGGCGGGGCCGAATCACGCCAGTGGAGACCACGGCAGTGCGGACGTGGAGACTGCTTACCAGCTTTCGATCTGCTATGCCGTCGAAGCTGGAAAAGCTGCCGAAGAGTTGCAGGAGGGCGGGGAAGATTTGGCCGCGGTGCATCGGCTGCGCGGCGACGTACTGCTGCGCTTGAAAGGGGACCCTCAAGCGGCCGAGGCGGAGTACCGGCAGGCCATCGCGGTTCGCCCTGCGGATCCGGCCCTGCTGGAGCGGCTGGCCGAGGCGCAACTAACGGCTGGGGACACAGAAGGCGCGCGGCAATCGGCGCAGGCAGCGCTGGCCATCGATCCTCACCGGCGCGAGGCGCTGCGGACGCTGGCTTCGCTGGCCATGAGCAACCGGGATTACGAGCAGGCGCTGCCGTGGCTGCGGCAGTTGGCGCGGGAAGCTCCGGGCGACCGCACGGTTCAGGTGCAGTTGGGGAAGGCGCTGGCGCAGACCGGCGCGGCGCAGGAGGCGCTGGGCTGGCTGGGGCCGGCGCTGGCCGCGGGCTATCCGGATGAAAAGGGAGCGCTGCACGCTCTGCTGGGCCGCGTGTTGCGCAAACTGGGTCGTGAGGCCGAAGCGGTGAAAGCGGAGGCCGAGGCGCGGCGTTTGTCGGACGCGTTTCAGGCCCGCGCGACAGATAGCACGCATGGGAGTTCCGATGAAGACCAGTAGGCGCGGCGCGCTGCGTGCCGCGGCTGCGCTGGGGGCCGGGGCTCTGGCGGGTGGATGGATGCGCAGGGCGCTCGGGCAGGCTGCGCCGGCGCAAACACAGTCACCGATTCGCATGGTCAACGGCGCTGCGGCGGCGGGGTTGGACTTTGTGCTGCGCAACGGAGCGTTGGGGCGCAAGTACCAGGTGGAGACGCTGCCGGGTGGGCTGGGAGTGATCGACTTCGACGGGGATGGCTGGCCGGATCTGTTCTGCACCAACGGCGCTTCAGTGCCGGAGCTGACCAAGAGCGGCCCCGAGTACTGGAACCGGCTCTACAGGAACAACCGCGACGGAACATTCAGCGATGTGACGGCGAAGGCAGGGTTGCAGGGCGAAGGCTACGGGATGGGCGTGGCCGTGGGCGACTACAACAACGACGGCCATGAGGATCTGCTTGTGGCCGGGGTGCATCGAAACCACCTGTATCGCAACAACGGGAACGGCACGTTTACCGATGTGACGCGGGAGGCGGGACTCCTCGGGCCGGGTTCGCTGGGCAGGCCGGTGTGGTCGGTGGCGGCGTGCTGGATCGACTACGACAACGATGGGTGGCTGGACCTGTTCGTATCGAATTACTGCGACTGGGCGCCTGGAACCGACCCCATCTGCGGCGGGCTGGAGGCGCAGGCGCGCGCGTATTGCCATCCGGACAAATACCACGCCGAGCCGATGCAGCTCTACCACAACAACGGCGACGGCACGTTTACCGAAATTACGCGCAAAGAGGGGCTGCCGGACCTGCTGGGCAAGGGGATGGGGTTGGCGATGGCCGATTTTGCCGGCGATGGGCATCCGGGAATCTTTGTGGCCAACGACAACGCGCGCAATCTGCTGTTGCGGAATCGCGGCAAGGGATTTGAGGAGGTAGGCCTCGAAGCGGGCGTGGCTTTTAACGGCGACGGACGCAATATTTCCGGGATGGGCGCGGACTTTGGGGACATCGATGGGGATGGACGATTCGATATTGTGATGACCGGCCTGAAGAACGAGACGTACGAGGTTTTTCTTAACCAGGGCAAGGGCGAATTCGAGGATGGGAGCGCAGCGACGGGCCTGCTGAGCCTGAGCCGGCTTTGGAACGGCTGGGGATGCGGGCTGGTGGACCTGGACAACGACGGCTGGCTCGATCTTTTTGTGGCCGGCGGCGGGCTGGACACACAAGATGCACAGCCGAATAGGGTTTTTCGCAATCAGAGCGGTCGGTTTGTGGATGTTTCAGCGCAGGTGGGAGCGGAGTTTGCGCAGCCGGCGCTGCACCGCGGGGTGGTGTTTGCGGATTTTGACCGGGACGGGCGGATCGATGCAGCGGTTACCGCGTTGAATGCGCCCATCGAGTTGTGGTGGAATCGCAGCCCGCGGGAGAGTCCGGCGCGGCACTGGCTGCAACTGAGGTTGATGGGACGGCGCAGCAATCGCTCGGCCATCGGGGCGGAGGTGCGCTGCCGGGCGGGTGGACGCGGACAGGTGCGCACGGTTTCGTCCAGCGTGGGTTATGCGTCCTCGAGCGATCTGACGGTTTATTTCGGTCTGGGCGAGGCGACGCGCGCGGCGGTGGAGATTCGCTGGCCCTGCGGGACGATGCAGACGTTGGGCGAGGTGGCGGCGGATCAGCGGCTGACCGTGACGGAGCCGGGGGCGTAGCGCGCGTCGTTTGGGTACGACGGGCTTCCGCCGGCATCGTGCGGGCAAGACGCGGCGGGTGCGACGGAATCCCAAAAGGAACGATTGCAGAAGGAAACCCTTAAAACACAAGAAATATCGCCAATGCGCATAGACGGCCATTTCATGCAAGGAATATCAATGGTGGCTAGACGTGCCGAATCGGCGCGAGGGAGTTGCGCGCGGAGCCGGCAGTTCTGGAGGCGACGAAAAGTCATGAATCCAACGTGGAGACAAGCCGCGCAGCGGGTGGGACCGTACCTGGGATCGATCGTGGGGGTTTCGGTTCTGGTGGCGTTTGTGGCGTTGTGCCCGGCGATGCGCGCGCAGACGGCGAATGCGCAACTGAGTGGACTGATTACAGATCCGAGCGGGGCCGTGATTGGCGGCGCGGAGATCAAGGCGGTCAACGTAGCCACGAATGTGCCCTACACCGCCGTCTCCAACGGCGCGGGCATTTACGTGCTGGAGGAATTGCTGCCCGGTCCCTACACGATCACGGTGACCGCGCCGGGATTCGGCGACGTGAAGCGCGCCGGCCTGGTGCTGGGCACCGGCGATCACCTGGCGCAGAACTTCGCGCTGAAACCCGGCTCGGTCGAGGTCTCGGTGACCGTGAGCGGCGGCCAGACGCTGATCTCGTCGGATGAGGCAAGCACTGCCGACGTGCTCGACAATAAGATGATCACCGAGCTGCCGCAGTTGAACCGCAACGCTCTCGATCTGACGGCGACGATCCCGTCGGTTCAGGGGACGGGGCCGCAGGTGGACAACCTGCAGAGTCTTGCCCAGGGCAACGCAGCGTACTTGATTGCAAACACGGGCAACGCCTACTCGGTCTCCGGCGGGCAGGTGAACGGCACCAACATCAGCGTGGACGGCAACCCGGTGCAGGAGGCGGAGTTCAACAACACCAACCGGGCGATTCCCACGCCGGACTCGGTGAGCGAGTTTCGCGTGGAGAGCGGCGTGCTGACGGCGGACCATGGGCGGTACGCGGGCGGCATCATCTCCATGCAGACGCAGAGCGGAGTGAACGCTTACCACGGCCGCGCCTTCCTTTACCTGCGCAACCAGGACCTGAACAGCAACACCTGGTCGAACAACTCGGTGGACGTCCCCAGGCAGGACTTCCAGCAGAAGAACTACGGCCTCGCCGGGGGCGGCCCGATACGCATTCCGCACCTGTATAACGGCACGGATCACACATTCTTCTACGGGGCCTGGGAAGGGCAGCGTTTCACGGAAGGGCAGGTGGTCCTGAGCAGCATCCCCACGGTGCTGAATCAGGCGGGCGACTTCTCGCAGACGGTAGTCAACTACAAGAACGGCAATCCGGTATACGCGCAAATCTACGACCCGTTCAATGGATCGTTCGACTCGAACCCGGCCGATTGCACCGGTCCGCTGGCCGCGCAATACACGGCGCAAGGCAGTTGCTGGGTTCGTCCGCAGTTCCCCAATAGCAAGATTCCAGCTACCCCGACCGGGGGGCTTTCCGGCCAGAGCCAGTTGTGGGCTCACTACATGGCGATGTGGCCGGCGCCGAACCATGCGCCACAGGCCAATACGGACTACGTTTTCAACCGGTATGACCCAATCCAGCTGCGGACGCCGATCGACAAGTATTTCTTTCGGGTCGACGATGCCGTGCGTCCCAATCACCACGTACAGGGCAGCATGAGCCGGTCCATGATTACAGCCAACGTTCCCGCGCCCTTCAAACATGCCGCTACAGCGTTGACCGCCGACGCGGACTGGACGGGCGCGTTTCTGTACACATGGACGATCGGGCCGCGCACCGTCTTCAACTTTCACATGGGCATTGGCGTGACGGACCTGGTGAGCACCGGCGTATCGGGGGATGGTTCCTTGCCCGATCCGAGCATCGATACATCGACGTGGGGCTGGGATCCGCTGATCGAAAACAACAGCGCCAAGACGACCAAAGAGATTGCCCCGGTGGCCAACATGGGTTCAAACGCAAACTCAGGTTTGCCCGGCTACACGCACGTGGGCGGCGACCAGTACGACTCCTTCCTGACGCAGACGGACAATGGAGTGGTTTCGCTGACGCATCTGTTCGGCCGGCATACGCTGAAGGCCGGTTATGAGCAGTACTTTGTCCGCTTTACCGAGCACGGCGGCGACGCCACCGGCGTCATCGGGCTGGGCGCGGGCTTCAACCCTTCCAACGGCGGCCCTGGTACGGAGCAGTACTGGAACCAGAACGATGGACAGACCGGCAGCCAGTTGGCGGAGCTGATGGTTGGTTCGTCGAACCTGAACTCGTGGGGCAGCAGTTGGAACATTACGCCCTATGGATGGAACCAGGCGGCCTACATCATGGACGACTGGAAGGTGAACAGCAAGCTGACGGTGCAGATTGGCCTGCGCTGGGATCATGACGGGGCGAAGCAGGGACGTCATGCTTTTGGCGGCTTGATCTATGACCTGAACGCCAAGAACGTGATGACTCCGAACACCGGCTGGAGCTGGGGCTCGGTGGTGGCGGCTGAACCAGCCGGGCTGCTTTCCAGCCTGCCCACGCCGGCCTGGCTCACACAGGGAGCGACAGGGCGCCTGGCTTTGATCAACACGCCGGAGTATCCGCAGAAGAATCTCTACGCTACCAACATGGTGAACCTGCAGCCGCGGGTGGGCATCAGTTGGGCCTACGACGACAAGACTGTGCTTCACCTGAGCGGCGGCTTCGTGGACCAGGGGTTGAACGGCCTCTCTACGGACTGGCAAAGCTTCTACTACAACACCAACATCTTCAACCAGGTTTCAACCCAGGACGGGATGCACTGGATCAGCGAACTGTGCAGTTGCGATCACAAATTGCTCTCGTTTCCGGCGCTGCCGGGCGGGGGCAACCTGGGCTGGACGCCGCCGGTGAGCAACAACGCGGAGTTCTGGAATGAGACCTATGGCTCCTATTCCGCGAACGCCAACGGCCAGGGCACGACGATTGGCCACTACGACACGCCCACCGACTACATGTGGGGCTTGAACATCCAGCGCCAGGTGGGCAAGGACTGGGTGCTGACGGGCGAATACGATGCCATCAAGGGCGTTCACCAGTTGATGCACGTCAACGGGGAGTGGAGCCTGAACAACGTGCCGCTGAACTACTACCAGTTGGCTGGGCACCTGGGCGATCAGGTCCCGAACCCCTTCTTGAATCAGTCGCAGAGCTTCACGGGCGAAACCACGGTTTCGCTGAGCCAGTTGCTGGGACTGTCTCCGCAGTACGGGGGGACCAACTCCAGCACGCCGGGCCAGGTTACGTGGGGCAAGTCGTTCGCGAACTTCGCCAATTTCCAGATTCAGTCGCGCAATTTCCACGGATTGGAGCTGCTGGCTTCGTATGCGATTCGCAAGACGCTTACCGATGCGGCGAGCACGGACATCAACAACAACGGGCTCTCCTATGGGTTGTTGCAGAACCCGCACAACCTAATGGAAGGCTACGGCGTGTCGCCGTCCGAGATGCCGCAGACCATGAAGCTGAACTACTCCTACGATCTGCCCTTTGGGCGGGGCCGGCAATTCCTGAACCAGGCGGATGGCGTCTCCGGCCATCTGCTCGATGCGATCGTGGGTGGATGGGCGGTAGCCGGCATCTCAACCTGGAACGCCAAGGGCACGCCGGTGCAGGTGCCAACCGTGGATGGGGGCGTCACCGTCCCCGGCGCCGCACTTCGCTGGGGCTTCGCGAACACGAACTTCAGAAAATCCGGAGTCAGTTATCAGGATGCCCTGGTGATCAATGGAGCCTGGGCCAGCTCGAGCGGTGCGGGGGTGCTGAATGCAAACGCCTTCTCGCTGACTCCGAATTATTCTTTCGCCAACTCGCCGGTGTTCTTCCCCAATCTGCGCAATCCGGGCGGCTTCTACACGGACGCCAGCATTCTGAAAAAGTTTTACCTGAACGACGACAAGACGAAGAACTTCGAGTTGCGGCTGGAGGCGCAGAACATCCTCAACCACCCGGTCTTCGGCAGCATCATCGCCGATCCTTACAATCCCACCTTCGGCGGCATCAACGGCAAGACCGGCCAGCGGGTGATGCAGGCCGGCGTCCGGATCTTCTTCTAGTACTACAGTTGCAAATGGAAGATTCCGGAGGGAGCAGGGGGCTGAAGCCCCCTGAAAGAGAGCGAATTTGCGGGGCCTTCAGGCCCGGGCCGTTGCCCCTTTTCCAGGACTTGAAGGAAATACAACTGAAAGTACTGGGGCGGAGGGGAGCGAGGGTGACGGGCAAATGCGACTTGAGGCCGCAATCGCCCGCTCCGTTTCGCCCTTAGGTTGGCGCAAGGGGTGGACCCAGATGAAATCTATTGATTCCCGCGCTCTTGCAAAGGAAACCTTTGCATCGACCAGGTTGCGTGGAAGCTGTAAGTTACCGGATCGGGAGGCCATGCCGAGAGTGGGGAAAAACTGGAAGGCGCGAGGCCTTGAGTGGGCAGCCGCGATGGGCTGCGTTGCGCTCACCTACGCCGCACAGGCTATCGGGACGCACAACTCCGCTGCACTGAGCACGACTGATGTGCGCGTGGAATTGAGGGCCGGCGCCGATGCGCCGAAGCTGGAGAGTCTTTCCGGCGCGGCTGGCCCCGCATGGCACAATGAATGGCGCAATGAAGCGGAGGAGACGCTGCCCACAAGCGTGGAAGCCAACGGCGCCCCGGTCCCGATCACCTGGCGGCTGAAGCCGGAATTGGGCAGCGCCGACGCGCACCGGGTGGTGTTTGTGTACGAGTGCGCGGAACCGCATCTGCGCCTGCGCTGGGAGTGGGAGGCGCGGGCTGCTTTCGGACCCGTCGAGCATCGCATCGCCATCGAGAATCTGAGCGGGCAGGAGGTCTGGCTGCCCCTGGTGGACTCGCTGCGGCTGGACTGGCGTGCCTTGCCGGATGCGGAACTGCGCCACTTCTACGTCGAGAAGGGCGCGGATACTCCATCGGCTCAGGGAACGCATCTCGAGACGGTGGGGGAGGGTTATCGCTGGACTGGGAAGTCCTCCACCTACGCACATCCGGTGCCGGGCGAGGGCCGCGAGATTATTCCCGCGGAGTTTGTATATCGGGCGAACGACGCCGAAAGCGGCTGGTATGCGGGCATCGAGTTCAGCGGCAGGACGCGGATTACGCTGGAGCGAAACGGCGGCAGCGTGAAGAGCGTGCTGGGGCTCGATCCGGTGCCGGGACCGTTTCGGACACGGCTGACGGCGGGGGGCAGCTTTGAAACGCCGGCCGTGTTTCTCGGCGCCTTCGCCGGCGGTGCGGATGGGGCCGGGAACCAACTGAGGCCCTGGGTGCGAGCGGTGCTCAACAATCCGCTCACATGGAAAGACCCGCTGTATCCGCTGACGGTGAACAACAGTTGGGGCAGCGGGATGGGGGTGGACGAGGCGCTGGCGCTGAAGATGATTGCCGAATCCAAAGAGCTGGGCCTGGAGATGTTTCACCTCGATGCGGGCTGGTTCCGCGGCGTGGGGGACTGGTATCCGAACCCGAAGAAGTTTCCCCATGGCCTGGCGGCGATAGCGGATGAGGCGCACCGGCAGGGGCTGCGGTTCGGCATCTGGGTGGACTGGACGCAGGCTGCGCTGGATACCGCGCCCGGCGCCTTGAACGCGCGCGATCCTACGGTGCGCGACTGGCTGGTGACCGATCTGGCGCCGGACTGGAAACCGGAGGAGTTCAAAGGCCAGACCATCGACCTGGGCGCTCCCGCCGCGCACGACTATGCGGCCAAAGAGGTGAAGCGCATCGTCGAGGACTACCACCTGGACATGCTGGAGCACGACGGTTACCTGGTGGCTCAGGGCTGCATCCGCGAGGACCATCCGCACGCTCCGCCCGACCGGAGCACCATGCGCGTGATGCACGACTGGGGCTCGGACTTCGTGCTGGCGTCGAACTCGACCGACGTGAGCTATCACGCGGTGCGGGCTTACTACGACATCTACGCAAAGCTGCGTCGCGCGCATCCCGGCCTGCTGTTTGAGATTTGCAACGACGGCGGGCGGATGGTGGACTTTGGCTCGGCGGCGCACGGGGACTACTTTTCCATCACCGATACCTACGATCCGCTGTCGAACCGGCGCGCCTTCTACGACACCAGTCACGTGCTGCCGGCGGCGATGCTGGAGAGCTACGTGGAGAAGTGGCCCGCGCCTCGGCTGGAGAACTTTCTCTACATGCTGCGCAGCGGGATGATGGGCTGGATGACGATCATGCAGGACACGACCGCCTGGAGCCCGGAGCAGCACGATGCGGCGCGGCAGGCATTTGCCCTCTACAAGCGGGAGTTGCGGACGCTGATCCGCGATGCGCGGCTCTATCACGTCTCGGAACGGCCGGACGGCGTGCACTGGGACGGAGTGGAGTATTGGGACCCGGCGCGCGGCAGAGGCGCGGTGTTTGCATTCCGCGGGTCGATTGCGGACGAGGCGGAACATCGCTTTGTGCTGGCTGGCCTCGATGCCGGGAAGCGCTACCGGCTGCATTTTGAAGACGGCAGCGCGCCTGATGGAGAAGCAACGGGCAGCGAATTGATGGGGTCCGGGCTGGCCGTGCACTTGCGGGAGCCGTTGAGTTCGGAACTGGTGTTTCTCGAGGACGGCGTTGCCAAGAGGTGAGGAGGACAGCCGAATGGAGCAGGAAGAGCCCACGGCGAAAGACGAGTTTGCGGGGCTGGTTGCGGTTGTGACCGGGGCCGCGCAGGGGATTGGGCGCGCGATTGCGGAGGAGTTGCACGCACAGGGAGCGCGTCTTGTGCTTGTGGATTGCAATGCCGCCGGGGTTGGGGCAACGGCGGAGTCGCTGCGGAAGGCTGGCCGCGCAGCCGTCGATTTTGCGGTTGCCAACCTGGCCGAGCCCAAGGCGATCGAATTGCTCGCGGCGCAGGTTGCGGCCCTGGCAACGAAAGTCGATGTTCTGGTGAACAATGCGGGCATCGAACTCGATTTGCCGTTCATGCAGGTTACCGCCGAGGTGTTCGACCGCGTGGTTGCGGTAAATCTGCGGGCGCCGCTGCTGGTGAGCCAGGCGCTGGCGCCGCTGTTTCCGGCCGGAGGGGGAGCGATCGTGAACATCGGCTCCATTCACTCGAGCCATGCTTTCCCCAACGCCATTCCTTACGCGTGCTCGAAGGCGGGCCTGGTGGCGCTCACCCGCAACCTGGCGCTGGAACTTGCCGCCCGGCACATCCGGGTGAATGCCGTCTGTCCGGGATACATCGATACGCCCATGTGGGACGAATGGCTGCGCACGGCGCCCGATCCGGCGGCGCTGGCGGAGCAGACCCAGGCGTTGCACCCGCTGGGCAGACGCGGCGTTCCGGGTGACGTGGCTTCCGCGGTGGCTTATCTGGCCAGTCCACGGTCGGCGTGGGTGACGGGTGCGCAACTGGTTGTGGATGGGGGGCTAACGATTCGGGCTCATCCTTGATAGGCGTGGGGGATGAGCGTTAGGGATGAGCCTGGGGTTCGAACGGGTTCAATTGGAAATGGAGCGGCTGAAAAAATCTACAATATGCGCAATTAAACGATGGTTTATGCTGGATTTTCGATATTCAGGTCTGAGTTCCACAGCTTAAGATGGCAGCGCCGGCATCCTGAGCGCGGAGACGACCTGGAATGAAGAAGCAAAAGACGGACCTGAGCGAAACGCTCAAGCAGGAATTCAAGAAGGATCTGGAGCTGTTCGAATACTTTCTTGTTTTGCTGAACGATTCGAGCCCCATTCGCAACGTTGAGTTGATGTGGGCCGACGATCTGGAGCTGTTCGATCCCAGCCAGGGGCCGCGGGTGAATACGGGAGATGCGCTGGTACAGCTGCAGCCGGTGGGCGCGGACGCTCCGGGGCGGACCTCGCCGAGTCCGAGCACACATTTCTGCGACCTGGTGCACGGCTTCGGCGCCCACGAGGAGACGACCTGCGCGCGCAGCGACAAGCCGGCCAAGGAACGCTGCCGGGCGACGGGGCGGAGCCAGGTTTATCCCTGCCATGTGGGGTTGACCGACATTGCCGTGCCGGTGGTATGCGAGGGGCGGTATCTGGGCACGCTGTTCAGCGGCCAGGTGGTGACCGCGCCGCCGACGGCAGAGGGCTTTGCACACGTGAAGGAAACCCTGGAGGGCCAGCCGCACATCGACATGGCGCAGCTTGAAGAGGCCTATTATCGCGTGCCGGTGGTGACCACGGCGCAACTGGCGGCGATGGTGCGCATGCTGGAGGTGTTTGCGCGCTACCTGGGCAATGCGTGGAAGCGGCTGGAGATCATGAGCGAGTTCCAGCGGATGCGGGAGCGGGAGCTGGCGCTGGACCGGCGCGAACTTGCCGAAATGCTGCTGGCCGGACAGGCGGGCGGCGGGGCGGCAGGCAACCTGGAATCTCTGCGCGCTCTGGCCCGCAACGTGGGCCTGGAGCGGTTTCCCGACCGGGTGCTGGTGCTGCGGTTGCAGACGGCGATGGAACAGGCGCCGGAACCATTGGCGCCAAAGCGCGCGGTGGAGTTGGGCGCCGCGGGGGCAGTGGGCGGCAATCTGACGCTGGTGCGCGTAGCGCATTTGATCGAGGACCGCTGCCAGAGCTGGCCGAACACGCTGGCCACGGAGGTGACGCCGGGAGAGATGTGCATTTTTACCGCGCAGAGGTCACGCACGCCGGGCAACGAGCGGATGCTGCTGGATGAGATGGCGCAGACGCTGCTGCGGATCGCGCGCGCGCAGGGCTTTCCCCTGGCCAGGGTCGGCATCAGCAGCCTGCACCAGCAAACCACCGAGTTGCTGCGCGCGTATCACGAGGCGGCTTCGGCGCTGGAGTCGGGGCACTCGACGGTGAACTGGTTTGAGGCTCTGCCGGAACGCGAGAAGCAGCCGGCGCAGGCGCTGGGCCGGGTGTTGAAGGCCTTGCAGTTGGCTGATCCGGCGGCAATTGCAGCGGCGGTGCGGGAGTTTCTCGCCAGCGCGGCTCCGGCGGCCACGACGGTTGCGCAATTGCAGCAGGCGCGCGGTTTGCTCACCTGGGCCTGCGAACACCTGGCGCGGGAGCTGTCCACGCTGGGTACAAGCTCCGTGGCAGTGAACGCCGCCAAGGAGCGGGCAGTGCAGATCATTGTGGGCTCGCCGAGTTCCTTCGCCATGGCGGAGGCGTTTCGCGGCTATGTGGACAAGCTGCGCCAGCAGGTGGTGCAACTGTTCAGCCAGCGGGAGGAGAAGATTGTGAGCGAAACCCACCGGCTGGTGCGCGAACTGGGGCCGGAGAAGGTGACGATCCAGGATCTTGCGCGGGATTTGAAGCTTTCTGCCGGGCACCTGGGCCGGGTGTACAGCCGGACCACCGGGCATACGCTGGAGGAGTATCTCATCCGGCAGCGGCTGGAGATGGGCAAGCGGCTGTTGCTCGATCCGCGGCTGCATGTGGCCGAGGTGGCCGACCGTTGCGGGTTCTGCAATCCGGCTTATTTTGCCTCGGTGTTCAAGAAGTACATGCACTGCACGCCGCGCGCCTATGCCAGCCAGCCGCAGCGGTGGGGTTCGCCCGAAGCGATTCCGGAGCTGGAACGGGTCGGGTAATAGGCTTTCAATCCCAGTCCTCAATCGCAGTTTTTAATCAAGGAGAAATCATGCGCGCTCTTGTTTATACGGCCCCCCATCAAGTCACACTGGAAGATCGTCCACGTCCGCGCGCGGCTGCGGGAGAATGCGAGATTGCGGTCGCGGCGGCGGGCATCTGCGGGTCGGATATTTCCGGATTTCTGGGGCACAGCCGGCGCCGGATTCCGCCGCTCGTGCTCGGCCACGAGTTGGTGGGGCACAAGGCGGACGGGAAGCGCGTGGTGGCCAATCCGCTGATCAGTTGCGGTCGCTGCGCGGCCTGCCTGGGCGGGGCGCAGAACCTGTGTTCGAGCTGGCGCCTGCTGGGGATGGACCAGACCGCCGGCTGCTACCAGGAGTTTGTCGCCATTCCCGAGTCGCAGGTCTATGAGATTCCGGACCATCTAAGCGACACGCGGGCCGTGGTCGCCGAGCCGTTGGCCAATATCGTTCATCTGTTCCGGATTGCGGCTCCCCTGCCCTTCTTTCGCATGGGAATTGTGGGCGGGGGCACCATGGGTTCGCTGGCGCTGCTTACGGCGAGACGGCTGGGGGTGCGCGAGGTGCTGGTCGAGGACGTGAACGAGGTGCGGCTGGAGACGGTCCGCGGCATGGGCGCCACGCTGGCGGCGAACGTGAGCACCGAGGAAGGCCGGCTTGAAGCGCGGCGGTTTGCGGGCCACGGGCTGGACCTGGTGCTCGATGCTTCCGGCGTGGGGCCGGCGCGGCAGGCGGCCTTCGATCTTTGCCGGCCGGGCGGGCTGGTGGTGCTGTTGGGGATGGGGCAGGAGCGCAGCGAGATTGACTTTGTGACCAGCATCCGCAAGGAGCATCGGGTGGCGATGTCGTTTGCCTATACGCCGGTGGACTTCGAGCGGGCGCTGAAGCTGCTGACGGCCGGGGAGATCGACCTGGCGCCGTGGACCGCCGAGCTGCCGCTCGAAGAGGGCCAGCAGGCCTTCGACAAGATGACTTCGGCGCCCGGCGACACGCTGAAGATGGTGCTGCGGGTGAGTTGAGCCGTCGCTGTCTACTGCACGAAGCGGTAACGCTCGATGGTTTGCGGGTTGAGGGTGACGCCGAGGCCGGGGGATTGCGGGATGCGGACGCAGCCGTCTTCCTCGACGGGGAAGTGCTCGTTGGTGGTGTGCCAGCGCAGCGGCGAGTGGCTGAGCGAGAACTCGAGAGGCTCGACGTTGGGCTGCGCGGCCAGGAAATGCAGGTTGGCGGCGATCTCGATGTTGGTCTTGTAGCCGTGGGTGATGACGCGCTTGTTGCGGGCATAGGCGGCTGCGGCCACCTCGAGGATGCCGGTGAATCCGCCCACCTGGGAGATGTCGGGCTGGCAGATGCTTGCGCCGCCCAGGTCCATCATCTCAATGAACTCGCGGACATGCGTAAAGCCGAGGTCGCCGACGCCGAGGGGCAGGCCGTGGCGGCTCATCTCCAGGTGGCCTTCCACGTCGTCCAGGGGCAGCGGAGCCTCAAGAAACCAGATGCCTACCTCGCGGAAGATGGGGTAGAGGCGCAGGCCCTCGGCGGCGGTGCGGTAGGAGAGCGCGGCATCGACGATGAGGTGGGCCTGATCGCCGGCCTGGCGGCGCGCGGCAGCAAGCAGGCGGCCAGTGAGGGCGATGTCGTTGAGCCACCAGGGGTCGGCGGCAAATTTGAAGTTGCGCAGGTTGCGGGCCTGGCCGGCGGCAATCTGCGCGCGGACCTCTTCCGGCGTTTGCGCCATGGGATAGATGGTGCCGTAGGCGGGAACGCGGTCGCGTTTTGCTCCGCCGAGGAGCTCGTAGACCGGCTTGCCCTCGATCTTGCCGCGCAGGTCCCACAAGGCCAGGTCGACGCCGCCGATGGCGTGCATGGTGAGGCCGCGGCGGCCCAGGTAGTCGGTGGACTCGAACATGCGATGCCACAACTGGACCGGATCGGAGGGGTCTGCGCCGATTAGCACGGCGGAGAGCGAGCGGGCGTGGTTGTGCGCCGAGGGGCCGCGCACGATGGCCTGAATGGCCGGGGCCATGGACTCGGTTTCGCCGATGCCGGTGAGCCCGGCGTCGGTATGGACCACCAAAACACAATCGTCATAGGACCCGTCGAACAGCTCGATGAGCGGGTCTTCCGCGCGCAGGTGAATGGCTTCAACGGCAGTGATTTTCATGGCGTTTCCCCGGCCTGACGGGGGAATGATAGAACGCCGCCGCGGGCCGTTGGAAGGCGCCAGCGGCCAGAGCGAAAGAATGAACCGCAAAACAGGAGCGGACAGGCAAGCCGGCCATTGCCCGCGGGTGAGCGGGGCCGGTATGCTCTGCCCATGCCGTTCGGGGAGAAGAGCATGAGTGAGGAAGGCCGATCGCGCAGCCTGCCGCTGTGGCTGATCTGGTCGCTGGCGACTATCGTGCTGTGGGGCACATGGGGACTGGTTTCAAAGATCGCATCAGCAGGCGTGGACGCCTATGTGAACCAGTTGCTCTTCACTGTGGGGATTGCGCCGCTGCTGGTTTTCGTTGCGTGGACGGTGGGCAAGCGCGGCAAAAGCGGCGAATCCACCGGAAAGCCCGAAGGCCGCGGCAAGGGCGTCTTCTGGGCCTTCCTCACCGGCGTCCTGGGCGGTGTGGGCAATATGGCTTACTTTCAGGCCATGGTCAAGGGCGGCAAGGCCTCTGTGGTTACACCGGTCACGGCGCTGTTTCCCATGGTTACGGTGCTGCTGGCCCTGGTCTTCCTAAAGGAACGGCTGGGCCGCGTGCAATGGCTTGGCCTGGCTCTGGCGTTTGTCGCCATCTATCTGCTCAACGCCTGATTCGGAGGGTACGGTTCAATGGTTTGGCTTGGATATGCCATTCTGGCGCTGGTTCTTTGGGGCATCACCGGCGTCACGCAGAAGCTCTCCACCAACCGCATATCGAGCGAGCGCTCGTTTCTGTGGTTCTGCTGGGCCATGGTGGCGCTGTCGGCCGCGGTGCTGGTGGTGGCTCGCCCTCACTGGGGATTGGCGCCCGTCGTGGTCGTCTGCTCGGTGGCCGGGGGCGCGTTGAACGGGCTGGGGGCCTGGACCAGCTTCCGCGCCCTGGGATCGGGCGGCAAAGCCTCCATCGTCATCTCGCTCATCTCGCTCTTTCCGCTGCTGACGGTGGTTCTGGCGGTGCTGTTGCTGCATGAGCGGCTCACCTGGATGCAGTTGGCCGGAGCAGTGGTGGCGATTACTGCTGCGATTCTTTTGTCGCTGGAGCCGGCTCCGGCAAAGACGGAGGCAAAAGGCTGAACCTCAACTGGGTCTAGTTCTCGTCTCCCGGCAGAATGCTGCCGTTCTCGTCGACGCCGCCGATGGAGGTCAGGCCCTCCTGCGCAGAGAACAGGACCGTGGTTTCAAGGCTCGCCCCCGGAGCCAGGCGGCGCGCCCGTCCGCCGTCGATCATGGACTGAATCTGGAACGGGTAGCCGGTAGCCGGCTCGAGAACAGCCACGTTCAGATCGCGCCAGCCGCCGTGCGTGGCAAAGAGCCAACAACTCGGAAAAACATCCGAGTCAAAGCGCAACGCGCATCCCAGCCGATTGGCCCGGTTGGTAATGCCGCACCAGCCCGAAACCAGTCCGGCGCCGTAAAAGAAATGCAATGCGCGCGAGCTGACGTCGGGAACCTGGCGCAGGTCCAGCACCCTGTCGCCCAGCGGCGCATGGGGCCAGGGAAATATCGGCGGCGCGTCGGCCAGGGTGCCGGGAAACTCCGGCTCCCGCACGACGGCCATGGGTGGGAAGTCGATGCGATGGTTGGCCGAGACGGCGAAGGCCGGATGCAGCTTCCAGAGGAATGGAAAGGTGCTGGCGCCCTGGTTGGTAAAGCGGTAATGGATCTCGAAGGTGGCGCTGTGGGGCCGCAGCAGCAAGGTGCGCTCCACCAGGAAGTTGCTGATGGGCGTGGTGAAGCGCAGATGCACGCCGGCCGCATCCTGGCGATGGAAAGGCTCCGCCTGCCAATTGCCTGTCCAGAGTTCGCCGTGATCGGGCAGGTAGTGACCGTTCAGTTTTCCGGGTTCGTCATTGGGAAATAGTTCGTCCCAGCCGCCGCTCCACACATCGTCATAGGACGTGCTGGGCACATGCGGAGCCGGGAACAAGTGGGGATGGTTCCACAAGAGCGCAGCATCCAGAGGTTTGTAGGTGATTTGACCTATCTTGGCGCCCGCCTCGGGCAGCACCACAAGACGGAGAAGGCTGTTTTCGAGCAAGATGGCGCGCAGTCCTTGCGGTGTCGAGCCGGTGGTGAGAGTCAGGCCGTCCATCAGTCTTTCGCACGAAAACTCCAGACTAGCGGGACTCGCGCAGGCAGTTGCAGGCGAAACGGCTGGATTATGGAGGATTGATTTGTTTTTTCGACTTGGCGCATGGAACGGTGCGGTCGCTCATGGGACGGCAAGGGGGTTATCCAACCGGGATACCATCCGAGGAGGAGGACCGATCACCGGGGGGGTGAATATTCCGCGCGTGCAGGCTGTGCCGTCCTGCAATCATCCTTTTGCGATTGCATCAGGGCTTTTGCGGGCTTGCGGCGGGCAGGGGGTGAACAGACTTTTCCGGAGTTTCAGGGTGAGTTACAGGCGATGAAGCGCCATTGAGGAAAGCGGGGTCCATGGCGGCGATATCCACGCGGAAGCTGACGGCATTCGCAGTTGGAAAGCCGGCCGGGACCTTCTGCGTCACCTTGCCCGTGGCGGCCCACTCAGTTCCGCGCTGAAAGATGGTGATGAATCCCACGCAGCTCAATGCGGCTACGTCATGGCCAAGCGTGGTGTGGAAGACTCTTCCCTTTCCATAACTCACCACCATGATCATGGGTTCGTCGCGGTCCGTTCCCTTGTTCTTTGGATCGGAGTGTGCGGTGGCCAGCACCGTCATGTTCTTGCCGGGGCCGCGCAGAGTGGCGTATAGCTCGTCGGCGGCGTGCATCCAGATGGGTGGCAAGCCTTTCATGATGGGGTGCTCGGGCTGGCGGGTTACGAGCTGAAAGGGAAGCCGGGCGCCGTGCGAGCCGGCGGGTCCGGGAGAGGGATCGGAAACCAGCTTGCCCTGCTTGAAATACCAGAGCGGCCCGGCTTGTTCAGTGCGATTTCTCCAGCCGCCGATTCCGGTCATGAGGTTATAGGCCGGCCAGTCGGGGAAGGCGTTATCGGCTGCGTGAACAACGACCAGGCCCCCGCCGTCGCGGACGAATTGCTCGAATTGCAGGCGCAGATCCTGGGGCCAATCGGGGCCATCGTAGTTGAACACGATCACCTGGTAATGGCTCAGCTCCGGTTTGAAGCCGCTGAAGTCTCCATCGGAGGGCGGCGCGGTGAGGACAGTGACCTGAAAGAGCCCGGTCTCCTCGAGCTCCGCTTTCAGCGCCGGAGTCGTGAGCCTCCAATTGTGAAACGGGCCGCCGCTTTGTCCATCCAGAAGAAGAACCCGGATCGGAGTCAGTCCGTGGGCTGCAGGCTGGGCCGCGAAATTGATGGGAGAGCAGAGGAATGCGCTCAAAAGAGTCGCGAAAGTAATCCCCTTCATGGTTCGATCCTCGTTGTGGCGTTCTGTTGCAGAGCGCAGGAGCAGGATACACCCGGCGCGCGCTGGCTCTGGCGGTTCTCCGATTGGGTGTGAATCCAAGCAAGCTTGCCGTGGGGCCGATGGCGAAGGGGGGAATCTCGAGGTTTCGTCCTGGCATCTGTCCATGCGCAAGCCGGCGCTTTTCACCGCCGGTTGACCGTTGCCCGCTTCCAGCTTCAGGTCCAGCCTGTCTGAATCATTCCCATTTGGGCGCAGGGTGTATTCTTGTCGGCGGATGGGGAAATTCCGCCTTCAGACAAGGCGGCAAGGATGGTTGGGACAACGGCGGCATTTTGGCTTGGGCGCCGCGGCCAACCAACTCCTCACCCTGCGTGAAGGATCCCGACAAGTAAAGGCCCGCGGTCGCGGCAAACCGAAAATGTTTTGGAGGATAGATAAGCCTGATGACTGAGACCGGGAAATCACAGTTTCCGCAGTTGGCTCCCTTTCGCATCGCGCCCTTGTACGATCCCAGGGTGTGGGGCTACCGGGATCTGCGTCCATGGTTTGATCACGTCGCCGAGGGAGAGCGCATCGGGGAAGTCTGGCTCACCGGGGACGAGTGCCTGGTCGAGACCGGCCCGCACGCCGGCAAGAAGCTGAGCGGCCTTTTCCACGAATTCCACGAAGCCCTGCTAGGCGCGGGCGCTCCGTCGCCGGACTCGCCGCTGCTGATCAAGGTGCTGTTTGCCCGCGAAAAGCTCAGTGTGCAGGTGCACCCGGACGACAAAATGGCGCAGAAGTACGGCGATCCCCGCGGCAAGACCGAGTGCTGGTTCGCGCTGGCAGCCGAACCGGAAGCGAAGGTGGCCCTGGGTCTGAGGCCGGGCGTAACGCTGGACCAGGTCAGGGAAGGCATTCATGCAGGCACGTTGGAGGATAGCCTGAACTTGTTGCCGGTGGCGGCAGGCGACATGATCTTCGTCGATGCCGGGACGGTCCACTCCATCTTTCCGGGGTCGATTCTGCTGGAGACCCAACAGAATTGCGACCTGACCTACCGGATGTACGACTACGGACGCCCTCGCGAGCTGCACATCGAGAAATCCCTTGAAGCCACGCGGCTTGTGACCCGCGCCGGTAAAATCCCGCCCAGGGTGCTCAGGGACCGCACGATTCTGATCGATGTGGAGTACTTTCGCGTGGAGCGCCTGCCGGTGGCCGGCAGCCGGCCGAGTGACACTCTGCGGGGCGAAGGCGAGCCGGCCCACGAGTTGTCGTACCTGTTTGCTGCCGCCGGTGCGGGAAGAATCGCCGGGCCGGCCTTCGATGCGGTCGATCTGCCTGCGCGGGGCATTGTCGCCATCCCGGCGGCCTCGCCGGCGTTTGCAGTCGAGGACCTGGGCGGCCTGGACCTGATCCGCATCTCGCCCCGCTGGCCAAAAAAGCCCGCCTGACGGCATGAGAAGGATTTTCTTCGTCACGTGTACCCGGCAATTCAACGCCTTGTGCGGCTTTTTTGTATGGGTAATGCTTAGACTCAACAATTTGCCTGACTCCATGGCATATGAGGCACAGGGCGGTGTTCTGGCGAGAAAGCGCCAGGATTGCGCAGGTGCGTGGTAGAAAGGTAAGTTGTGGGACGAGCGCCAAACGTCCACACCCGATCAGAGAGTGCGCTCACAACACACTGCGTCGAGAGCCTTTATGCAAAACGCCGTCAAGGTCCTGATTGTCGAAGACGAGCCCCACGCGCTGATGGGGCTTGCGGAGCTGATCTCCGGCTGGGGATACCGCACCGAAACCGCGCGCGACGGCATCGAGGGATGGGAGAAGGCGTTGGCCTGGAACCCGGCCATTGTGGTCACCGACCTGAAGATGCCGCGCCTGGACGGCATTGGCCTGTTGACAAAACTGACTGAAGAGGGCTCGGGACTCAACGCCAATCTGGCGGTGGTGGTGCTGACGGCAATGGGCTCGATCGAACTGGCTGTGGCCGCCATGAAGCTGGGCGCATACGACTTTCTGCAAAAGCCGGTGGACGCCACCCGTCTGCGCACCATCCTGGTCAACGCCACGCGCCAGCGCGAAACCGAAATTGAGCTGGAAGTGGCGCGGCGGCGGTTGCGCGAGACCGGCGTTCTGGGCGGATTGGTGGGCAACTCGGTTTCCATGCGGAGGATCTTCGGACTCATCGAACAGATTGCGCCGTCGAACGTCTCGGTGCTCATCACCGGCGAGAGCGGCACCGGCAAGGAACTGGTGGCGCGCACGCTGCACGAACTGAGTCCGCGCAAGCCGCGGCCTTTCGTCGCGGTCAACTGCGCGGCCATTCCCGAGACGCTGATCGAGAGCGAGATCTTCGGGCACGAGAAAGGCGCTTTCACCGGGGCGGTCGAACGGCGCGCCGGCTGCTTCGAACTGGCTTCAGGAGGCACGCTGCTGCTGGACGAACTGGCCGAGATGCCCGTGGGCACACAAGCCAAGCTGCTGCGCGTGCTGGAAGAGCGCAAACTCCGCCGGCTGGGAGCGCGCACCGAGCAGGAGATCGATGTGCGCGTGCTGGCCTCCACCAACCACGACCCCGAGAAGGCCATTGCCCAGGGCCATCTGCGCCCCGATGTTTACTACCGGCTTAACGTCTTCCACATCGCCATGCCGCCGCTGCGCGAGCATCTTGAAGACCTGCCGCCCATGGTCGAAGCCATGGTTGGCGAGATGAACCTGAAGCACGGCCGGAGAGTTTCCGGCGTGGCCTCGTCGATGCTGGACCGGATGATGGCCTATGACTGGCCGGGCAACGCCCGCGAGTTGCGCAATACCGTCGAGCGGGCGGTCGTCCTTTGCCTGGATGGCGCACCGCTGGATGCCGGCCACCTGCCTCCGGGCTTCGGCAAAGGCCAGATTCCTGCCGCACAGGCCTTCGATGCCAGCATGGTGCCGGTGCGCGTAGGATCCACTGTGGACGAGGCTGAGCGGCTGTTGATTGTGCGCACCCTGGAGGCCACGGGGCAAAACAAGACGCGCGCCGCCGAAATCCTGGGCGTGAGCCTCAAGACCCTGCACAACAAGCTCAAGGAGTACAGTCGATTCCCCGACGACCAGCAAGGCTGAGCCATGCGCCTGAAGACCAAACTCGTTCTGGCCATTACCACCCTGGTGTTCTTGATCGCTGGACTGCTCTCGCTGGTCTACGTGAGCCAACTTCTCCACTCCGCCGTCCAGCAGTCCTACGACACCAACCGCATGGTGGCCAACCAGGTTCAGTTTGCGGTGCGCAATGCTCTGGAGACCGGACTCAGGGATCAAACGGTCGATCCCAACAATCCGGCCCAGTTGCGCAACCTGTCGGCCGAGGCCGTCCGCGACAATGCCGCGCTGCAGGCGGTGGTGGAATCGGTAAACCGTTACTCGCTCACGGTATATGACATCAACATCGGCGACAGCCATTCCATCACGCTGCTGAGCACCAATCCCGACAACGAAGACAAGCCGCTGCCCGTCCGTCCCAATTACAGCCAGCTTCTCGACGCCAAGCCCATTCAGTTGATGAAAGAGGTCTACGGGCCGGCCAGAGTCTTCGACGTGGTGGTGCCGCTGGAGCGCAATGGCGAGCCCTTTGTGACCGTGCACGTGGGGGTGCGCACCACGCTGCTGCGCGCCTTCTATGCGCCGTGGCTGGCCGAGGCGTTCACGTTGATGGGCGTGGTGCTGGGAGCGGCGCTGGTGGCGGCCTTCCTGCTCAGCAACCTGGCCCTCGGGCCCATGGAACAGATCAGCCTGCAGCTCGACGCCTGGACCGCGGCCAGCGAGACGGCAGGCGAAGAGGAACAGGTTCCCAGCCAGGACATGGCGACCAGCGTATCCCACAAGATCGAGCGCTTCGGCCAGCGCATGCGCAACGTGGAAGAAGTCTTCTCCGCGCTGAAGGAGAATCTGGATCAGATTCTCGGCAAGCTGCAGGATGGAATCCTTCTGTTCACCGGAGACGGGCGCGCGGTGCTGGTCTCGGAGGCGGCAAGGCGGTTTCTGCCCATTGAACGGGACAGCATTCTGGGCCTTCAAGCGCGGGAGATCTTCGACCGCTCGACGGTGCTTGGGCTGGCCGTTGGCGAGGCCTTCGATGCCGGCGTCACCCTTATCCAGGAAGAGATCCTCACCGAGACCGGGAGGCGGATTCAGGTTTCGCTGGATTTTATCCACGACGACGAAACCCCCCAGAGGCTGGGCGCGCTGGTCACCCTGCACGACTTGGAATCGGCCGAAGAGATCGAGTCGGAACTGGAACTCTCGCGCCGCATGGCGGCCATCGGCAGACTCACCTCCGGCGTGGGCCACGAAGTGAAAAATCCCATCAACGCCATCGTGGTGCATCTGGAACTGCTCAAGAACAAGCTCGGTGACGCCAGCGCCCCGGCCATCCGTCACCTGGAGGTCATCGATGCTGAGATTCACCGCCTGGACCGCGTGGTGCAGATGCTGGTTGACTTCACCCGCCCGGTGGAACTGCAACTGCGCGAGCAGGATCTGCGTCCGGTGATTGGCGACGTGCTGGCGCTGGCCGTGGCGGAGCTTTCCACGCGCAACGTAATCCTGGTCAGCCGCATGCCTTCGAAACCGCTGGTAGCCAATATCGACGCCGACCTGCTGAAACAAGCGGCGCTGAATGTGATTCAAAACGGCGCCCAGGCCATGCCCGAGGGCGGCACACTGGAAGTCGTTCTCGAAGAACATTGGAAGTCCGCGGTCCTGCGTATTGCCGATGAGGGTCCCGGAATTCCCGACGAGATTCGGGAGAAGATCTTCGACCTCTATTTCACCACCAAGAGCGGGGGCAGCGGCATCGGCCTGGCCATGACCTACCGAATTCTCCAGTTGCACCACGGAAGCATCGAAGTACAATCGAGTCCAGACCATGGCACGGAGTTCCTGCTGCGAATTCCACTCGCCGCCACGGAATGGGGACGCCGGCATCTTGAGCCGGCGAGCGAACAAAGCGAGGAAGGGCTTTCGGGATGAAGTTGCATGCCAGAGACATCGCATGGCTGCTGCCGTTTTTCCTTTCGGCGTGCTTCCTCCACAAGGCCCATCAGCAACAGGTTCAGCCTCTTGCGCCCCCCGTCGACGCCGCGTCCAAGCCCGCTCCCACTCATCCCGAGCTTCCGCCCTCGGCGGCCACGATTCCCAGCCAGCCCCTCGCGATCGACGCCAGCGTAAATGCGGGGCAGGCGCCCAAACCGCCTGTAAAGCGCAAGAAGGCAGCGAGCAAGAACACCCAGCAAGCCGACAATACTCCGCCAGCCGCGAGCAATCCCCAGCCAGCCGCCGGCGAAAGTCCCGGCGTGAGCGCAATCGGCCAGCTTTCCTCGGGGGATCCGGCCGATATGCGCCGCGAAACAGTGGATTCGATCGCAGCCACGGAGCGCGGCCTCAATGGCATCGGCCGCGCGCTCAGCGACCTGGAACAAAAGACCGCCGCGCAGATCAGGGAGTTCCTCAAGAAGGCCAGGGAGGCACTGGCCTCAGGCGATGTGGATGGAGCGCACACGCTGGCCGCCAAGGCCAAGGTGCTGCTGAGCGAACTGAGCCAATAGCGGTCCGTCGGAATCGGATTCGTGCTCCATGGAATCGGCAAGGTGATCCACGTCGAGACAAAACAGCCTGTTCGTGTCACGCTTTACCGGGTAGAAAATACACGGTCCTCGGAAAAACTACACGGCCGGCAGCCTACCGAGGCCACCCGATTCCCTCCGTCTGGCACAAATCACATCCCGTAACTCAAACAATATGAATCGAATAGTGATTTCATTTGCCGAGGAACGGCTTTGGCACGGGCGTTGCTATCTGTACGGGTGAGCGGACAGCACAGCTCATCTCCCAGATCGCAATGGTCTGCGAAGAATCCATAGGTGAGGATGGCCCACTCCATAATTATGAAGAGCAAAGCAGCAACTTCGACCCCGTTCCCTAGCCGGCTAGCCGTACTTTTGCTGGCATCTGCAATCGGAATCCCCGCGCTCGCCCAACAGGCGCAGCCAACCGGGGCCCCTCAGAACACACCTCCTTCGACGGCACAACAGCAACCCGCTGCCTCGCCATCGACCAACGCCGCGAAGGAGGGATTCTGGGGCCGCGTGAATCCTTTTGCCCGCAAGAAGTGGGTCAAAAGGCAGACGGATCCCATCAACGACCGGCTCGGCGAACTGGATGAAATGAACGCCAGAAACGCCAAAGACATCCAGGACGTGGATAGCCGGGCGCAGGCGGGCATTCGCCGGGCGCAGTCCAGCGCCGACGCGGCCAACCAGGCAGCAACCGCCGCCGGCGCCCAGGCCCAACAGGCAGGTGCTACGGCGCAGGGTGCGGCCGGCCATGTAAACCAGTTGAACACTACCGTGAACGGCCTGGACCAGTACCACCAGGTCACGGAAGCCGATGTCAAATTCCGCAGTGGACAGCCGGCGTTGTCGGCTGAGGCCCGCAAGCAACTCGACGATCTGGCGGCCAGCGTCACCGGCCGGCACGGCTACATTCTGGAGGTGGAGGCGCATTCGCCCCTGGCCGGCAGCGCCGGCATCCAGAGCTCCCAGCGCCTGGCTGAAGCGGTCAAGCGCTACCTGGTTACAGAACATCAGATTCCCGTCTACCGATTGCACGCAGTGGCCCTCGGAAACGCACCCAGCGCAGGCGATGAGGATGCCAGGCCGGTGCGGTTCAGCAGCGTGCACATCCGGTTGATGGAAAACACTTTGGCGGCCCAGGGAGCCGCACCACCTCAGGGTGTCGCTTCCTCGACGGGTGCGGAGCGGCCGTAACGCCGCAGCCCCTCCCCCAAGGCATTTCCGCTCCGACGGCTTCTCGCCGTTGGCCGCCAACACAGCTCTCGCAAGACGAGAGAACCAAGGCAACTTGGCCCCCGTCAAAGGCGGGGGCCGTTTTTTGTGCTGTGATCTACCAGCATCCGAGCCTCGAAAACATTCGGGGGATCGTGAACGAAATCCCTTTGCCAGCGATTTCACGTCACAATCCACGTCACACGGCTGTGACGTGAGATTGCAACCGCTTGTAAGTTGTTGATTCTATGGTGGGCCTGCAGGGATTCGAACCCCGAACCAAGGGATTATGAGTCCCCTGCTCTAACCGTTGAGCTACAGGCCCTTCAATGACTTACAGCAGCCTTCCCGTTGAGTGTAGCGGATACTGTAGCGGGTGGCAGTCGTTTTTGCTCGGTTACGGCGAAATCGGCGGACAGTTGCAGCCGCTCAAGAGCCCGCTCCACTGCCTCGGGTGTTGGATGTGGATGGATATACCGCTCTAGCCCGGATAATTCACGAATCCCCTGACACGGAAGGCCTCATCTGCTACAAACATGTTGTCAAGACAGTGTTTGAAGCAGAAAAAGAGGCCTTCGCGTGACAGAGAATAGCACAACAG
>JBEKZJ010000064.1:0-26339 GCA_049509995.1 Occallatibacter sp. | reverse complement strand
TCCGAGGAGATGCTGGATACATCCACGAACTTCTTGCCCGTGTTGCGCACCAGCATCATCGGCTCCCTGTAATGCAACTGAGGAAAACTCTTCTCGATCGTGTCCAAGTCGTGTCCTTGCGCAATCAGCAAGTCCTTCCAACCGTCGTTGTCGTAATCGAGAAAACGCAGGCTCCAACCCGAGTGGAGCATCGTCATCGCGCCCAATCCCGAGGAGAAACTTGCGTAGTCGAACGATCCATCTCCAAGGTTCCGATAGAGCGCATAGCGCTGGTTGGCCAGATCCGTAATCACCAAGTCAGGCCATCCATCGTTGTTGTAGTCGGCAAAGTCAACACCCATGCCGGCATAGGTCCGTCCTTCCGCGTTGACAGCGATTCCGCTCTCGAGCCCGACCTCTTCAAACGTCCCATCCTCTTTCTGGTGAAAAAGAAACTCCGGCATGGAGTCGTTGGAAACGAAAAGATCGATCCGTCCATCCTGGTCGTAGTCCGCGATGGCTATTCCAAGCGCCTTGGCCGGCTTGTCGAGCCCCAATTTGTGCGAGACCTCGGTAAAGTGACCATTGCCATCATTGTGATATACCAGCATCGTGATAGGCTGAAACACATCCGGATGGCAGTAGCCCCGATAACCTTCGCGATGCTCGCCGCACCATAGGTCATCCCAATCCCATTGCACGTAGCGACAAACGACCAGGTCGAGGAGGCCGTCGTTATCCAGATCGACCCAAGTCGCGGAACTCGACCATCCACTGCCGCCCACGCCCGCCTGATCTGTCACATCGGTAAAAGTGCAGTTGCCGTTGTTATGGTACAAGCGGTTACCGCCATAGCCAGTCACGTACAAGTCCTCAAAGCCATCGTTATCGTAGTCGGCTACGGCGACGCCCATGCTATAGCCAATCCCCTGCAGACCCGCCTTCTCGGTGATGTCCTCAAAGGTTCCATCCGGCTTCTGATAATACAAGCGATTCCAGTATTCGGGACCGGTCTTCTGCGGAATGAATCCTTTAGGTGTGGGATCGGTGAACGGCGCACCATTCGCGAAGAAGATATCCAGACGGCCATCATTATCGCAATCGAAGAGCGCCACGCCTGAACCCATGGTCTCAATGAGATATTTTCGCGAGGTGTGCGGAGCCTGGTGAAGAAACTTGATCCCCGACTTTTCGGTGATATCGACAAAATGTCCGGGCACCAAGCCGGTGGCATTGGTTGGCGGCGCAGTTGAAGATTGGTTCGCCGCGGAGCTTTGAGCCTGGGCAGAAACCATCGCCGCCCCGATTGCCAGCATGACCGCAAGCCAACTCTTCAGCCGTCTATGTTTGAATCCTCTTGCGAGCATCTGGTTTGGCGTCTCCGGCAATCGAGCTACTTCTATTTTCCCCAAATCTAAGTTGTACCAGTCTTGCCCTCACCAGGGAAGCCCAGGTTAGTGCATCGAATGCCGCGGCAAGCAAGCGAGCGCCCATTCGGCCGGCATGTGCCAGATTTGCTTCCTGTTCCTGGCGGGCAGTTTCTGTCAGACCCGATCATTCGAGCGGCATCGCGTAGAGGGCGATCCGGCCGCGGGTGAGAACCGCCAACTGGCCTCCGCCGGGAGCCAGCGCATAGCCTCCGGCGCTTGCGGCAGGATCGCCGACATGCACGCTGAACAGATGCTTGCCGTTCTCCGCGCGGTAAATTCCAAGCTTCACCGATTGCAGGTCCGCGGGGTGAAACACTTCGCCGGGCAGTACGGGTTGATCGGCCTGAAGAATCTTGACGGCAAACTCCTTGGTATCTCCGTCGCCGATGGCTGCGTGGCCTAATTCCTTGAGCATCGATTGTCCCCGCAGCACGAGCTTTCCGTCGGGACGCATCACGCGGTACTCGCGGGCATGGTTGGTGTTGTCGCAGGTCACCAGAAACACCAGGTCCGGAGCCAGGCTGGACACCTCGGGAGTGCAACTCGAAGTGAATCGGCCCAGACTGCGCGACAGATTGTCCCAGGTGCGCAACGTTAGATGGTAGTGCTTGTCCGATAGTCCTGCCTGCCCGGACTGAAGCAGCAGCTTAACCTGTCCTTCATTCAGCAGGGTGGGCGGAAGGCGGTCGGAGGTGGATGTGGCGGCCGAAACGATCTCAAACTTCTCATTCAGAACCAGGACTTCGACGTCTTCCTCCGGCTCCTGTCCCAGGCTCTCGCGGAGTTTGTTGTGCAACTCGGGCGTATGCCGCTCCTTGATCGTGCCGACTGCGAGCACTTTTCCGTCAGGCGAGGTGCGCACAAAGGCCAGTGGACCGACGAGCGCGATGCGCTGTTCCACCCTCATCCCGGGGCCGTAGACGCGCAGTTCGCTGCCGACGTGGACCAGTACACGATGCCGGGCCAGCGTCCACAGGTACTGGTTGCTGTCGGGCAGGCGCCAGTCCACGGTGCGCTCCACCTTCCGAGTGGCGACATCCACCAGTGCCGCGCGAATGACGCGCACGGTCGAGCCCGCGGTGAGGTCGCCGTGCCGGGGCACAAGGGAATGAGGATTGAAGGTGACCAGCAACTCCGCCGGACTGAGATAGGTGAGCGTTTCATCCTGACCGGGGGACTCGATCTCTATCTGGAGTCTGGGCGCATATCCCAGCGAATGGATGGGAATGCTGCCCTGGGCACGACTGTCGGCAGGGACCTCTGTCTCGGCGGAGACGATGCTGCATTCCGGAGGGACGCAGGCATCCACATCGTCCGCGGAGGCCGGCGCCGGGGCAGCGGATACCAGCCGCGCCACGAGGCCGGGCGTGCCGCCTTCCGCCGGCTGATAGGGCGGTGTAGAGGTTTGCGGCTTTGCATTCGTGACCGACGAGGGCATGAGCAGGAGCCTGGTGCGTTTGAGCAAATCCACATCGTGGCCGCTGCAGGAGAGCACGGAGCTGTTCTCAGGTCCCGAACCGACGCTCAACTTCAGCCCTCTGATTCCCAGCACATCGCCGGCGCGGAGGTTGGCGGTCACGGGAAACCGGTGGAGGTTGATCAGCATCGGGTCTACCTGCTGGTCAACCGAACGAAAGCTGTTGGCTGTGGCCGTGGCGGGGGTAGCAGTGCCCGGAGTGGACGAGCCTCCCAAGGCCGCCGGCAGATCAGTCGACACGGAGCCGCCATCGCTATCCGGCGAAGCCGCGACCGCGGCCAGCACCAGCGCAAACGGCTCCACGTCCGACTTGCCGCACTGTGCCCTGGCGAAGGAAAGAGCGACCTGCGAGGTGCTCGACAGTTTGGAGTGCGGCGCGACATCGACGACCTTGGCTTCGAGAGTGGCGCCCTGCTTGAGCACGCAACCAGGCCCGGTCCAATCGACGGCGACACGCGCATAGACAACTGCGCCCGTGTGCAAATTGCGGGCTTGGAGCTGCGAGAGCAACTCAGCTTCAATGGGGACGAGAACTTGTGGCCCGCTATGAGTCTCGCCCAGCATGACCCTCCCGCACGGCACGGCCAGGCAGAGAAAAAAGAAAGATAGCTCGCACATGCGGCGCTTCAACTCGCCTTCACTGATACCTGCAAGTAACTTTACCGTAGTTTTCACCTCCGCGCTGCTGGAGAAATGCAGTTGGTTTCGACTTCCTCACTTACTGCTTGCCCGTAAGTCCTCGAATAAGTTCCACCTCCCGCTGGCGGTACGGAGTGCCGTCCTCATGGAAGATATCGTGGAACCATACGGTCGGCTTTGCAAGAATGTAGGGATGTTGCCAGGAATCCCAGGGAAGATAGGTCTGGCTGCGGCCTTTCACCAGTCCCCAGTTGATGGCGCCGACATGGTATTTCTTCGCGAGAGGCAGAATCGTATCAAAGGTGCTGCCCGCGCCGCGCGCCATGTACTCGGTGCAGATCAGTGGCCGATGGAACTGTTCGAGCTCGTGAATTCTGCTTTCAAAGCCCTCCGGCCAATCGTAGTTATGAAACGAGATAATGTCCGATTGCTCGATCTGTACCCGTGTTACAGGAGACATCTTGTCGAGCGACGACCAGTCGCCGGCCCAGACGCCACTTGTCAGCGGCTGTGTGGGATGGGCCGAGCGGGCCCATGCAAAGGCCTGCAGCAGCAGGGCGAGAATCAACTCCCGCTTGTTGGGCAGTTCGACTTTTCCGTAGGATGAGGCGTTGTCGTTGTCCGGCTCATTCCACACATCCCAGGCAAGAATGCGAGGGTCGTTGGCAAAAGCTCCGACCACGCCCTGCACATAGGCATTCAGGCGCGGGTACTGTTTGGGGTCAGCCAGAATTGCCCTGCCCGGCGCCTGCACCCAGCCGGAGTTATGAACGCCGGGAATGAGTGGACGCTGAGGACCCAGCTTCGGATCGGGGTCCCAGCAGGAATCGAAGAGCACGAACATAGGGCGGATGTGATGCTTGCTGGCAATGGCAAGGAACTGATCCAAGCGATGCTGAAAGCCGGCGGAATCCTGCTCCCACAGCAGGTTATGCAGGAAGACGCGCATGGTGGTCATGCCCAGGCCTTCTGCCCAGCCGAACTCGCGATCGATCTCGGCTGGATCGAACGTGCCCGCCTGCCACATTTCCAGCTCGTTGACGGCGTCGGAGGGAAGAAAGTTTGCGCCCACGAGCCATGGCTGCTGCTGGTACCATTGGTTGGCCCGATCTTCAGTCCAGCGCTGCTGCTGACCGTGGAGCGGAGCGCAAAAGGCAAGAGCCACGAAGATAATCAGGAAGAGGGTCAGATGCTGCATCCGCATCCATACCGGAGCTGTCTTCACCATGAGTGTTCCCTTCTTCAACTTTCTGTGCGAAAAAAGGCCGAATACTGTCCGAAAGCTATTTGCGATCGAGAGAAATCACGGTTACGCTGGCGTGACGAAAGGTGTGCGTCCACCCATCCGGTTGAACCACCTCGACACTGTCTACCGGCTTGACACGGTCAGGAGCCACCTCGTCATTGGCATCGGCGAGGTTCGGCGCGCTCAGCGTATGTGCGGCAACCGCATGGGCCGCGGTAAAGTCATGTAGGCGTATGTTGGTTGAAATATCTTTGTCCAGGCTGCGATTGACGCAGAAGAGCGTAAGTGTCTTTCCGTCCCGGCTCAGCGCCGCGACTACGTCCAGATAGGGAACGGAGGCAATCTCCGGTAGCCGTTTGACGCCCTGGGCCACGGAATAGGAGCCCGCATTGACGGTGACAGCAACGGGCTTTTCAATATCGGCGTTCGCATACAGTTTGAACACGTAATAGGAGGGGGTTCCAAAGACCTGGCTGCGCTTCTTCCAGATTCCGGCAAACTCCATGATTCCCGTCATGTCGGAGATGGGCACAATTTGCGAATTTCGCAGCATCATGTTCAGGAATCCGCCGGTGACGATCGCTCCGCCCGTGTTGGTGAAGCTGGGCGCTTCGGTGTGGCGGCCGATGAACAGCCATTCTGTAAATGCCAAATGGACTTTTCCGCTATAGCCGGCGGTGCTGTCAATCTGGCTCTGTGCCTGGCGCAGCCTGTTTCCCAACTCAACGGGCAAGGCGAATGCAGCCTCGGTCACGAACTCCGGAGTGGGATTCTTGAGCAGGACCTCGCTGGTTCCCACCACAAAGTGGGTGGAGAGATAGTCGAAGGTTCCCGGCGGGCTTGTAAGTTGGATGGCATTCCAACTATTGAAAACCTCCGGATCGGCGCCGGTTGCAATCAGCCGCGCGGATGGATCGACGGCACGAACAGCTTTGCTGAACACCGCGGTGCGGCCGGCGAGTTGTTCGCGGGTGGGATAGCCAAGATTCCAGTTGCCCCAAAGCTCATTGCCCAGTTCCCATAGCAGACCGGAGTGTGTGGACCAGTGCTCGTCCACGTAACGAACCCACGCGGCTGCCTCCTCCGGCGTTCCGCTGCCGAGATTGAGAGCGACCTGAGGCTGTGCGCCAATCTGGCGGCAGAACTCGAGGAACTCATCGGTGCCGAAGCTGTTGTACTCCGGAATTCCCCAGGAGTTATTGATTGCATTGTTGCGCTTGTCGCGCGGGCCGACGCCATCGGTCCAGTGGTAAGACGAAGTGAAGTTGCCGCCGAAGCGAACCAGCGGCGTGTTCATTTGCTTTGCCAGGGCCACGGCATCCGGATCGAGTCCGCCCTTTGCATCGGCAGGCATCAGAGAGAATTGATCCAGTTCGACCCGCTCGTCCCCGGCAAGCTGGGCCACAAAGTCAGCCGGATCGAGCCGATGCAGTTTTCCGTCGGCGACCTGAAGCGTGAAGGTGTACTTTGTCCAAGCAGCATCGGCAACCTGAAGCTGCTGGGAGGCAAGCACTTCTTTCTGGTTCCTGACGCGCAGGGAGATGGTGATACTTTTATCTCCGCTCAGGTGTTTGGCGTAGAAGCTGCCTGCATAGTCCCGCGTGCGATGAATGGGAAGATAGACCTGCTGCTTGATGCCCGTCGGCTGGCCGGGAATGCCGAAGACGCGCAGCGATTGCCACGAGTTGGCTGCTTCGCCGAAATGAACCTCGTAGCGATTGCCCTGGCTGGCGTCGAGCGGCTCCCACGGCAAGGGCAATGCTAGATTACTCGCCTGGCGAAGTTCCGGGTTATCGTGAAGCATTTCGGCTATCCGTGCCGGGCTCCAGAGTCCCGCCTCCAGGCTTGGATTCTGCAACAGTTCGGCCCAGAGGCCGTTGTAAGTCGAGTTCCCGATAGGCTCAAGAAAGGTCCCGAAGATGGTGCGTGGAATCGGCTGCTGGCCAACCGCCGCTGCATTCACCTCGATGGTGGCTGTATGCGGAATGGACTCCTTGATTGTGACCTGCCCATACACGGTAGCCGCAAAGAACAAACCTAATGCGCACTGAAAGACTCTCTTCACCGTAAATCTCCATCCCGGTTGCAGATCCGGCCGAGGCCGCGTCTGCCATTTGTTCCGTTCCAAATTGCCGAAGGCCGGCTAAATCCTCGCACACCTCCGGATGTTCGTCTTATTAAAGGGTTGATACGTGAATGTAGTGAAAGTCTGCTGTGTACCCAGCCGTATTGCCTGCATAGAGGCAGATATCGGCCGCGTTACCCAGCGAATGAATCCACGTGCCGCTCTTAGACCAGGTAACCCCACCGTCGTTGCTGCTGTAGGCGGTGTAATGCTCCTGGCCGTTCACATTTCTCTTGACGAGGCGCATCGTGACGGTCGCGACGGTGCTGAGCGCCGGCGGGCCCTGGTTGGTGGCGCCGAAGGTGGGATAGCCCGCGACTGCGGCCGTCTGCACCTTGATGAATTCCACCTGGCGGGTATCGTTGTTGTTATACAGATCCACACGGATGAAGTTGTTGGGGTCCGGGGTAGCCCCGGTAACCGGCACAATCAGCACCCCTGCCGACGGATAGTTGGGACCATCGCCTGTTACTGGGATGTTGAGATCAACCTCCGTCTCGACCATGTAGTCGCCCAGGGGCGCGCTCTCCGCCAGGAGCGGAACATTGGGCATATTTCCGACCGTGTCGTATCCGACCAATTGCACCTGATACGCGCTCCCGGTGAGGGTGTAGTTCGGCGTCGAATTCAAGAACGACCACTGAGAACTGAGGGTCGCTTCAGTGAAGTCATCCGATAGGCCCTTAATCAGAGTGCGAGGAGCATCCTGGGTTGCAAGCACCGAGGTGTAACTGTTGGTTGCCTTCGGTTGGGCGGCGGGGAGCGGTTGCGGAGCATCAACGTCGGAAGGTCCGAAACCGCCGCGGACGACTGGCCAGCCGTTCACCCAGTCGAGGGCGTCAATGAAGGCTGGCCGCGCCGTATAGGAAGTGGATCCTGTGTAAAACGGAGACGAAAGCAGGATGCCGTGATACAGCATGTAGTCCTGTCCGGCTTCGTCGGTGAAGATCACGTTCCCGCCAGGGCCGACGACGTTATTGCCGTTCATCCCGATGACAGGCGTTCCACCGGGATTGGATGCGGCCATATCAATTCCCTGTGCGTCGAGATATGGACCCAGGGGTGTTGTTGCGCGGCCGACAAAGACAGAGTAGCCGCTTAACGGTCCGTTGCAGCAGTTGGTGGACGAGGCAAACAGGTAGTAATAGCCGCCATGGTACCACCAGTTGCCGCCTTCGTACCGGGAGTCGGCGGCCGCGTGCACCTCGCTCGTCGGGTCCGAGGTAAGGCCGTCGGCCGAAAGCGTGCGCACCCACAGTCCGCCGTTAAAGCTGCCATACAGAATGTATCTCTGGCCGGATGTGTCCTGGATTTCATCCGGATCGATGGTGGATCGATATCCCGTGCAGCAGGTGGCGGGGGCCAGTTCGGGTGCAATCACAGCAGTTCCACTGTCCACAAACGGACCGGCCGGAGTGGAACTGATCCCGACGCCGATGGCATTGGCGCCGCCCGCCAGGGTTGTGGCCGGCGCCGCGTAGTAAAGAAGATATTGGCCGCCGATGTACTTGATGGCAGGCGCCCAGGGAGTGTCCGTACTGATGTTGCCCCAGGAGGGAAGGGCGCTAAGCCCATCGCCGACGTAGGCGTAGTTGACAAGATCGGAGGAATTAAAGACGTTGAGTAAATGCACACTCGAATCGCCGGGATAGAGCGTATCGCTGGTGCAATAGAGATACCACTTATTCACGCCGTTTACCTGATCCTTGTAGATGGCCGGGTCGGCGCAGCTGACCGCCTTGACGGTACTGTTTACGTTGAGCGTGAGCGGATTGGTGTATGTGGAGGCGGCCGATACGTTGATGCTCACGCTGACGGCAGAGGCGGTCGAAACGCCGTAGGTTGCATCGCCGCTATAAGAGGCCGTAATGGAGTTGGCGCCCATGGGAAGCTTTGTCGAGGTGAAATTCGCTACGCCGGTTGAATCCAGCCACGCTGTGCCCAGCGTGGTCGAGTTATTCACAAAGGTGACCGTGCCGGTTGCCACAGCGGAACCTGAGCCAGACGCGGCGGCTACGGTGGCAACCAGTTCAACCGGCAAGCCCCGCGTGGCGGTGGCCGGGGATGCTGTAAGGGCCAGGGTGCTCTGCTGCGCTGGCACAGTCACGGTGAGCGTTTTCGCGCTGGACGTGGACGCCGAATAGGATGTGTTTCCGCCGTAGGCGGCGGTCAGGTTATTGGCGCCGGCAGCCAGAGCCGTGCTTGACCATGCGGCCTGCCCGGAGCTGTTCAGCGCAGTGGTAGCCAGGCTGGTGGCGCCATCGTAGAAGGTCACCGATCCCGTGGTTACGGTAACGCCTCCGCTCGATGTAGCCACGGTAGCGGTCAAGGTAACGGAAGCTCCGACGTTGACCGAGGAGCTGGACAAGTCCAGAGAGGTCGTCGTCGCCGTGAGCATGGGCGTCGGAGTGGAGGAGCTTCCACCTCCGCAACCCAGAATCGAACCCGCAACTGCCAACAGAATTGCGTTTGAGACAAATGAAAGATGACCGCGCATGAAGATCTCCTGCTATTCGAATGATGTCTTAAGTCGCATGTTCCTCCTCCAGCAGATGTAATGGTCCTTTCTTCGGTATTCGGGCGCTCATTTTGCGCATCGGTCCCTGGATCGGAAATCAGCTTTGCCCTCCTGCCGGACCGAGGCGGGCGCATGAATACCTCGCTTCCTCGGATTACCGCCTTTCGCTTGTCCCAATTCGGCTGCGTGCACGTTAGTGCGATACTGCAATCTTGAAATAGCAGTCAAGACTTTCGTTTTTGTCGTGGAAGACACGTTGCCGGCGCCATTCACGACACGCGACACCGAAGCCGTCGAAACCCCTGCCAGTCTTGCAACGTCCTTTATCGTGCATGACCCGACGCTCATTTGAGTAGGCGCGTCCACCATCATCTTGTCGTGACTCGAAGGGAGGGGGTCCATTCGCCGATCTCTTTGTCGATCATCGCTCGAAGACATCCGGTTTTCACTCCTCACTCCTGGAATTCGACCAAGCTGGCTCCCTTTGCTGTCACCCGACAGTGTTAACAGGCCCTAGTTCTTGCCCTTGGATTCCGTAACAGGTACATTTGCCGACCCGAATCCCGTTGTTATTGCCGACTGTATCGCCGGGTTCAACTTAGAATTCAGCGCCTTCAGGCGCGTGTACTCGTGGATAGCCCGATTCGACTCCTCGATCCTTCCAAGTTTCCGGTAGACGCGGGAAAGTTCATACTCGATACGTGGCGCCAGGTCCGCTTCAGGGTGCATGGCTCGCGCCTTTTCCAGGGCGACGACGGCCTCGGCCGGTTTGCCGGTATCGAATTCACCCAGGCCCAGATAGAAATACGTTGCGGGCACGTTTGCGTAGTTCGCAACGACTTTGCGCAGCAGCTCAAGACCTTCGTTCGCCTGGTTGGTCTCTATATCGATTCTGGCAAGGTTGTACATGGCGATCGGGTTGTTGGGACTCAACTCTAATTCCTTGCTATATGCCTGCTGAGCAAGATCGAGAGCGCTCGATTTGCGATATTCGTTCCCCAATTCCTCATAAAGGTCGGAGTTGTTGGGCACAATTTTGATAGCTTCGAGAAACTCGGCAATGGCTTCCTTGTGCTGGTTCTGCTGGGAATACATCTGGCCTTGAACCTTGTGCACGTGCCATGAGTTCGGATCGATGGTCGCCATGCGCGCATAACTGGCGAAGGCCACATCACTGTGCGCCTTGCCGCGGTACTCCAAAATGTTCAGGTCGTCGGGCGCAAGTGCGGCGGCCCGGTCGAGCGGCTCGGTGGCCATCTCCGGGTGCCCGGCCTGAAGCTCGACCACGCCCAGCCACATCAGCGCCTGGGCATTCTCCGGATTCAGTTCGATCTCGCGGCGAAACGCGGCTGTGGCTTCATCCACGCGATGCATCTGCGTATAGGCAATGCCGAGAAACAGGTTGGCGCCTTGCAGTTGCGCATCCAGCGCGATGGCCTCGCCTAACGTTTTGGAAGCGTCCTCCGGCTTTCCGAGGCGCAATTCAGCGACGCCAAGTTCCATATGGGCCGCCGGGTTGTCCGGACTCGCCTTGACGGCGGCCTGAAACCATTTCTCCGCTTCGTCGAATTTTCCGGCGCGGATGGCCTCCGTGCCGTTGCGGAGGGCCTCTTCAGCCTGTGTGGGCGGGGGTTCGGTCCCGGTCTGCGCGTTCCCGGCCGGAATCGTCAGCAAACAGGAACCAATCAGCAGCGCTTTCAGCATTCTCATTCGAAAATTCTCCTCGTTAACCCCTGAAGCTCGTGTCTCGAACAAGTGATGCGCCGCGTTGAGCCGCTGCCGGCAAAGCCTCGTCGCATACGAGGCGCAACCTTGCAGCGGTCATTTTACAGAAGTGCAGGGGATACGGGCAGAACCCCGTATCCCCTGGTTGGATTTCCACTGGAATACAGACTTCCAGTTAGAAGGTAAAACGCGCGGTGAACTGCATGTTTCTCGCCGTGTTGATGGTTCCTCCCGGAAGCCCGAAAGTCCTGTAATCGTAAGGCTGCAAGTCGGGAATGCTGAATGTGTGTTGATTGAACGTGTTCAGGAACTCCGCCTTGAGGCTGAGAGTATACGTCTCATACAAAGGGAATCTCTTGATCACGCTGAAGTCATTGTTGAAATAGGGCGGGGTGCGTACCTCGCTGGTGGTGCGCGGAATGCCGACGCCAAAGCTGTAGGGCAGATTGGGTGAGCCGTTGCAGTTGGGAAAACTTGCCGATTTCGTGCAGTCGCGGGCGTAGTTGTCGTTCCGGTCGTAGAAGCCGATCGGATCGCCGGCTACAGGCGAACCCGGACGCGTTACGTCGTTGTACTCCAGGTTGAACATCGTGTCCACAGTCGGATCAAGAGATCCGTTGGGTGGCGGGACAACGAACACGTTCATCTGCTTTGCTCCACGTTTATACACAGCACTCTTGAGCGACGTCCCCGGGTACTTGCTGAAGCGGATGCAGTTCTGGAATCCTGGAATGCCCCATCCGCAGCCGAACGACAGAGGCTGACCGGACTGCATGCGCTGAACAGTGCCCAGTTCCCAGCCACCGAGGATCTGCGAAGCGATGCCATGGTTGAAGAACTGTTTGCCTTTTCCGAATGGCAGTTCGTACAGGGCGCTGACGACCAGGGTGTGCCGGATGTCCTGTGCGGAGATAGCCTTTTCGTGATGCAGGTCGTCGGTATCCGTGTCCTGCGAAACACCAACACCGTTGTTGGGCAGCGCGCTGTCCGCATCGGTGAAGGTTTTTCCCCAAGTGTAGGAGACCTGCAGGTTCAGGTTTTGCCTGAAGTGACGCGTCACGCTGGCCACAAGCGCATTGAAGCTGGACATGCCGACGTTTTCCAGGCAGCAACCCTGGTCGACGAAGTCATACTGCGGGAAAGGCCGCAGCGCCGACTGGAGCGCGGGATTGCCACCCCAGTTCTTCAGGAACGCTGGGAATGGCAATGGGATGCCCGCGCTGTTCCCGATGAACGGTTGATAGAGCGCGTCACCCAGCGAAAAGTAACTCTTGGGCATGTTATTCGGGTTCAGCAAGTTGGATTGCAGATCCGTCGCGTGGTTGCCGACGTAGCCAATCGTCAGGAGCAGATCGTTTGCCAGTTGATGCTGGACTTCCAGGTTCCAGTTGTATACCGTAGCTGGACGGCCAGCGGTTGGGGCGATGTAAGAGCCCGGCACATAGCCGCCGTTGTAATAGCCGGGGTCAAGATCCGGCGGCGGCGTGAATGCGGGCATGCCGGCATCGATATCGAAAGACGGATCGAAGCCGTTGGGGCTGGGGGCGTTGGGACTCGCCGTGTAACCAGTGACCATGCTTCCGCCGAAGTCGCCATAGACCAGCGGACCATAGATGATGCCCATGCCGCCGCGAACGACAGTCTTCTGATGCTGGAACTCGGGCGACCAGGCAAATCCAACACGCGGTGCGAAATCCTTGCGCCACGTGTTAGCCCATCTTGGATTACAGCCGTGGCAAGTAGACGCGAAAACGAGGGCGCCGGGAATGTCGTATTCCGGATCAATGGCCGTCGGGCTGAAGTTGGATGTGTCGTTGTTCGCTTCCTTCCGCGGTATTTCCACGTCATAGCGCAGGCCCAGATTCAACGTCAGACTCTTGGTAATCTTGAAATCGTCCTGGGCAAAGAAGGCATAATACCAGGACGTCCAGCGTTGTCCGTGAAGTATGATTCTCTGGCCGCCATTGTCCGCTTCGCCCAGCATCAAGCTGGCAAAGCCAACACCGCCGCCCTCTCCAGGTGCTGCCGCTGTTTCGCCACCGCCGAAGTTGATATAGGGGCTGTTGCCGTTGATTGGCGAATACTGCTGGAAGCGCAGGTCACCGCCAAACTTGACACTGTGACGGCCATGAACCCAGGCGACAGCATCGTTCAACCGGAGGCCATTATCGACGTTATCGTCGTTCTGGGCGCCGTTACCCAGCCCGGTTATGGCGTCTCCCGTACCAATTGACGGAAAATTGTTCGAAACCGCATTTCCGATGCCTAGCTTTGAAAACCAATTGCCACCGGCAACGATCGCACTCGAGTAGTTCTGGCTGTTGCTGCGATTGCTGCCAATGACAAAGTAGTTCAACATGCTCGGCGTAATCGAGTAGTCCATGCCCACGCGGAAGAAGTGAGTGGTGAAATTCTGGCTCCACCCATTCGGGTTTGCCGGGTTGGGAAGCGTTGGCAAGCCGCCAGTAAACAGGGCGTTTTCCCGCGTGTTGTAGGAACCGAAGATCTTAAGCTTCTCACTGAAGTTGTGATCGATGCGGATGCTGTAAGTCGTGTCCGTGATCGGAGCAACCGAGCTTTGCGAGTAGTTTCCAAACACATTGCTGTTGGTCGGCGGCGGCCAGTAAGGCAGAAGCGCCTTGAAAACGGAGCTGAAGCGGCCGGGCAGGATCGCGTTGTTCGCAAACGCCGTGCGGCATTCCGCTGTGCCCCCACCGGGCAAGTTGACGGTCTTGGTCGTTGCCGGATCGAAAATCTCCCCGTTATAGACCGGCGTGCCATCGCAAGGATTGGTTCCGGATTGAGTCGTGGTCAGCCGGTCAGAGAAATCACCGCCGCGCTCCGCGGTTGTCGGCACGGTCACCGTAGTCGTTCCGCCCGTAGAGAATTTGAGCTGCTCCCAGGAGAAGAAGAAGAAGCTCTTGTCATGGCCGTTGTAGAGCTTTGGAATGCGAACCGGGCCGCCTAAGCTCCCGCCAAAGTCGTTCTTGTGATCCACCGGAGTATTCCATCCCGCCCGGCATGCTGCTGTGTTGTTAGCGCCCGTGCAGTAGTATGCGCGCCAGCCCTTGTTGAAATAGCTATTGGCGTCCAGCGACGTATCGCGATATAGCTCATAGCCGGTGCCATGGAAATCGTTGGTTCCGCCCTTGGTGACGAAATCCTCGATGCCGCCGGTGGTGCGGCCGAATTCGGCCTCCGGCAGCGACGTGGTCACCTTGAACTCCTGGAGAGCTTCAACGGAGGGTCCTTCCTCGTCAAACGAGGAGCCGTTCTCGCTGCGCTGCTGGCTGACGCCGTCGATCAGCACCTCGTTGCCGTAGTTCTGTCCGCCGGCTATCTTGGACAGGAAGATACCGTTGTTGCTGTTGGCCGTTCCAGGCCCCGTTGTTGCCGGCTGCAGGAAGATGAATGCCTCATTGGCGCGCAGGGCGCCAACGCCGCCCAGGGCGAGGGGAAGATCGACGATCTGTTTTGTGTCGATGACACCGCCGACGTCCGACGATTCGGATTCAATGGTGGGACCCTCGCTGGTCACGGTGACCTGCTCAGTGGCCGCGCCAGGTTGTAGCGTGATGTTCAGAGAAGCAACGGTTCCGATTTCAACCAGAACGCCATTGGTCACTGCACTCTTGAATCCCTGGGCGCTCACCGTAACGGTGTAGTGCCCCAAGGCTACGTCCGCGAAGCGGAAAACGCCCACCGGAGTTGTGGTTCCCGTGTAAGTTGCGGCGGTCTCCGTGTTGATGGCGCTAACCTTGGCATCCTGGATGACAGCATCCGTGGGATCGGTGACAACCCCAGCGAGCGTCCCGTGCACTGACTGTGCATGAAGGGCTGCCCCAATGAGCAGCGTCAGCATCAACAGCGCACCCCATCTCCCGAAACGGAAGCAACCTGTGGTTTTTGTCATTACACTGCCTCCTGAAGTGAACTCACGCAGGCATAAGGGTTTCCCCCGGTCCGAGAGAACCTTTACCCGAACATGTGTGGTGCATCATATGGATGGGTGACGAGATTGGCTTGAGTAGAGATGCCTATTGACAAAGACCAAGAGGTGGCGTATAATGTTCCGATTTTTGGGTAGTGTGTCCGCCAAAAAGTATTGTGAAGCTGGAATTTGGCGTCGTCCGTAATTCTAAGGAGAACTCTTTAGAACTCATTGAAAATTCGTCGGATAGCTGCGGGCAGAAACCGTTCTGTCAGGTCCGGACGGCAAACGCGATACCTCGATCCTGACAGTTCTCGAGTACGTTCCGGCAGCGGTCCCTCGGTGTAATTACCAGATCTGTTCGCAGAACGCCGGTTTCACATATCCTCAGGCCGCAAAATGCCGCGCGCCAGACAAAAGCCGACCGCCTCCGTGCGGTCCGCGACCTCCAGCTTGGTCAAAAGGCTGTTGACGTGATTCTTGATCGTGCTCTCAGAGATGTTGAACACGTTCGAAATCTCACGATTAGTCAGCCCGCGGGCCAGGAGTCTCAACACCTCCATCTCGCGCGTGGTGAGCTGTTGACGGAGGACACGGTTGGTGAACTGTTTCTGGATGGCAGGCGATACCCAGCGCTTGCCTGCATGGACCTCCTGAATTGCCTCAATCAGCGTTTCCCGGCCCATATCCTTGAGGATGTAACCGAGAGCGCCGGCCTTCAGAACCTGAAATATCTCCTCCTCGGTCTGGTAGCTGGTCACGATGAGGATGCGGGCGTCGCTGAACTCCTTGCGGATTGCGTTGACTACCTCGATCCCACTTTTTTGCGGCATGCGCAGATCGAGCAGGAGCACGTCAGGCCTTAGCGTGCGGTAGAGTTCGATGGCCTCCATGCCATCGGAGGCCTCGCCAACAACCTCAAAACCCGGCTCGGAGCCGATCAGGCTGCGAATGCCAATGCGATAGACGAGGTGATCGTCGGCGACCAGGATGCGGACGGGCTTTGAGCCGGATGGGGCGTCGACGGGCTGGGTCCCGTGCCTGATTACACTTCTTTGCGTCGTCATAGGGGAACCCTCACGCGGATCAAAGTGCCGCTGGGTGTGGACTCCAGCTCGAATTTTGAATTGATTGCGGCGCCGCGTTCGCGCATGCCGGTGAGGCCGAAGTGGCCATCATTCAACCCCGGAATCGCGCCGGGATCGAGACCCTTCCCATTATCCTCCACTTCCAGGAGCACTTCGCCCTTTTCATAGCCGATGCGGACGATGATCTGGCTGGCGTTGGCGTGATGCACCGCGTTGGCAAGCGCTTCCTGGGCGATCCGGAACAGGTTGTTGACCAGTTTATACGAGAGGGCGGCGGGCTCGCCGGTAACCTGCTGTTCGATCGCGGCGCCGGATGTCGGCCGCAGTTGCTGGATGCAATGAGCGACCAAAAGATCCAGGCGATCGTTGCGGGAGAGCGAGCGCAGGATATCGATCGACAGATGGGATTCGTCGCGGCTGTGACGCACCAGTTGCAGAGCTTCGTTCAACAGCGCCCTGGCCCGTTCGGGATCGCGCTCAATTGTCTGCTGCGCGGCCTCAAGCTGCAGAGTGATTCCGGCATACCCCTGAGCCACGGTATCGTGAATATCCCGCGCTATGCTGGCGCGCTCTTCCGCCACGGCGCGATAACGAGAGTGCTTGATGCGGTAATAGCCATTAATACCGATGAGGATCAAAATGATCCCTAGCCCGCCTAGCACCATCAGGTGTGGTCGCGTCCACCAGGAAGGAGCTTCCACAAGCTGAATATCTTCCAGAGTGCGCATTTGCAGGGTAAACACATCGCCATGGCCCGCGTCTAGGCCGTGGTTGACCACGAGAATGCCGGTCAGCTGCAACGTGGCTCCAGGCTGCATGGACTTTGTGGATAGTTCTCCGCTCAGGCTGTCGTTGGGCAGCACCGCTGAGAAGTTCTGGTGCCCACCAAGAAGATTCAGCCGGACACCAGTCAGGCCGGCGGGAGCGAAATCAACCAGTTTGGCGACCGTTTGCACCAGAAAGAGCTCGTTTTCCCCGCCTGCGGCCTGGTCGGGCGTGATTGAGAGCGGCAGCGGCATTGATCCTCCCCACAGCCGGCGGATCTGGCCCTTTTGCACCTGTGGCTGGGGAGCGAGCGTCATCTCGCCCGTGACCTCGACTTCATCTCCCAGAGCAATCTGTTCGTTCTTAAGAGGCACCACTTCGGTTGCCCCAGTCCGGTCCTCGATCACAACCCGGCGGCGGTTGAAGGTGACGATGCCCCGCACAACGATAGGCACGGGACGCGTGGAGAAGCTGACGGCCTGGATTGCCGACTCGATGGACTGAAGTCTTGGCGGGCCCGGCTGCCCGGCCATGGCCGCGACGGACAGCAGGAACAGGAGGATTGCGAACCGGAGAGGGCCCAGCCCCGAGGCCAATCGGCCGAAGCGACCGGCTCGCGCAACCCCTTGGTCGAACGTTGGATTCAGCACAGCAACCCCACTATACTTGATACGCTACGGATGGGGAATACGCTACAGATGGGGAATACGCCACAGATGCGGAGACCGTCCAGGGTTGCGCTGAGGACTATCATTGCCGTCTCTTTGGGACTGGCCCTGGCTGCCGGTCTCTTCGTGGCCGCCCGGCTGAGTTTCGAGAGGGCGAAGGTCAATCGCTACCAAAGCATGGACGGTTGGCAGCCGATCAGCGGTCGCTGGAGCGAGCACTCCGGCATCTTCTCAAACCCGAATTACGGCCGCGGCGATATGTTGATCGCCCAGTACTCTCATGGCGCCAATTACCGCATCTCTGCGGACGTTCGCTTCGACCTGCTGTTGCCCGAGACGCACTTCGGAGACGCCGGTCTGGTGATCCGTACCACCGACCCCGAGCAGGGAGTGGACTCCTACCAGGGATATTACGCTGGACTGCGGCCCAACGATCAGACGGTTGTTCTCGGACGCGCATCCTTTGACTGGCATGAACTGGAGACAGCAACGCTGGCCTCGCCGGTTTCGGTTGGGACGTGGTACCGCCTGGAACTGTCGGCTCAGGGATGCAGGCTGACGGTGACGGTGACGCCGGATGGAGGCCGTCCCGCGACGCGCATCGACCACGAGGACACTCATTGCCTGACGAAAGGGGTGGCAGGACTGCGCTCGTTCTATGCCCAGGCTTCGTGGCGAAACGTGAAGATCGAGCCCAATTGAGGCGCGAAAGCTCTGCAGATGAACCAGATTAGACGTATCCCGGGGGGCGAGCCCTCCAAGGGGCTCTTGCTTAAGAGAAGGCCACCTGCAAGAACATTTGCACTGGCACATTGACTCTGGTTCCGGTCTAGCTTGGCCCTTTGAGCAGCATATCCACAATCGGGTCATTCGCCATGGAGTTCTTGTCGACGATATGGACCGGGAGTTGCGTGGAATAGGGGCTAGCGTCGGACCCGGCAATCGCGGCGCGCATGGCCTGAATGGCCCGTGCGCCAAGCTCGCGTGGATCGCTGATGACCAGCGCATCAGTCCTTCCATCCCGCAGTCCAGATAGTTCGTACCCTTCATCGGATACGCCGATGAGCACGGGGCGCTTTCGCTGCCCGCGATCGAACGCAAAGGCCGCTGCGTGAGTAGAGAACTCGTCGGAGGTGAAGATGCCTTTGATGTTCGGGTGCTCCGCAATGATATCCAATACCGCCTGGCGTCCTCTCGCCCAATCCGAGAGTCCGTACTTTACACTCACCAGTTTCACGCGCGGCGCCCGGGCAATCTCCTCGGCGAAGGCCTTCTCGATCAGAGAACTCTCCTCGACGGTCGGGCTTACGCCAACCATGCCCACTTCGCCCTTGCCGCCCAGAAGAGCAACCAAGCGTCTTGCCGCCAACCTTCCCGCCTCCGCTTTGTCCCAGCTGATGAAGGCTACAAAATCCTTTGACGAAAGTGCGACGGGAGACCCCACAATCAAGACCGGAATGTGCGCCCGCGCCGCTTTTTGCAGTACCGAGGACAACACCAGTTGATGGGATGGCGATACGATGATTCCGTTTACGTGCATGGCGATGGCATTCTCCACCATCTGCACCTGCTGGGTGTAGTCGGTCATGGATTGTGGAGCCGCCAGCATCGTGTGAACGCCGGCCGAATCGGCATTCACCTTAACCTCATGGTCGAAGTGCTGCCAATACTCCAGCCCACCCGTCGGGGTAATGACCATGATGGTTGGCGGCTGCTTGTGACCGCACCCGAGAGAACTTCCGAGGAGAAATGCCAGGAGAGCAAAGCACCACACTGGTTTCTGCAATTTTCCTTCGCCCGACCCTTTCATCCGATCCTCTTTTTGGTTCAGCCTCGTTCGCCGGGACGTTTCGTGTACCCATTCAGCATTCGGATCTTCGGTGCCGCCCCGGTTGGATACGCGGTGTTTTCCAATGCCACCGAAAAGCCAGCTTCAGCCAAACAACCTCGCCAGCCACTCTACTGAATCACTGTCAGAAAGTTGCCGCGGCTCGTCTTTGTCTGCTGCTCGTTGAGGCTCGTGGCAAGATCCGACTCCTTCTTTGACTCAGCCTGACGCCCCAGGCGGGCCAATACAAGGGCGTAATAATGATGTGCTCTGGGATAGTCGGAGGCATAGAAAACGGCGCTCTGGAGATATTTTTCCGCGGTCGGATAGTCTTTTCCCCGAAACGCAAGAACACCCATTCCGGTGAGAGCGCCGCCATGGTGCGGTGCAAAAGCCAGCACTTTTTCGTAACTGCTCTTCGCCTCACTGTCCTCGTTTTGTTCCAGAGCGATCTCGCCCAACTCGTAATAGGATCCACTCTGCTGCGGCTGCAAGGCAATCGACCGCTCGAGTTCGGCTTTCGCTTCATCGTCTCTCATCAGCATGTGCAGCAGGCGCCCAAGACCGTAGTGCCCAGTGGCGTCGTCCGGCCGGACTTTCAAATAGGCTCGCAGATTGGCTTCGGCTTCCGGCATCTTCTGTTCGTCGAACTGCACGTGCGCCAGGGCATAGAGAATCCTGGGATCATTCGGCGCAAGCTCATGAGCTTTGGTTAGAGCAGCATCTGCGTCTTGGTAAATGCGCATACTTTCCGCCTGAACACCGAAATCGAGCAACAATTCCGGGGAGTCCGGAACAGATTTTCTGGCTCGGATCAGACAAATCAGCGCACTATCGTTGAGTCCGGCCTGGCGGTCGGCAAGAGCTGCCGCCGTTGCTGCCTTCACCTCTCCCTCGCGCGCGGGCGTCGAATCGGGCTTGCCGCCGAGGACCGCTTCAAAGGACTTGAGAGCATCGTCGTTCAGCCCCTGTGCCAACTGCACCCGGCCAAGCTCCAAGAGCGCGGCTTCGTTCCCCGGGTCCTGCCGCACCAACTCGGAGAGCAGCTCGTTTGCCTTCTCCAACTGATGCGCCTCGACCCAAGCATGGGCTTGCTCCAGAATTGTTCCGGCTGGCACAGGCTTCTGCTGGCCGGAGACAAGAGTCGCGGCCATCGAAGACGCGACCAAAAAGGTGAGCAGGACGCTCATCGCTTCAACCTCTGAACAGTGCGCAACACAGTATATCCTCTCACGCGCCGTCAGCGCTTCTCTGGCAATGTTGACCCTGAATGCCTCCCAGCGCTTCAGCTATCCAGACAGTGTTCCAGAGATGCGGACTCCGAGCCCTCTACGTTGGTTGGGGCGTGGCCGGAGCAGGGGATTAGATTCTGGTAGTAAACTAAGCAAGCCCTGGAGCCTAACCGGCATCGTGGCCTATCTCGCGCACTGAAACACACTCAACAAAAAGGGGTGCCCCATGTATGTGCTTGGGACATCCTGAGAATCTTCTTTGACAACACGGTTCTTCCCCGCCGGCTTCCGCGCAGCTTGGAAGCTGAAACCGATGACGCCTGCAACAGGAGAATGGAGCACAACTATGCGCAAATGCCTTTGGATTCTGATGATGGTCGCTTTCCCTGGCCTGGCATCGATAGCCGCACAGACCACGACACCGAGCTATGACAACCTTTATGTGTTTGGCGACAGTTACTGTGACGTCGGCAACCTTTTCACGGCAACCGGCGGCGCAGAGCCGGCCGCGCCGTATTACAACGGGCGGTTCTCGAATGGCCCAATCTGGGTGGATCATGTGGCCGGCCTCCTGAGTGTGCCGCTGAAGGCGTCTCTGCTGGGCGGGACGGACTATGCTTTCGGCGGGGCCTGGGTAACAGCACCACAGGCCATTCCTGGTGGGACGATTCCAAACGTGCCGGAGCAGGTGGAGCTTTATCTGAGCCAGCACGGCGGCAAGGCCGACCCCAATGCTCTCTACATTCTGGAGGGCGGCGGGAACGACATTCTGGGCACCACCACCGGCTCTCCGGAGGCGCTGGGATTCCAAATTGCGGTTGGCATTGCAGGGAGCGAATGGTTGCTTCGGCAGGCTGGCGCAAGGCATTTCGTGATTCCGAATCTCTTCAATGTGGGTTTGCTGCCGGCGGCGGCAACGAATGCAGACTTTGCCGCGGCGGCGAGCGTGGCAACCAACAAGTCGGAGGATGAACTGCTGAGATTTGAGGAATCCCTGGAGGGTATCCATATTCTCCGCATCGATGTATTCAGTCTGCTAAACGCGGTGGAAACGGCTCCAACGCACTTTGGATTTACGGACATTACGGATCCATGTCTGACAACGTCCGTGTGCAGCGATCCCGACCACACTTTCTTCTGGGATACGCACCACCCGACAGAGTTTGGGCATGCGTTCTTTGCTGTCACGCTCGAAAATGCGCTGCCAAAGCACCGCGATTAGGCAATCAATCATCCGGCTGACAGATGGAATCATCGCGCAATGGGGCGGACTCTTCGTGGGAAGAGTCCGCCCCAGTTGTTTTCGGAGTTTGTGGCGCCGGAACTGTAAATTCTCGGCTATTCTCAGACGACCGGCGGTCCACGGCTTCCGACGTTGACCCCGGCGCAGGCGCTCACGGCGGGCAACTCGGGCGATCTGAATAATCTGGAATAAGGGCAACATCGCTGGAGTGCCAATCAACGAGTCTGTCGCCTGCGGAAAGGGGCGTGGGAGCTGCTCACCAGGTCTACCCGAAGCAACAGCGGATTGTGCCGGTACTCAGAGCAAACAGGAAGGGGAGGTCAGGCGAAGTGAACACGGCCATCTCACTCAATCAGGAGTTCTTCCGATCCCTCCTTGCGGGTTCCGGTCGGATCGTCGGCGATCCGGACCTAACCTTGGAGTCGCCGCTCGGCGGGCCAGCGCAGCCGACCGAAGGTCGAAACAGGCGATGTTTGACCGTGATAGAGGAAAAATGCGCAAAGGAAACCCCCTGATCCGGAAATCTCGCAGCGATTGGGACTGATGCGCAACCTAACTCTTCCTGGAGGTAACGGCGGAGAACGCCGCTACCACTTGGGCCACCCTTTTGCCGCCGCAGTGTGGACACTCCACGCCGCCTTTTTCGAGGTCCGCGATGTGGAGAGTCTTGGTGAACTCCTTGTTGCAATCCTGGCAGTGAAAAACGTATAGGGACATGGTCGTTCTCCAGCGACATGATAGCGCCTCTGGTTGTCTACGGGAAGAGTGGCCGACCAACCAGGAATTGCGTGATAGACGAACATCCGGGTCACAAAGCTGATGCTGGAATCGTTTGACTTGGCTTGCCTGTGCGCATCTCGCGGAAGAACGGGGCGCCCTGCTGCTGCACACACTCAGCAGCGTAGAGGTACATGGCGGCCGACCAGGTCTGCCAATCACGCCCGCTGGGCTGACCGGTCTGCGCGTGAATCCACTCGTTGAAACCCCACTCCGCCTCGTTTTCGTGCCACGGCTTGACCAGTTCAGTCAGCGCCATCAGCTTACGCCTCGCCAGCTCCATCCGCCCCGCCGCTACGCACGCCGCCACATAGAAGCCGCAGACAAATGGCCAGACGCCGCCGTTGTGATATTCGCCAGGCCGGTTGAATTCCTCGTATCGCGGGTGCCAATCGGCATGATGGGGCAGGATATACGGAAACAAACAGGGCGGCAAATCCACGGCCAACTCTCCGCGATGCCGCATGGCCTCGCATTCAGCTTCAATCCATGCCAACAGGTCTTGTGCCCGGTCATGCGAAGCAATCCCAGTCAGAATAGCCAGGCTGTTGCCCAGCAGATCGAACCGGTCGCTGTTCAGGACCTTGTAGGAGTAGAGCGCGTAGTAGGGCTTGGATGGCACTACAAGACCCTCGTGCTCATGGGGATTCTTCTCTTTGCCACAAACCTCCAGACGGTTCATCAACTCGCGCAGTTGAGCGGCGGACTCGTGCTCGCCAAAAAGCTTGAGGTACGCATAGACCAGCGTGTTCACGTACAGCCCATATCCCATCACCCACTGCTCATCCCGCCAATCGCTGGTAGGCAGCTGGGATACCATCACCCGGTCGTCAGGGCTCTGGTATTGCATCCACTTCAGGGCTTTCTGCGCTGCCTCGTTGAGGAACTCCGGCTGATTGGCCGATTTCCTGTACAGCGCCAGGCCAAAGAGGAATAGCGGCGTCGTATCGCTGGCGCCACGGTCATCGGGATCGTGCGCGAGCGATGGGATGTGGCCGCGCGGCGTCTGATTGGTTGCCAGCGCCACCAGTGTGCGCCGCAGCGCGTCCGCAAGCTCCTCGTTGCCGGTGGCCAGAAAGCCCAGGGCTGAAATCATCAGGTCCCGGGTGTACGGTTCCGGGTATCCCCACCCGGCGGTCCGGGGCAGTCCTTGAAACGGCCCGCGCGCGTTATGGAGCAGAATGCGGAGGGCCGCCTCTTTGGCCCGATCGATGGAGGCAAGCGACTTTTCGTCCATAAAAATTGGCCACCTCGATGGCCTGCAGGGCTGCGGCGAGGAGCACGCGCTTCTCGTCGCGCCACGCTCTAATGAATTCCCAATCGGTCGGAGACGATCTTCAGGAAACGCCTCGCTACCTGGCGATAATCGAACAACTCGACGACATGCTTTCGACCCGCTTCGCCCATCCCCTGCCGCAGACCGCTGTCATTCATCAGTGTCAGGAGGTATTTGGCGATGTCGGGCACGCTGGCCCGGTACTCCGCTGTCCGCGGCTTTGAAAACTTCATTCGATGGCTGTCGTCGACCCCGTGGCCTTCCCCGAATGCCGCCTCGTCGATCTTCTTCTCCTCTGCCACTTTCGCCAGGAATGCCGTTTCACCGTGGACCATCGTGTCCAGAAATGCCATCGCGTTGATCGCGATCACCGGCTTTTCGCATGCGTTGGCCTCCACCTGGATCATCCCGAAACCCTCCAGCCGCGACGGTGCGGCGTAGATATCGCAGGCGGCCAGCAAGTAGGGCATGAAATTCTGCGACACGATGTTGGTCGAGTAAATGACCTTCTTGTCAATGCCCAGACGCTCCGCCAATTCGAGATCGAGCAAGTTTTGCCGGACGGTGCGGGGTTGAGGCCAAACCTTGCAGACATATCTCCAGTCGGGTACCTCGGCATCGATCAGCGCCAGCGCCTCCATCACCTCCCGGCCGCCCTTGGACGCCCCATCGCCGCCGACGGTCAGAATCATCAACTGGTCCTCGGATACTCCCAAGTCCTTGCGGATCGATTTGACTTTCAAGTCATCACGGCTATGGGGCACGTAGCGGTCCGTGCCGCAACCCACGGGAAGCACCTCGATGTTGTCTCCCCTGACGCCATCCCTGATGTAGACCTCCTTCACCCAGTTGGAGGTGACCAGGATCAGCGGCAGAGCGTTCAAGACGTCCCGATATTCCGCGATGAAACCATCCGCCACGAGCCATGGGACCGCCAGCATTCCAGACTTCTGCGGGTGCAGGACCAGGTCCGGAACATAGCCCCAGTACCCCACGCCCACCACCACGTCCGGCTGAAACCAGCGGTAGTACCATTCCTTCTCCAGGGGCGATTCGAGATGTACCGGGTGAACCTCCACGCCGATCTCGCGCAGGCCCCTGCACAAAAGGTCACCCTGCATCGCCAGGCCGCCAGGAGGTGGTGGATAGTCGAACAACACAAGCACTTTCACGTTTGTTCCTCCCGAAATGTCGTTCGCTTTACCGCTGCTTGTGCCGAGTCAAAGCAGCAGAACCCTTCTTCCCGCGGAGCGCTCCGTGCTTCCCAACTGTCGGGCCCATACCCGTAAAGATCTGTAATCAGCCGACGCTTTTCGAGCCAGACGTCGTCTGTCAACACGTCCCGCCGATCAGCATCGCCGCGAACCCTAGGCAAGTACGCCCGGCCCCCATCTTCGTAAGCAAACAGCCACAATCGCCTTGTGTCGATACCGCCCGATCGCCAAAGGTCAACGACGCCTTGGCAACACTCCTCATGTCGGCGGTGCCGCGTGTACTCGCCCTTCGGGCCGTGGGTCAAAACCAGGCTGTAGCTCTCCCCAGACAATAGCTGTACGATGGTTTCCCGCACCTTCTCGATTGGTAGCCCCACCTGATCCGGTTCATCATCCAGATCCGCCATCTCACCCTCCGCCCCCAATTGCTGCAGGACTTGGCGGAACTTTGGCGCCCGATCCGGATCCGATGCTCTGCACAAGGTCACGACACGCCAACGAAACTCCGGATGCGTCAGGATGTAGCCGCCACACCAGAGTGTCTCGTCGTCCGGATGGGCGACGACAACTGCGGCCCGAGGCCGACGGTCTGATCTCACGTCATCGAGCGGGACAGGGGTCATTGTCTTCTTCGGGAGGAGTCAGAGCATAGCTGGAGATGTTCGCGCACCAAACCGGCCTGCTCTGAACTGAGCTGAACTCATGCGGATCCGAACTTGAATCGATCACCGACATCGCCGCTGATTCCCCGCATAGGGACTGTATCACACAACATGCTATCCTTCCGGTCGCGGCAAACGGTTTGCCGGAAGCATATAAATCTATAATAAGCGCCGGAGCAACGATAGACCACATTGCGCCGCGGGGTCGTCTCAAATCCGCATTGGATCCGCCCACCTGCATCGTACCCCCCCGAGAAGCGGGCCTGGCATAGGCCGGGCTCACTTTCTCACTCGCTCGACGCCAGGTTCGACCTCAGCTGGTGTAAACCATGCGCCCAATGAGCGCGTTCAGGTTGATCCGCCAGCGGACCAGCCAACGCAAGTTTCGTTGACGATCTGGAAGTCATTCCACAGCCGCCATCCCAATCGCTGAGCCAAAGTGCCTGTAGAACGGGGATCGCGGTAACTTCGAATCTCCCCATACCTTGACCAGTCAGGAAACCGTTCCGGGAGGGC
>JBEKZJ010000063.1:0-28109 GCA_049509995.1 Occallatibacter sp. | reverse complement strand
AACAGGGAACGGGGAACAGGGAATAGGGAACAGGGAACAGAAAACCCGTGCTCATCTCTGCAATTTGTTCATTATGGCGACGAGCATCCTGCTAACCTCGCTGGAGAGGCTTTCTGCCAGGCGGCGCGACTGTTCTGATCCGAAACCCAGCGCCTCTGAAATCACAAGTTGTGTTTGTACCTCGCAGTTTGAGCCTCTGGCGTGACCAAGAAAGAGAAGATACTCTCCCTTCGTTGACCTGCCATAGCCCTCTGCTATATTGCTGGCAACAGAGACGGATGCCCGCCGCAGCTGATTGGTCAAGCCGAATCGCTCGGAGGGTGGGAAGGAGGAAGTAAGTTTGTAGATTGCCAGACTCATCTGTACTGCCCGCTGCCACACCACGAGGTCCTTGAATGACGCGCCCAATTTCTGCCTCCTTTGTCCACTATTTCCAATCCCTCGACGACTTCCATTCGAAGCATAGTAGCAGGGCGATGCCGAGATAGATGACCTGTGCAGCCAGGAAGGGCCCCCAAAAAACCCAGCTCGATCTTTCAGCCACTTGCGCCATGCCTGCGTGCATATAAAAAATACGCCTGTAGTAGCCGACAACGGCACTTGGGCCACCTACAATCACTTTCGCGACTCTATAGCCGATGAAGGTCGCCCAGTAAATGAGCAGCAGCCATAGAAGGCCGCGTCGAATCAGTCGAAGAATGATCTTGATGAGGCTCATCGTGGTTTACAGTTGACTGGAATTACCACGATACTTCTGTTTCCTATTCCCTCTTCCCTATTCCCTGTTCCCTGTTCCCTGTTCCCTGTTCCCTGTTCTTCGAGCAGCTTTTCGACTGCGGCGTGGAGTTGGGCGGTGATGGGGGCTTCGGAATCGGCGGGTGAAAAGCGCATGGGGTCGCCGATGCACACTTCGATGGTGCCGGAGCGGAACCAGCGGCGGCGGCCGGTCTTCAATTCGCCCAGGCCGCGGATGGCCATGGGCAGAACGGGGGCTGCGGATTGCTTGACGAGCAGACCGATCCCTGGCCGGAAGCGCGCCAGGCTGCCTTCGGCCGAGCGCGTGCCTTCGGGAAAGAGCAGCACATGCATTCCCCGGTCCAGGGCCTCGCCGGCATGGGCAAAGCTGCGCTGGAAGTCCCGCTGCCGGGGCAACGGAAAGACGTTGAAGAGCGCCGTAATGAGCAGATAGATCGCGGGGCCGGGCGGATAAAAGCCGGCCTTCGCCGTAGCGCGCTCGGGATTGCGGAAGTGGCGATAATCCTCCAGCATTTCTCCGGACATGGCGACCGCCATCCGTCTGCGGATGGGTCCGGGGAGCGCGTATTCCAGAAACGGCGCGTCGAAGCTGGTTACGTGATTGGCGATGATGAGCATGGGCTCTTCCGCCTGCGGCGGACCGGACGCGGCTGGCACGACAGCGGGATTGGTCAGCAGCCAGACCAAGGGGCGCATGACCGCCTCGATGAAAGCAATGCGGAGCCAACGGAACGGCGGCCACCAGGGCCAATGCGGATAGAGATGGTTTGCAGACGGAGGCGGGGGCGCAGGGGCCGCGGGCCACGGCTCCGGTTCCGCGTTCATCTCATCGGCGCGCTGGTTCATTTTCGGTTCGATGCCGGGACGGGAGTCTGTGCCGGGGCGCGGTTTGGCAGCCTGCGCACTCTCCGGTTCCGACGCCAGCAGGCGACGCAGATCTCCAAGGGTTTGCACGTGCTCCCATAGGCCATTCTCGGTTGCGACGCCCAGCCGCTCCTCGATTTCCGCGGCCAATGGCACACGGCCCAGGCTGTCGAGGTGCAGGTCTTCGGAGAGGCGCAGTTCATCGCCTACGCCGGACGGGGTTTCGCCGGAGATTTGCGCGATGAGGGTGAGCAGCCAGTCTGTCGAGGCGCCAAAGGCGCCGGAGCCGGTGTGGTTTTGGGCGCTGGCGCCGGCCGCGGCCTGGATTCTGGTCAGCCAGGCGGCCACAACTTTGCGGCGGACCTTGCCGGTGGAGGTGCGGGGCAGGTCGGGCTCCGGCCAAAGCACCCAGCGGCGCAGGCGCTGAAACTCCGCCAGGCGGGCGTTGGCGTGCTCGATGGCCACCGCGGCCTGGTTGCCCTGCCCACGCATGGCGAGCACGGCGCAGGGCTCGGGGCCGCCGGCAGTTTCCATGGGAACCACCGCGCAGCCTGCTACGCCCGGCTCCTGTTCGATGGCCGCTTCCAGGTCTTCGGGATGCAGATTGACGCCCGCGGCGGTGACGATGACCTCGCTCTTGCGGCCCAGGAAACGCAGGTCGCCGGTGGGTTGGGTCTGTGCCAGATCGCCGGTGGGCAGCCACTCGCCGCTGCGCTGATGCAGAGCCCCGCCGGACCAGGTGGCGGCGGAGATGGCTGCGCCGCGCACCAGCACTTCGCCGTCCGCGCCCAGCTTTACCTCGCGGCCGGGCAGCGGTTTGCCGATGGTTCCCTCTGCCACATGGAAGGGGTGGTTAAGGGTGATGAGCGCGGTGGTTTCCGTCATGCCATAACCCTGGATCATGACCAGGCCGACTGCATTCCAGAACTTTTCGATCGGGCCGGGTAGGGCGCCGCCGCCGGAGATGAGCGCCCAGAACTTGAGACCGAAGGCGCGATGAACGTCGCGGAAGCGCCACCAGCGCAGCGGGACGGAGACGCCGGGTGAGGCGCTTATGGGGCGGGCGGCACGCTCGGCGAGACCGGGCAGGGTGGTTTCGAGGTGGGTCTTGAGCAGCACGTGCACCCGCGGCACGGCGGCCAGCACGGAGATGCGTTCGCGGTGGATGGTTTCAATGATTCTGTGCGCGATCAGGCGGTCTTCGAAGTGCAGCTCGGCGGGATAGATGGGCGGAACCCAGAGGCCCATGGTCTGGCCGAAGACGTGGCTGAGGGGCAGGGTGTGCAGAATGCGGAGGGGATGGATGAGCCGCTCGTAGCGCATATAGGGCTGCGAGCCGTCCTCGATGGGCCCTACGCTGGCCAGGACGTTGCCGTGGGTGAGGACGATTCCCTTGGGATCGCCGGTGGTGCCGGAGGTGAAGAGAATCTCGAGCTGGGTGGAGGCGGAGAGGCCGGGGAGGGGGCCGGCTTCTTCGGCGGGGAGGTGGGCGAGCCAGTCCTCGAACGTGATTTGCGGGACTTCGACGGGCAACTGGTTGAGCAGGAGCATATCGCCAACGGCGAGTTTGGGGGTTACGTCGGCGGCGACGCGGGCGGCGAAGTCGGCGGCTCCGGCGGCGTCCAGAGGAACGGCCAGAACCCCGCGCAACACGCAGCCATGGAAGGCGGCGATCCACTCGGCGCTATTTTCGGCCCAGATAAGTACACGGTCGCCCGACCCGATGCCGCGCTGGGCAAGCAGAGCGGCAAAGCGGCCGGCCAGGACCGCGATTTCGCCGTAGGTGGTGACGCGGCGGCGGTTGCCCTGGTGGCGCACCACGGCGATCTCCCGGCCGAAGCGGCGGAAGTCGTCGAGGAGTGTGGCCAAATGGTCGCGCATGGCAGACTCTGGCAAGGATCAGCATTTTAGATGCTGATCCGCGGCATCTGATCCAGATAAGAACACAATCGCCTCAGGGATTTAGCGGGATTGTGACACTTTCTTGGTCAACAAACCCCCGCGCTTTGAAGAAACAGCTTCACTCGATCGGTGGTCCACGGGTCGATCCAGGTTGCAAAGAAATCAGTTCGTCACTCTCATGCGATTTACAGTGGAGTGGGAGGCGAGAATCGCGAATGCCGACCACGACGCTCTATCGGCCCACTGGCGAAATTGAACTTGCGTTGGTCCGTGCAAGCAGCCGGCGGGCATTCCCACCTCGATTGCCCGAGCAGCCGATCTTTTACCCGGTACTTAACGAAGACTACGTCACCCAGATCGCCCGCGACTGGAATACACGGGACGGCGGGACGGGCTACGTGCTGCGCTTCCAGATGGAGGCCGAATATCTGGAGCAGTTTCCAGTGCATACGGCAGGCGCCCGCATTCATCGCGAATACTGGATTCCTGCCGAAGAGCTTGAGGAATTCAACCGGCACATTGTTGGTTTCGTCGAAGTTGTGAGCGAGTTTCCCGGTGCTGGCACGGGATAGCCCGGCCTCAGTCCAACAGAGGAATGAAGATCGGCAACTGACGCTTCTTCTTTCGCTTCCTCTTCGCCGCTCCGTGCGTTATTCTCAGAACACTGTGCTCCCTGGCGGACTCAATCCGAACGCATCTCCTCTCCCGGCTTCCGGGGCTGTGGATCCGTTTGCGTGTTTTCATGCGGTGACGGCGGAGTGGTTTCGGGCTGTGTTCGACGCGCCGACGGCACCGCAGTGGATGGGCTGGCCGGTGATTGCGCGCGGGGAGAGCGCGCTGATTCTGGCGCCGACGGGGACGGGCAAGACGCTGGCGGCCTTTCTGTGGTGCCTGGACCGGTTGATGCTGCATCCGCAACCTGCAAGACAGAAAGCAGGCTGTCGGATTGTTTATGTTTCGCCCTTGAAGGCGCTGGCCGTGGACGTGGAGCGCAACCTGCGCTCGCCACTGGCCGGAATGGCCAACATGGCGCGGCGGATGGGTGCGGCTTTCCGCGAGCCGACGATCAGCGTGCGCACCGGGGACACGCCGCAGCGGGAGCGGGCGCGGTTTGCGCGGCACCCGGCGGATATTCTGATCACCACGCCGGAGTCGCTCTACCTGCTGCTGACGTCGCAGGCGGCGGAGGCGCTGCGCACGGTGGATACGGTGATCATCGACGAGATTCACGCGCTGGTGCCGACCAAGCGCGGGGCGCACCTGGCGCTGACTTTGGAGCGTTTGGAAGCGCTGACCCGCCGGCGGTTGCAGCGGATCGGGCTTTCGGCTACGCAGAGGCCGCTGGAAGAAGTGGCGCGGTTTTTGGGCGGGGTGGAGACGGCGGGCGCCGGAGAAGAGCGCGGCGGATCGGCGTTGAAACCCGCGGAAGAAGGCCAAATATCGAGCCAAATCCACGGAGAGCATCCCTCAGGGGCTAAAGAGGCTGCGGAAAAACTCGGGATTTCGTGCGAAATCGGCGAAAAGCCTCCCTCCGGGGCTAAAGCCCGCCTTGATCCTGTTGGCTTTATGCGGGGGTTGAAACCCCCGCCTCCCTCCGGATCGAGTTTTTCCGCAGCCTGTGAAGCCCGCGAGGACTTTTCGGGGTCAAATGTCGGGGTTAAAACCCCGACCTACCAGCCCGTGCCCTTCACCGAGATGCCTTCGAGCCCCGCCAGCCAAGCCCCGACCCTGCAAGACTCGAGTGCGGCGTGGTCCGGAGACGCGATGGATGCGGCGGCGCTGCGCTATCGTCCGGTGACGATTGTGAACGCGAGCGCGCCCAAGCGGTTGAAGCTGCGCATCGAGGTTCCGGTGGAGGATATGGCGCGGCTGGGCGAGCAGGAAGAGCTGCCCAGCGGCCCGGCCTCGCAGGCGCCCAAGAGGGTTTCGATCTGGAATGCGATTCATCCGCGACTGTTGGAGATTATTCGCGCGCGCAACTCGACGATTCTGTTTGTGAACAGCAGGCAGGTGGCCGAGCGGCTCGCCGGGGCGCTGAACGAGCTGGCCGGAGAGGCGATTGCGCGCGCGCATCACGGCTCGCTGGCGGCGGCGCAGAGGTCGATCATCGAGGAGCAGTTGAAGGCGGGACAGATTCGCGCGCTGTGCGCCACTTCCACGCTGGAACTGGGCATCGATATGGGCGCGGTGGATCTGGTGATCCAGATTGAAGCGCCTCCATCGGTGGCGAGCGGGATGCAGCGCATCGGGCGCGCAGGGCACCATGTGGACGCGGTGAGCGAGGGGATTCTGTTTCCCAAGTATCGCGCCGACCTGGTGGCATGCGCAGCCGTGACGCGCGCCATGCACGAGGGGCATATCGAGTCGACGCGGTTTCCGCGCAATCCGCTGGACGTGCTGGCGCAGCAACTGGTGGCGATTGTGGCGCACCCGCCCACCGCAGCGACGCCGCGCAAGGCGAAGGTGCTCAAGAGCGCGCGGCGAAAGAAGAGCCTCACTGCGGAGTTGAAGTTTGACGAGTGGGAACCCGCGCGGAAGGAAGCGGAAGCAGCGAAGCCTGAAGTGAGCGTGGATGCGCTGTTCGAGCTGGTGCGGCACGCTGCGCCTTTTGGCGGGTTGAGCCGCGCGGCGTTTGAAGGCGTGCTGGATTTGCTGAGCGGGCGCTATCCATCGGACGAGTTTGCCGAGCTGCGGCCGCGGCTGACGTGGGATCGCGTGCGCAACGTGGTGACGGCGCGCGATGGGGCGGCGCGGCTGGCGATTCTGAATGCGGGCACGATTCCGGATCGCGGATTGTACGGGGTTTTTCTGGCGTACAGCGAGGGCAAGGCGGTGCGCGTGGGCGAGCTGGACGAGGAGATGGTCTTCGAGAGCCATGCGGGGGAGACGTTCATTCTGGGCGCGTCGACGTGGCGGATTGTGGAGATTACGCATGATCGCGTGCTGGTGACTCCCGCTCCCGGCGAGCCGGGCAAGATGCCGTTCTGGAAGGGCGACGGGCCGGGACGGCCGCTGGAGTTTGGCCGCCGCATCGGTGCGCTGGTGCGCGAGCTGCGCGCGTTGCCGAAGCCTGCTGCGCTGACGCGGCTGGTGAATGAGCACGACCTTGATCCCGGCGCGGCGGAGAATCTGCTGCGCTTTCTCTCCGATCAAGAGGACGCGACCGGCGCTGTGCCCGACGATCGCACGGTGGTGATCGAGCGCTGCCGGGATGAGCTGGGCGATTGGCGGGTGTGCGTGCTGACTCCATTTGGGAGCAGGATTCATATTCCATGGGCCATGGCGGTGAGCGCGCGCATCCGAGCGGCGGGCGGGCCGGAGGTGGAGACGCTGTGGGGCGACGATGGATTTGTGCTGCGCTTTCCGGATACCGATGAGCCGCCCGATGCGGATTGGTTTCTGGTCGAATCCGCCGAGGCGATGGCGCTGGTGCTGCGCCAGTTGGGCTCGACGGCGCTGTTTGCGGGCCGCTTTCGCGAGGCCGCGGGGCGCGCGCTGCTGCTGCCGCGACGGAGGGCCGATGCGCGGTCGCCGCTGTGGCAGTTGCGCAAACGCTCCTACGATTTGCTGAGCGTGGCTTCGCGCTATCCCAAGTTTCCGCTGCTGCTGGAGGCTTATCGCGAGTGCCTGCGCGATGTTTTCGATATGCCGGCGCTGATTGAAACGCTGCGCGCCGTGGAGCAGCGGCAGTTGCGCGTGCACGTGGTGGAGACGCGCAAGCCTTCGCCGTTTGCGGCGTCGCTGCTGTTCAGCTATGTGGCGAATTTTCTTTATGACGGCGATGCGCCGCTGGCCGAACGGAGGGCGCAGGCGCTCACCATCGATCAAGAGCAGTTGCGCGAGTTGCTGGGCGAAGCCGATCTGCGCGAGCTGCTGGATGCGGATGCGATTGCCGAAGTGGAGGAGACGGCGCAGTGCCTTGTCGAGGCCTATCGCGCGCGCTCGGCGGACGGCATTCACGATCTTTGTTTGCGGTTGGGGGATCTGTCGCGGGAGGAACTGGCGCGGCGCGTGGTTTCGCCGGATTTGCTGCAGCATGTGGATCGCCTGGTGCGGTCGAGAAGACTGCTGGAGCTGCGCATTGCGGGCGAGCGGCGGTTGATTGCGGCCGAAGATGCGGCGCGCTACCGCGATGGGCTGGGGATTCCGTTGCCGCCGGGGTTGGCCGCGGCGCTGCTGGAGCCGGTGGCGCATCCGGTGCTGGAACTGGTTCGCCGCTATGCGCGCACGCATGGGCCGTTCACGCTGCGCGAGGCCGCGGAGCGTTTTGCGCTGGATGCAGCGGCGGTGGAGAACGCGCTGCGGCAACTTGTGGCTGAGGGACGCGTGCTGGAGGGCGGATTCCGGCCCGGCGGGCTGCATCGGGAGTGGTGCGATGCGGAGATGCTGCGGCTGATTCGGCGCAAGTCGCTGGCCAAGCTGCGGCGCGAAGTGGAGCCGGTGGAACAGCACACGCTGGCGCGATTTCTGACGCACTGGCAGGGGCTGCTGACGCCGCGGCGCAGCGGGGCGGCGCATCTGGATGCGTTGCTGGATGCGATCGAGAATTTGCAGGGAGCGCCGCTGCCGGCGTCGCTGGTAGAGACAGCGATTTTGCCGGCGCGGATTGCGGAGTATGCGCCGGCAGGGCTCGATACGCTGATCGCGGCGGGCGAAGTGGCGTGGGCGGGCGTGGAGCCGATTGGCGAGAGGGACGGGCGCATTGCTTTGTTTCTGGCCGACAAGCTGCCGTTGCTGGCGCAGCAAAGGCCGCTGGTTGAGCCGCTGAGCGAGCGCGAAGAGAAGCTGATTGCGGTGCTGGAGTCGACGGGCGCGAGCTTCTTCGACCCGCTGCACCAGGCGCTGGGCGGCGGCTATCCAGGCGAGACGATCGAGGCGCTGTGGAGCCTGGTGTGGCGCGGGCTGATCACCAACGATTCGCTGCACGCGCTGCGGGCTTACATCGCCAGGCCGGAGAGCGCGCGGACGCCGCGGCGGTTGCAGACGGGAGTGGTGTTTCGTTCGCGCCGGACGACACCGCCGACGGCGCAGGGGCGCTGGTCGCTGCTGCCGCTCCGCGCGCAGAAGGGAAGTGAAGGCGGTCCCACTGCGACGGAGGCAAGCCACGCGCTGGCGCTGCAACTGCTGAATCGTTACGGTGTGCTGCTGCGGGAACAAGTGGCGGCGGAAAATGTGCCGGGTGGATTCAGCGCGGTGTACGACGTGCTGAAGGCTCTCGAAGAGAGCGGGCGCATCCGGCGCGGGTACTTTGTGGCCGGGCTGGGCGCTACGCAGTTTGCGCTGCCGGCGGCGGTAGATTTGCTGCGGCAGTTGCGCACCGCGCCTCCGCAGGAGAAGCCGGAGTTTGTGCAGTTGGCGGCCACCGATCCGGCCAATCCGTATGGTTCGGTGTTGCGCTGGCCGGAGCTGCCGGTTGCCGAAGAGGACGCGGAGACCGGGGTCCCCGCAGACAGGTCTTCGTCTGCGGGGTGGCAGACCGCGCCGCGACTGCTGACGCGCGCGGCGTATGCGGAGGTGATTCTGCGCAACGGGCAGTTGGTGGCGTGGCTCAGGCGCGGCAATCCGAATCTACTCATCTTTTTGCCGGGCGAGGAACCGGAGCGTTCGCAGGCGGCGTCGGGGCTGGCGCATTTTCTGTGTTCGCGCGGGCAGGAGCGGCTGCGCGGAGCGAGCCACCAGGGAGTGCTGATTACGACCATCAACGGGCAGCCGGTGGCGGCGCATCCGATGGCGCGATTCCTGATGGATGCTGGATTTCATCCGGGGCCGCTGGGGATGCACCTGCGGCGCATTCCGCTGGCGCTGGCCGAGCGCGACCGGATTCAGGGCGAGGTGCAATAGGCCGTGCCTGAAGGCGATACGATTTTTCGCACGGCGCGAGCTTTGGGCCGCGCGCTTATCGGCAAACCGATTACGGGCTTTCGCTCGACGTATCCGCTGCTGACGCGTTTCGACGACGACACGCCGCTCAAGGGACAGACGGTGGAGCGGGTGGAGTCGCGCGGCAAGTGGCTGCTGATTCATTTCTCCGGGGGAGGGACGCTGGCTACTCATATGCTCATGAGCGGCAGTTGGCACATTTACAGACCGGGAGAGCGGTGGCAGCAGCCGCGGGCCAATATGCGGATTGTGCTGGAGAATAGCGAGTACGTTGCGGTGGGATTTCGCGTGCCGGTGGCGAAGATGTTGAAGCCGCAGGAGCTGGCGCGGGCGCTGAGGATTCCTCCGCCGGCAATCGACGTTCTGAGCGAGGAGTTCGACGCGGCGGAGATTTTGCGACGTTTGCTCGCGCATGGAGATGAAGAGATTGGCGATGTGCTGCTGCACCAGGAAGTGCTGGCTGGGGTGGGCAACGTCTTCAAGTCGGAGATTTGCTTTGTGACCGCGATCAGCCCGTTCTGCAAGGTTGCGGCGCTTAGTTACGAGCAGGTTGAGGCCTTGATTGCCGCCGCGCAGAAGCTTGTGAAAGCGAACGTGCTGGAGGATTCCGGCGACACGATTGTGACGTTTGGCGGAAGGAAGCGGCGCACTACGCACCAAGCGGATCCGAGCGCCAGTTTGTGGGTTTATGGGCGCAACGGAGAGCCCTGCCGACGCTGCGGAGAGTTGATCCGCAGACGCATCCAGGGGCCGGACGCGCGCGTTACGTTCTGGTGTCCGCGTTGCCAGGCGATGCCCGACGGCTCGGATGTGGACGGGTGAAGGATAGTCCGAACTGATTCAAGTTTCCGGTCAATTCTTGCCCAGGCCGAAGATTTTCTGCAGCAGGTTGCGGTGGTCGGCGGGGTGGTCGCAGGTCGCCATGGGCGCGGTACCGTCGAGGAAGGCAGCGTCGTAGGCGTCGGGGCAGGATTCGTCGCTGAGCAGGTTGCTGACCTTATCTATCTTGACGACCTGGACGCCCTCGGGCGGGTTGAAGTCGTGGGTGTCGGAGTACTGCGGCAGCAACACGGCCTTCTTCATGAACTCGGCCCAAATGGGCGCGGCGGCGTGGGCGCCTTCGAGTTTGACATCGGTATAGTCGTCGTTGCCCACCCACACGATGCAGAGAAGGTTGGAAGTGAAGCCGGCGAACCAGGCGTCGTGGCTGGTGCCGGTCTTGCCTGCGGCGGGCGAGATAAAGCCGCGGTTACGCACCCCTGCGCCTGTCCCTTCGCCACGGAGCACGTTCTGCATCAGGCTGGTGGTGAGATAGGCCACGCGGGGGTCCAGGACCTGTTTGGAGGTGGGCATGTAGTCGTCGATGATATCGCCGGTGGGGGTGCGCACGCTGGCCAGCATCCAGGGGTCGAGGTGGAGGCCGTTGTTGGCGAAGATGGTGTAGGCGCCGGCCATATCCAGCGGCGTGGCGTCATAGGAGCCGATGGCCACGGAAGGCGTTCCGCGGGCGCTGCGGATGCCGGCTTCGCGAGCCAGGGAGGCCACGCGATCGAAACCCACCATGCCGGCCAGGCCGATGGTGGCGTTGTTCAGCGACCGCATGAGCGCGTAACGGGCCGTTACCTGTTCGTGATACACGCCTTCATAGTTGCGCGGCGTGTACTCCTGGCCGCCCACGTCGTAGGTGGTTTGTTCGTCGCTGAGGATAGTGATCGGAGAGAAGAGCTTGCTTTGCCCGGACAGGACGGTGCCCTCGGCGGCGGTGGCAAAGGCCGCGGCATAGACGAAGGGTTTGAAGATGGAGCCGGTGGGCCGCCTGGCCACCGCGTGGTTCAACTGCGAGTTGCCGTAGCTGCGCCCGCCGACCAGCGCCAGCACCTGGCCGGTGTGGGGATTGAGCGCCACCAGCGCCACCTGCGGATATACCCAGGTCTCGCCGGGCTTGTGGCGCGCGTGCAGCTTGTCCACCTGCTCGTCGACCAAGTGAATGGTGGATTCGACCGCCGCGGTGGCTACGCGCTGCAGATCGGGATCGAGCGAGGTGTAGATGCGCAGGCCTTCGCGGTTGAAGTCTCGCTCGCCGAGCTTTTGCAGCAATTGATCGTGAACCAGGTCGACGAAGTAGGGCGCCTCGCTGGCGTCCACGCTGGCGGCCGTGAGATGGAGGCGCTCGGCCTTGGCGCGCTCGGCCTGTTCCTTGGTGATGGCGCCGGTTTCGACCATGGAGTCCAGGACCAGGTTGCGCCGTTCGATGGCGCGGTCGGGATGATGGAAGGGGTTGAAGTAGTTGGGCCGCTGGATGATGCCGGCCAGGAAAGCGCACTCGGCCAGGTCGAGCTGGCGGACATCCTTTCCGAAGTAAGCTTGCGAGGCCTCGCCGAAGCCGTCGATGGAGAAGCTGCCGCGCTGGCCGAGGTTGATCTCATTGGCGTACATCTCGAAGATCTGCTTCTTCGAGAAGCGGTGTTCGAGCTGGAAGGTGATGACGATCTCGATGAGCTTGCGCTTGAAGCGTTTTTCCGGCGTAAGAAAGAAGTTCTTCGCCAGTTGCATGGTGAGCGTGGAGCCGCCCTGCTGCTTCTGGCCGGAGATCACGTCGCGATAGACCGCCTCAATGAGCCGCCCATAGTTGACGCCGCTGTGCTCGAAGAAGCGGCGGTCTTCGATGGCGAGCACGGCCTGGACCAGATTGGACGGAATCTCGTTGTAGGCGATGAGGCGGCGCTTGGTGCGGTTGGCGTCCTCGCTGAGGCCGGTGATGAGCAGCGGCTCGAGTTCATAACTGGCCAGGGGCTGGCCGTGGTCGTCGGCGATGGATTCCACAACGCCGGCATTGATGCGGATTAGAGCGCTGTCCGGGGCGTGATAGGACTGCGGGCCGGGGCGCACGGTGATGGCCTGCACGCTCTCCGAGTAGGTTCCCAGCGGCGAAACCTGCGAAGCGCCGTCGGCGGAGTAGCCGGCCTCGCGCAACTCATTGGCGATGAGGCTCTGGTTGAGCTTTTGTCCGGGGCGGACCTCGCGCGGGGCGGCAAAGATTTTGGCGGTATTGGCAAAGATGGGCTGCTTGAGCCGCTCGTCCACAACGTGCTGATATTTGACGTAGAAATAGCCGAAGACGGAGAAGCCGATGAGCACGACGGCCGCGACCGCGATCAGCGCAATACGCAACAGCAGCGATGCCCAGGCATGCTTTCCCGTGGGTCTTGTCCATCGGATTCTCAACTTCATCGCTGCTCCTTGAAAACAGTGGTCAGCTTTCAGTGGTCAGTTTTCAGTGACCAGCTAGAAACTACTTTCTGCCGTCAACAGTAGTGCATCTTCCTGGACGCGTTCTTTTACCAGTACGACCACTTCATTCAAACTCACGTCCACGCTGGTTGCCGTCGAGCGCGTTACCAGTTCAACAAAACCACCGGCGGCTTTCTTGCCCACGTTGATGCGGTAGGGAATGCCCACCAGGTCGGCATCCTTGAATTTGACGCCGGCACGCTCGTCCCGGTCATCGAGCAGCACGTCGAGGCCCGCAGCTTCGAGTTTGGCGGCGAGCGCCTCACCGGCCTCGGCGAGCGCCGCATCGGAGGAGTTGGTCACCGTGACAACCACGGTGAAGGGGGCGATGGAGGCGTGGAGCCAGAAGCCGTTTTTGTCGTTGGACTGCTCGATGGCCGCGGTGAGAACGCGCTCGATGCCGATGCCGTAACTGCCCATGATGGGCGTAACTTCCTTGCCGTTCACATCGAGCACGCGCGCGCCCATGGACTCGGAGTACTTGTAGCCGAGTTTGAAGATGTGGCCGACTTCGACGGCCTTGCCGACGGCGAGCGTTCCAGTACAGGTTCCATCGGGACGGTACGGATAAAGCACTCGATTTTCAAGACCGGGAAGTGGCTGGTATTTTTTCGGGCAGCTTTCGCCCTCGTTGACGCTGCGAATGTCGGCGCTGAGGGTCCAGGTGAAATCGCGGCCGGGAGTGACGTTGCGCAGGTGGTAGTCGAGTTTGTTTGCGCCGCAGACCATGTTCTTGCGGTCTTCAAGGGATTTGTCCACAATGACCGCAAGGTCGAGAGTTGGTAAGGCATTTGCCGGAGTTAGTCCGACGGGGCCCAAAAATCCCGCGGGAGCCCCAAAGAAGCTTTGAACCTCAGCCGGACTCATCATCCGCAACTCGGCACCTGGAAAGAACGCGCCTAGTTTTGTCTCGTTAACCTGGTGATCTCCACGCAAAAAGGCTGCGACTGGGGTGGTGAATGTAATCTCGGTCGGGTTCGGGACGCTTGCCCCCTTCGGTACAACCTGTGGCGGCCAAGTCGCCATGTAGCCGACGCACTTGATGTCAGAGGCGGGCGAGATTTTGAAGAACTCTGCCACGTCGGAGATGGCGGCGCAGCCGGGCGTGAAGACGAGCTCAGGCGTGCCGTCGCCGGTGGGCTCCATTTCAACGACGGCGTCCAGGCGCGAAGTGGCCTTATCCAGATTGGCCGCGTAACCGCAGACGGGACAGCTTGCGATGAGGTCCTCGCCGGCGTCGGTGTAGACCATGAACTCCTGCGACTGCGAGCCGCCCATGGCGCCGGAGTCGGCCTCGACGGCGACGAAGTTGAGGCCGCAGCGGGTGAAGATCCGGCGATAAACGGCGTCGTGCAGATCGAAGCTGCGGTCGAGGCCTGCCTTATCCATATCGAAGGAGTAGCTGTCCTTCATGGTGAACTGGCGGACGCGCAGCAGGCCGGACTTGGGGCGCGGCTCGTCGCGGAACTTGGCCTGGATTTGATACCAGATCTGCGGCAACTGCTTGTAGCTGCGCAGTTCATTCCGAGCAATGGACGTCATGATCTCTTCGTGGGTGAAGCCGAGACACATATCCGCGCCCTTGCGGTCCTTGAGGCGGAACATGTTGTCGCCAATGACGTTCCAGCGGCCGCTCTGCTCCCAGAGTTCGCGGGGATGGATGGCGGGCAGATAGAACTCCTGGCCGATCTGGTCCATCTCCTCGCGCACAATGGCGATGATCTTGTTCAGCGAGCGTGCCCCAAGGAAGAGGTAGCTGTAGATGCCCGCGCCGAGCTGGCGGATGTAGCCGGCGCGGAGCAGGAACTTGTGGCTGGCCACCTCGGCGTCTGCCGGTGCCTCGCGGAGGGTAGGGACAAAAAGTTTGGACCAGCGATGCATAGAGATGAGGGCGTACTTTCCCGCCCGCCGCGGCGGACGCAAGACAATATACGGCAGTTCCTATTCTAAATGTTCCGGGATGGGCGGCTTGGGGTGGGCTAGGCGTCGATGCCGCTGGACTTGATGAGGAGGCGCTCAAAGATGCTCCAGGGCAGCAGACGGCGCAGCAGAACGGCGATTTTGGCGTTTCTGCCGAAGACGTAACGGAGTTTGGGGTGGGGGTGGTCGAGGATGGAGGCGATGCCGTCGGCGACTACCTGGGGATTGGCGCGGGGCTTGCCGGTTTCGATGCGGGAGCGCCAATTGGCGAGGCGGGCGGCGTTGGGAGATTGCGGGTCGGCTGCAACTTTCCGGGTTCCGCTGGAGATGGCGGCGTTGCGGGTCCAGATGTCGGTTTCGAAGGAACCGGGCTCGACGAGAACGACCTGGATTCCGAGCGGCTTCAACTCCAGGCGAAGGGTTTCGGACCAGCCTTCGAGGGCGAATTTGGAGGCGGAGTAGCTGCCGACGCCGGGGAAGCCGGAGCGGCCGGAGAGGGAGGAGATCATGACGATGTGGCCCGCGCCCTGGCGGCGGAACTGGGGCAGAAAGGCGCGCGTGACGGCGGCCGCGCCAAAGAAGTTGGTTTCAAACTGAAGGCGCAACTCGGCGTCGGAGACGTCCTCGGCAAAGCCGGCCATGGCGAAGCCGGCGTTGTTGATGAGAGCGTGGAGCGGGGACGGACGGGCGGCAATCGTGGCGGCGAGGGCGGCGATCTGGCCGGGGGTGGTTACATCGAGGGCGTGGAACTCGATGCGGTCGAGGACACCGGCGGCCTGCGCGGCTGCTTCAAGCTTTTCGCGGCGGGCCAGGTCGCGCATGGTGGCCAGCACGCGCCAGCCGCGGCGAGCCAGCGTGACCGTGGTCAGCAGGCCGAAGCCGCTGGAGGCTCCGGTGATGAGGGCGGTTCGTTCTGCGGGCATGGTTGCGGAGTCCTTTGCGGAGTTAAATAAGCTCCACGCCCCAGAGGTCGTGCAGGTGGAGCATCGGTTGCAGGCATCCAGAAGAATTCGGCATCACTGCTCGTCCGCGAAAACGGCTTGAGCATCGCGGCTGGCGTGAATGATGCGAAGAATTCGTATCTCTCCCGGCTTTACGCTGTAGAAGATCACAAAGTTGTTGACGGGAAAGGTACGTACGTTGGGGCGCAGGTCCGATTCGAGGCTTTTGCCGATGAAGGGGAACTTCGTAAACAGGCCGAACTTGTCTGTAATTGAGCCAACTGCGCGCGTTGCAAGAGCGCTGCTGCCACTCTCCCGCGCTAAGTACAGCCAGATGGAGTCGAGGTCGGCTCGGGCCTGGAGCGCCAGGCGGATGCGCATTATTGGCCGGCGAGTCTGGCTATGCCGCGCTGTTTGACGGACTCAACCAACTGGTGGAGAGTTTCGCCGGTATATGTCTCTCCCTCCCCGGCGTCGAGGGATTGCTCGGCGAGGTCCAGTGAGGCCAGCAGCTCAACGCGAGCACGCTCCCGCTTTTCCCACTGCGCGAGAGCCCGCTGCACGGCCTCTTCCGGGTCACGGAAGCGTCCTTCCTGGATTCCCAGGTCAACAAAGGAACGCTGTTCTGGAGTGAGCTGAACCTGCATAATCCAAGCGTAGGACCGGAACGGCGACCTGTCAACAAGCTCTGTTCCCAGATCCCTGTCTCTTTCAAATCAATTCCACGCCCCAGAGGTCGTGCAGGTGGAGGACGCCTTGGACGGTTTGGTGGGCGTCTACGACGATGAGGGAGGTGATCTTGCGCTCTTCGAGGATGGCGAGGGCCGTGGCGGCGAACTCTTCCGGGGCGATGGTGCGGGGATGGGGGTTCATGGCTTCGCCGGCGGAGCGGCTGAGGGCTGCGCCGCCTTCGCGTTCGAGCAGGCGGCGCAGGTCGCCGTCGCTGATGATGCCGCGGAGTAGGCCCTCGTCCTGCACGGTGGTGATGCCGAGCTTCTTCGAGGACATTTCGTAGATTACGTCGGTCATGGAAGTGGTGGGGCTGACGACAGGAACCTGATCGCCGGAGTGCATGAGGTCGCGAACGCGGGCCAGGCGCTTGCCCAGCTTGCCGCCGGGATGGAGTTCGGCGAAGTCCTCGGCGCGGAAGCCCTTGCGCAGGCTGACGGCGATGGCGAGGGCGTCGCCGAGGGCGAGCATGGTGGTGGTGGAGGCGGTGGGGGCGAGATTGAGGCCGCAGGCTTCACGCGCGACGCTGCAATCGAGGGCTACGTCGCTGGCCTGGGCGAGGGTCGAGTTGAGATTGCAGGTGAAGCTGATCAGGGCGTCGCCCTTGCGCTTGAGCATGGCGAGCAGGCGGAGGATTTCTTCGGTTTCGCCGCTGGAGGAGAGCGCGACGACGACGTCGCCGGGCATGAGCACGCCCAGGTCGCCGTGGACGGCCTCGGCGGGGTGAAGAAACAGGGCCGGCGAGCCAGTGGAGCTGAGCGTGGCGGCGATCTTCTGGGCGATGATGCCGCTTTTGCCCATACCGGTGACGACCACGCGGCCGTTCGACTCGCCGCAGCGGAGGATCAGTTCGACGGCGCGAACGAATGGCTCGGCCATCTGGCCTTCAAGGCGCGCGGCGAGGGCTTCGAGGGCCGCGGCTTCGGTGCGGACCAGGGCGGCCGGCTGCAGATTGGCTGCTTCACGATTGCCGGGGCTGGACTGATTTGCTTGCTCGCTCATCGGCTTTTGATGGTAACAGCTTTCGGGGCGGGGTTTCGCGGCGGTGGATGAACGGACGACGATTGGGGTTTGTGGTTTCCCACCCTTGCCGCAAAAGCAAAGGCACGGGGCCCCGACCCTGAGGGTACCCCGGCGCCCCGGTGGGGCACCCGGAATATTGGGATAACCGGCACGAAACCCCTGCGGTCTTGGCGCGCAGCGGTGGGTGGGGCGGATCGGTTGCTCGTACAATATGGGTGAGAGGCGAATCCCCGTGAAGCGCAACACATTGGTTTTGACCGCAGTTCTGTTCATACTGGCCATCTTTGCCTGGGCGGGGTGGGCCAACTGGGAGCACCGCAAGCAGGCGGCCGAGCGGCTGCTGGCCTCGGTTGCCAAGGGCGAACTGGTGGCCGATACGGCGGGCGGCGCGGCGAAGTATGTATCGCCGCTGACGGGCAAGGCGGCGCCGGAGTTTGCTCTCGAAGATCTGAGCGGGAGGAAGGTTTCGCTCAAGAGCTACAAGGGCAAGGCGGTGCTGATCAACTTCTGGGCCACGTGGTGCGCTCCGTGCAAGATCGAGACGCCGTGGCTGATCGAGCTGCGGAACCAGTACGCGGCGCAGGGATTTGAGATTCTGGGCGTTTCAGCGGACGACATCGACCGCGACGACGCGCAGAAGCTGAGCGAGGAGAAGAAGGAGATTGCGCGCTCGGCCGAGCAGATGCACATTCCTTACCCGGTGCTGATCGACGGCGGCTCGCTGGACACGGCTTACGGCGGGCTGGATGAGCTGCCGGCGTCGTTCTTTGTGGACCGCAAGGGGACGGTGGTGGCGGCGCAACTGGGGCTGACTTCGAAAGACGACATCGAGGGGAATATCAAGAAGGCGCTGGGGGAGTAAAGGCAGCGGAGTTAGTGGGGTTAGCGGCGCTGGCGGAGTTAGCGGAGTTGGGGGCGCTGGCCGAGTTAGCGAGTTAGCGAGTTAGCGAGTCAGCAGGTTCGTTGCGGAGTTGGCAAAAGGGTAGAGATTGATGCTGGGAAGGAATAGTGGAATTCGCGCTGCGGCGGCTTTGGCGCTGGGGATGGCGGCTTTGCTGGCGCAGGGGCAGGCGGATGCGCCGGGACGGCCGGTCTTGAAGGGCGCGGCGGTCGAGTTTCTGTTCCCGGAGCAGGTGACGGTGACGGCGGGCAAGGTCAGCGACGTGGCGCTGCACTTCCGCATTGCGCATGGACTGCACATCAATTCGCACACGCCAAAGGACGAGTTCCTGATTCCCACGACGTTCTGGATTCCGGAGGGCGCGGGCGTGCGGCTGGAGGGGGCAAGCTATCCGGCGGGGACGGAGTTTACGCTGCCGCTGGACCCCGGCGACAAGCTCAGCGTGTACACCGGGGAGTTTGTGATTCAGGCGCGGATTGTGGCTGAAGCCGGCAATCACCTGGTGGAGGCGAAGCTGCACTTTCAGGCCTGCGACAAGAACATCTGCATGCCGCCGAAGACGATTCCGGTGGCGATTGACGTGATCGGGAAGTGAAGAAGCAGAGATCAAGGGTCAGAGATCAGTGGTCAGCAGCGCCCGGGCGATGGGACACCCGGCGCCCGGCAAGTTCTCAAAGGCGAGACTGGGGCACCCGGCTGGCGTCTCAGTGAAAGGCATGCGGTGAGAAGATGTCGACGACGAATAAGAAGACCGTATCCCTGGTTCTCGGAAGCGGCGGCGCTCGAGGTTTGGCGCACATTGGCGTCATTCATTGGCTCGAAGAAAATGATTTCAAAATCAAGTCGATAGTCGGCTGCTCGATCGGCGCAGTCATCGGGGGCATATACGCTGCCGGGAAACTGGATGAGTATGAGCAATGGGTGCGTTCCTTGACGAAAGTCGACATCCTCACGCTGCTCGATCTTTCGTGGGATAAGAGTGGACTGGTAAGAGGGGAGAAACTCGTCAACACCCTGATCGGCCTGGTGGGGGAGAGATCGATCGAAGACCTCCCGATTTCATATACGGCGGTCGCCACTGACCTGAGAGGCCAGAAGGAGGTTTGGATACGGTCGGGCAGTCTCTTCGATGCCATGCGCGCCTCTTTCGCTATACCTCTCTTCTTCACTCCGTTCAAGTTGAAGGGGGTCGATCTTGTCGATGGAGGGGTTCTGAATCCCGTGCCCATCGCGCCGACGTCTGGCGATGAAACCGACATAACGATCGCCGTGAATCTGAACGGGCCCGCGGAGAGTCCGACAGAGCCGGTTGAGGTGAGCACCGCCCCGGAGTCTCCTTCGTCCCCGTTCCGTGAGAAGATCAATCGCTTCATCGGCCGCCTCCAGCCATCCATGCCAGGCGGCGGCAGCCGGGATTGGGGAGCGTACGAAATCGCCATTCAGGGCTTCGAAGCCATGCAGAGCACCATAGCCCGCCAGAAGCTGGCCGCCTATCCACCGGACGCGGTCATAGAAATCGCCAGGAATGCGTGCAAGACGCTGGAGTTCGACCGGGCAGCCGAGATGATCGCATTGGGATACAGAAAGGCCAAGATGTGCGACTTCACGACTTCGGCTGGCAGGCGCTAGCAGGCGACGGCGGGCAACGCCAAGGGAGGCCGGATGCTCCAGATCCCGCTCCTGGGACCTGGGAAAGCACAACGCTTATGCGAGCGACCAGCGAGTGTCTGCCCCACTGTAGGTGGCTATGCTCCGGACTTCTTCTCGATCTTGGCCCAGGAGTCTTTTAGCGGGAGGGTGCGGTTGAAGACTAAGTTGCCGGGGGTGGAGTCGGAATCGAGGCAGAAGTAGCCGACGCGCTCGAACTGGAAGCGGTCTCCGACTTTGGCGTTGGCGAGAGAGGGCTCAAGTTTGGCGCCCAAGAGGATCTCTAGTGAGTTGGGGTTGAGATTGCTTTGGACGCTCTCGCCCTCTTCGACGTCGCCGGGATCGGGCTTGGTGAAGAGCTTGTCGTAGAGACGGATTTCGGCGGAGATGGCGTGGGCGGTGGAGACCCAGTGGATGGTGGACTTGACCTTGCGGCCGTCGGGGGAGTTACCGCCGCGGCTGGCCGGATCGTAAGTGCAGTGGACTTCGACGATGCGGTCGTGGGAATCTTTCACCACGCTGTGGGCAGTGACGAAGTAGGCGTTGCGCAGGCGGACCTCCCGGCCAGGCGATAGGCGGTAATACCTGGGCGGAGGAATCTCGCGGAAGTCGTCCTGTTCAATATAAAGTTCGCGGGAGAAGGGCACCTGGCGGGCGCCGGCGGAGGGGTCTTCGGGGTTGTTGGCGACGTCGACGAACTCGACCTGATCCTTGTCTGGGCCTTCGGGGTTTGGGCCGGCGGGGTAGTTGTCGATGACCAGCTTGAGGGGGTGCAGGACGGCCATGGCGCGGCTGGCGCGGCGGTTCAGGTCGTCGCGCTGGAAGTGTTCGAGCATTTCAATATCGGTGCTGCCGTTGGTGCGCGAGACGCCGCTGGCGGCCACGAAGGCGCGGATGGCTTCGGGGGTAAAGCCGCGGCGGCGCATGCCGCAGAGAGTGGGCATACGGGGATCGTCCCAGCCGCGGACAGTCTTTTCCTGCACGAACTGGATGAGCTTGCGCTTGCTGAGCAGGGTGTAGGTGATGTTGAGGCGGTCGAATTCGGTCTGCTGCGAAGGGAAGATGCCGAGCTGCTCGATATACCAGCGGTAGAGGGGCTGGTGGTCGGCGAACTCGAGGGTACACATGGAGTGGGTGACGCGCTCGATGGAATCCGACTGGCCGTGGGCGTAGTCGTACATCGGATAAATGCACCACTCATCGCCGGTGCGGTGGTGAGTGGCGTGGAGGATGCGGTACATGACCGGATCGCGCATGTTGAGGTTGGGCGAGGCCATGTCGATCTTGGCTCTCAAGACGCGAGTGCCGTCGGGGAACTCGCCGGCCTTCATGCGGATGAAAAGGTCGAGGTTTTCTTCGATGGAGCGGTTGCGAAACGGGCTGTCGGTGCCGGGCTCGGTGAGGGTGCCGCGGTGCCGGCGGATCTGGTCGGCGGTGAGGTCATCGACGTAGGCCTTGCCGGCCCTGATGAGCTGCAATGCCCACTCGTAGAGCTGGGGGAAGTAGTCGGAGGCGTAGCACAGGCGCTCCCACTCAAAGCCGAGCCAGCGGACGTCCTCCTGGATGGAATCGACGTACTCCTGCTCCTCTTTTTCTGGGTTGGTGTCGTCGAAGCGCAGGTTGGTCTTGCCGCCGAACTCGTCGGCGAGGCCGAAGTCGATGCAGATGGCCTTGGCGTGGCCGATGTGGAGGTAGCCGTTGGGCTCGGGGGGAAAGCGGGTCTGGATGACGGCATCGCCGAACTTTTTGGTGCGCACATCCTCGGCGATGATTTCGCGGAGGAAGTTGGAGGGAGTGCGGGGTTCTTCGGTACGAGCTTCGCGGCTTTCCGGGTTCGAGTCTGTCGTGGCTGCCATGGTTTCCATTTTTTCACAAGAGGCTGCGAAGCAAAGCCCGTCCAACAGGGCAGGTCGACATATTTCTCTGCCTCAGCTTGTGCTAATTTATCGCACCTCTCATTGTCTCGGTGGCCCGAATGCCCCTTGACCCATTGACCGCGTACTGCATGCTTATCAGCAAGCGCATCGAGTTCCTGCCAGAGGTCCGCATTGAGAACTGGCCTGACCTCCCCATTTCTGAGTATCCTCATCCATTTGTTCTCACGCCATGAAAAGCGCCAATCCAGTACGCCCTTGAGCAGGTATTGGCTGTCAGAAATGAGTAGGACATTGAATGGTTCTCTGAGAACCTTGAGGCCCTCGATCACTGCTGCGAGTTCCATTCGATTGTTCGTCGTATCGGATGCGCCACCCGCCCGTTCCTCCGAATGGTCGGCGAAACGAAGGATGTAGGCCCATCCGCCAGGTCCGGGATTTCCGATGCAGGCGCCATCGGAAATGAGCGTGACTTGTCTCATGGAAAACATTATCGCTCTGGGACTCGCTTCAAGCGGCTGCTTTGCCGGCAGGGATGGGCTGGGCCACCAAACGCACGCCGAGCGCCGCACAGACGCGGCTGATGGTATCAAAGCGCGGCGCGCTATTGGGGCGAAGGGCTTTGTAGAGAGCTTCGCGGGTAATTCCGGCGGCCTTGGCGATCTCCGTCATGCCGCGCGCGCGGGCAATGTCACCCAACGCCGAGGCCAACAGGGCTGCGTCATTGGCTTCCAGAATTCCGGTCAGATAAACGGCGATGCTCTCTTCGTTGTCAAGGTACTGCGCGGGGTCGAATTCAGGAAGGTCGTCCACGTTAATGGTTTTGCTCATCGCAAGTCCCTTTCGCTTTTCAGCAATGCGGCCAAAGCCTTAGCCCGTTGGATATCTTTCTTCTGTGTGCGTTTGGAACCGCCCGCAAGCAACACGACGATCTGGGCGCCGCACTGCGTGTAATACAGGCGCCAGCCCGCGCCGAAGTCGATGCGCAGCTCAATCACGCCATCGCCAACCGCCTTGAAGTCGCCCAGCAAGCCGAAGGTGAGGCGCTTGATTCGTTCCACCACCGCGCCGCGTACCCTCAAGTCTTTCAATCCATCAAGCCATGTTGTGAATTCGGGAAGCGGTCTGACGGAAAACATGGTTGAAGTGTAATTGAACGATTACGGCGTGTCAAGCAGGGGTCAGGCGAGTGCTTCAAGGTTGGCGATGGCCTGGCGGATGCGGGCTAGGCAGAGGTCGCGGCCGAGGACGGCCATGGTTTCAAAGAGCGGCGGGGCGTTCTTGCGTCCGCAGACGGCGACCCGGATGGGCTGGAACATGGGACCGGCCTTGAGGCCCAGCGACTGGGCTGCCTGGCGCAGGGCATGGTCGAGCGAATCGTGATCGAAAGAGGTTGTGGCGAGGACTTCCTGGGCGCGCTCAAGGACGCGGCGGGCGAGAGCGGCATCGCCCTTCTGAGGAATCAGTTCGGCTGGGTTGTAGGGGGGGAGCTGAGGCAGGAAGAAGAAGTCGGCGGCGGAGACGGCATCGCACAGGAGCTTGATGCGCTCGCGAATGAGCGGGGTGACGGCGAGGAGCTTTTCGGGCGTTGGGTGGAATCCGGCCTGCTCGAAGAAGGGCTGGAGCTGGGGGCTGAGCTCTTCGACGGGGAGGGCGCGGATGTGTTCGGCGTTGAGCCAGACGGCTTTGGGATCGAAGGGGTCGGCGTCAGTGAAGTTGACGACGGCGTTGGCGCGGTTGACGGCTTCGAGAGTGAAAGCGGCGGTGAGCTGGTCGAGAGTGAGGAACTCGCGGTCGTCCTTGGGAGACCAGCCGAGGAGGCAGAGGAAGTTGACGAAAGCCTGGGGGAGGAAGCCGGCATCGCGATAGGTGGTGACGCTGACGACGGGGCCGTGACGGCGCTTGGAGAGTTTGGCGCCATCGGGGGCGACGAGCAGGGGAAGATGCGCGAACTGGGGCGGCGGGACGCCGAGGGCCTCGAACAGAGCCAAGTGCTTGAAGGTGTTGGTGAGGTGATCCTGGCCGCGGATGATGTGGCTGATGCGGAGATCGGCGTCGTCGACGCAGGAGGCGAGGTGGTAGGTGGGCATCGAGTCAGAGCGCAGCAGGGCGAAGTCTTCGACCTCGTCGGCGAGCTTGGATTGCTCACCATAGACGCTGTCGGTGAAGCTCAGAGTGCGGCCCTGGCCTCGGGGGACGCGATAGCGAAGGGCGAACGGCTCGCCTGAGGCGGCGCGGCGGTCGCTTTCCTCAAGGGAAAGCTCCCTCATGCCGGGGTTGAAGAGCCAGGCGCCCTGCGCGGAAGACTGCTCGCCTGAGTCCGAGTGGGCGGGGGTGAAGTCGCGATAGGCAAGGCCCTTGGCGAAGATGGCTTGGGCATGCCGGCGGTGGAGGGCCAGGCGTTCGGATTGCTTGTACTCTTCGTCCCAGTCGAGACCCAGCCAGCGCAGGCCGGAGAAGATGGACTGGACGCTGGCCTCGGTGTTGCGCTCCAGATCGGTGTCGTCCAAACGCAGCACGAGAGTTCCGTGATTGTGGCGGGCATAGAGCCAATTGAAGATAAAGGTGCGCGCCCCGCCCACGTGCAGATAGCCGGTGGGCGAGGGAGCAAAGCGGACGCGAGGAGTTTTTGCCGCGGAGGGGTCAGGCATGGTGAAGGTTTCTTTCCCATCACGATGCTAGCATTCGCCTCCCGGCGCGGCGGACGGGGACCCGCTCAGGACTGGGGCGGAAGAGGCGGCTGCGGCGGGTACGGCGGGTACGGCGGCTGGGGCGTCCATACGGGTTGGGGCGCGGGGATAACCCTCCACTCCGCAAAGGCCAGCACGTAGATCAGAATCAGATTGCCCAGGGGGATGATGTTGAGCAGCGAGAGCCAGGGCGAGAAGCCGGCCTTCTTGCAGATGAACCAGAAGGGCACAATGACGATGGCCAGGCACACGACAATGATGATGGGGATGATCGCGAACATGGCCACGATCATGTGCTTGATCTGCTCGGGATCGGGCTGGGTCTGCAAGAAAAGCGCTAGATTGTGCATAGAAAACACTCCAGAGGTGAGATGGAGACTCGGAGCAAAGGTAAAGCCAAACCTCGAAATGCGCAATCGAAAACCGCTGCCTGGTCAAAGGAAGGGAAAACAGTGGAGATGTTCCTGCGCTGGGGGCCGCGTTTGGAGGAGATTGACCAACTTGACCAACTGGATGGATTGGTCCACAATCCAGACTGAGGAGAGCTTCCGTGGTTGCAAACCCGAGCCTGCCACCAGAGCAGGAGGGCTCGACAGCAGTGCCGGAACCGCTGCCTTTTGGGCAGAACCTGCTGGGGATTACATACATTGCGGACGATTTCTACGAGGATATTCCTCTGGAGGATTTTCTTGGAGATGAAGAGTCAAACAAGCTTTTCCTTCCCGAGGCGGCTATTGACCAACTTGACCAATCGGGAAAATCGACCGACAATCAGGGTATTGGAGATGGCCTAATGGCGAGCACGCAGGTGAATCTGTATGAGGCGAAGACACAGCTTTCGAGCCTGGTGGAGCGGGCTGCGAAGGGCGAGGAGATCGTGATCGCCAAGGCCGGGAAGCCCATGGCTAAGCTGGTAGCCTTGCCGACGGAATCGATACCGCTGCGGAAGTTTGGACAGAATGTGTTGGGGATTACCTTTCATTCCGACGACTGGGAAAAGGACATTCCGCTGGATTACTTTCAGGACGAGGGCAAGGAGAATCCCTTCGGCGATGAGGTTGTCGCGGTTGAGCCGAAATGACGGATTCCGCTCTGTTGCTGGATTCAAATGTCGTGGTTTGGTTGGACCAGAGGCCGGAGCGGCTAGCAGCTTCGGTGATGCTTCGGATCGAATCCGCGCCGCAGGTTTTCTTGAGTGCGGTGACGGCCTGGGAGCTGAGCATCAAACAGTCGCTTGGCGCGCTGACTCTGCTTCGACCGGTCTCCGATCTTATCCACACCCATGGAATGACGGAGCTGCCGGTGACCATCCGCCACGGAGAAGCGGTCGGGAATCTTCCCCTTCACCACAGAGACCCTTTCGATCGCTTGCTTGTCGCGCAGGCGATCGTTGAGGGGTTGATTCTGGTTACGGGCGACCGGCAGTTGCTCAGGTATGGAGTTCCAATTCTGCTGGTTTGAGCCGCAGGCCCAGCGGCAGACCATCGAGGGAGAGCAGACAGCCGACGGTGTGCTTGCCTCCTGGGCTTTTCCCTGACAACTGACAAATGAAAACTGACAAATGAAAACTGGCCTACGTAATGTCCTCGGTGTCGTAGACGGGGGCGATGGTGCGCTTTTTGGGGACGCCGTGGACGGAGCTGAGGAGGTCTTCGACGACGTCTTCGAGCTGGCGCTGGTTTTCGATGACGGCGCTCATGCTTTTGAGCTCGTCGGGCTCGGGGACGCGCTCGACGAGTGCGACGGCGTGGCACTGGGCGATGTGGTCGAGGTTCAGCCCCTCCGGGGTTTTGGCCTTGATGCTGATCTGGTCGATGTCGATGCCCAGCAGGTCGGCGACGCGGGCGCGCATCTCGCCGGCGACGGGGCCGATTTTGGGCGCGGCGAGAATGAGGGTGGTGTCCACGTTGACGATGCGATAGCCGGCGTTTTGCAGCTCTTCCAGAGCCAGGTTGAGGAAGATGGCCGAATCGGCGTCTTTCCAGCGCGGGTCGCCAGGCGGGAAGAAGCTGCCGATGTCGCCGGCGGCGACGGCGCCCAGCAGGGCGTCGGTGATGGCGTGCAGGAGTACGTCGCCGTCGGAGTGGCCGGCGAGGCCTTCAGGGTGGTGGAGCGTGAGTCCGCCGATGCGCAGCGGGACGCCGGGCTTGAATGCGTGGGAGTCGAAGCCAAATCCGATCCGTATATCCATGGTTACCGTGCCTGCCCTCTTAATTGCCGCTACTCTTGCCTATCGAGAACGTGCCGATGCACTCCATGTCGCCAGTGCCATCGGCATGGACTATACCGGAGCAGGTACCGTTACCCTTGATGGATTTGTATCTTCCGGTACCACTTTCAAGATTCCATCGTTGTGAGAAAGGCTTTGTGATGTCTGTTGAGAAGGAGCCTTCATAGGAGTAGTACACCTTGTCTCCATTCGTCATTGTCACATTCATGCGGCCATGTACGCTCACGGATGCATTCAGCATCTCCTGGAACTCTGTAAAGTCGCTCTCGTCTTCCGGGAAACCTGCGTCGCTTGCCGTCGATTTGCAGCTGCCTTGGATGATCGTATAGTTGTGATTCGGTGCGTCTCCCACTGCCACACTATGGAATGCCGGTTTCGGGCAGCGCCACTTCGTATTGACCCTGTTCTGTGCCAACGCAGTGGAAGCAAACAAGACCAAGACAAATGCAACCCAAGTTATCTTTCTCATCCAGATCCTTCCCGTGTAATTCGGATCGAAAACTCGCCTTTTTATGCTCCGTCAGCGGGCGCGCTGGCGGAGGTAGAACTCAGCCAACTCCAGGTCGCCCTGCTGGGTAATCTTCAGATTAACCTGAGAGCCGTGGACTACTGCTACGGGAAGGCCGGCGCGCTCGACGAGGGAGGCTTCGTCGGTGCCGATGAAGCCGTCGGCGGTGGCCTCGGCGAAGGCGCGCTGGAGCAGGCCGTAGCGGAATCCCTGCGGGGTCTGGGCCAGGACCACAAACTCGCGGGGGATGGTGGAGGTGATAAGGGCGCCGTGGGCGGTGCGCTCGACCTGCTTGATGGTGTCGACGGCGGGCAGGCCGACGATGGCGGCGCCGAAGCGGGCAACGGCGTCGATGGTGCGGTCGATGGTGGCGGCGTCGATGAGGGGACGCACGGCGTCGTGGACCAGGACGATGTCGTCGGGCTCGGCGGGGAGTGCGGCGAGGGCGTGGGAGACGGATTCCTGGCGGTTGTCGCCGCCCTCTACGACGTGGACGCGGCCGGCGAAGCCGTACTCGGATGCGTACTCAGCTATCTGGGCCTGGACGCGCTCCATTTCGGGCTTGCGCACGGCCACGTAGATGGCCGTCACCCGCTCAACCGCGGCAAAGGCGCGCAGGGAATGGATGAGAATGGGCAGGCCGTTGAGGGCGAGAAACTGCTTGGGCTGTGGGCCAGCCATCCGGGTGCCCAGCCCCGCGGCGGGAAGAATGGCGAAAACTTGCATACCGGGTGAAGTATACAACGGGGATTGGCATTGGGTACCGGGCGCTGCAGGCGGCAGATGAAAGGTTGCCAGTCGAGGTTCGTGGTTTCCCACCCTTTCGCCAGAAAAAAGGCGAAAGGATGGGGCACGGGGCTCTTGTTGTTGGGAGAGAGCGAAAGGATGCTGCGGAGAGGTTCGAGGCTTCCCACCCTTTCGCCAGGAAAAAGGCGAAAGGATGGGGCACGGGG
>JBEKZJ010000062.1:0-30560 GCA_049509995.1 Occallatibacter sp. | reverse complement strand
GCCTCGCTTGTTTCGCGGCGAGACTTCGGCGAGGTAAAGTGGCGCGACGGTGGACGCGAGGCCAATGCCGAGACCGCCAAGGAAGCGCGCGACCAGGAACTCCGCAAAGGTATGCGGCACGGCGGCGAAAATTGCGGAGAGCAGAAAGAGCAAGCCGCTAAGACGAAGGATGGAGCGACGACCGGACCGGTCGCTGAGTGTGCCGGCGACCATGGCTCCGAAGAGGCAGCCATAGAGGAGGCTGCTGGCGGCAAACTCCACCTGAACTTCGGAAAGCGCGAACCGGCTGCGCAGCGAGATCAGTGCGCCGTTGATGACGGCAGTATCGAACCCGAACAGCAGCCCGGCTATGGCGCCGGTGAGGGCGATGCGATAGATGGAACCGAAGCGGACTGCGGGTGGAAGCGGCAAGTAGGTGGAACTCCTGCGCGTTGAAGTGGATGGCGCCATAGCTAGCGGACAGTGCCCACCATTTGAACCATCCGCACCACAAGTTGTCAACTTTTATCCTGCAGGCGAGCTTCATAGTACTTCTTTTGAACAAAAAACGAGCATTATTTCTTGCCGGCGACCTTTGTGTTAGGTATGATCGATGGCCACGGGATCAAAACTGTGGGATGAGGCGTTGAGGTTGCCGGGACCGACCCTGATGAATCTGGGACCGGCTTGATGGGTGCAGATACCGGAGATGAGCCGCTGAGGTTTCTAGCATGCTGGCCGTGCGGCGCGGATCACGACTGCGCGATGATCGGCGAACGGGGATTCAGCCTGCGCGTAATGCGTCGGGATGGATCTCCCGAGGTAGTGGCCCAGTCATGAGCAACGTTGCAATTGCCGTGGATATGGGCGGTTCTCACGTGGAGTTTGGGATCGTGCGCGACGACAGGGTTGTGGCCGCAGAGACGATCACGGTGCAGGATGCATTGCTCAAGACGGTGCTGCCGGAGTTGGAGGTGGGAATTCTGGCGCTGGTTGCGAAGACGGGCATTGCGCTGCGGGAGATGGCCGGAGTTGCGCTCCGCGTTTGTGCGATTGCCGATGGAGCCAGTTCGGTGCTAGCCACCAATGGCAAGTACGACGATGGAGTGGGTTTTGATTTTTGCGGGCTGGTCCAAAGGCAGTTATGGTCTGCCGTGCCGGGCAGAGAACGACACGCGGCTAGCCTTGCTGGGAGAACACTTCGCCGGTGCGGCAAAAGGGTTCGACGATGCGGTGCTGGCGACCCTGGGAACGGGAATAGGAGGCGCTGTGATGCTGGGCGGGAAACTGCTCCAATCAGGGGGCCACAAGGCCGAAGGACTGGCGGGCCACTTGGGGGTTGCCTGGAACGGACGGGTCTCAAGTTGCGGCAACCGCGGTTGCGCGGAGGCAGAAGCATCGACTTCACTGCTTGATGCGGTTTGCAGCGAACGGGAAGGCTTTGCGAAAAGCGCTCTTGCAGATACTGCGACGGCAATCGATTTTCATGGCTTGCTCGATGCGGCCGATGCAGGCGATGCTAGTGCGCTGGAAGTCGTCGATCGCTGCGTGGGGGGTTGGTCTGCACTGACGGTCACTCTGATCCATGCTTATGACCCCAAGGTAGTCGTTTTTGGCGGCGGAGCGATGCGACGGCACGAGGCAATTTTGCCCAGAATCCGCGAGCATTTGGATTGGCATGCTTGGGCGGAAAAAGGCTCGGTGAAGATCGTGCCAACGGCGCTGGGCTCTTCTGCGGCATTGTTGGGAGCATTGCACCTGCTGCGGGGCCGGGTATGAATTGGATCTCGAATTACGACAAGAAGCCGGCGATTCGAGTTTCAGAAGATGACTCTGAGTGCTCGATTGGCTGGCCCGTCATTGGGCAGGTGCTGAAGCGCGGGCTTGTGAGCGGGAAGCGCACAGTGATTGTGGCAGAGTGTTATCCCGGAACCGATATCGAGGAGGTTCGGGCAGGGCTCAATGAATTGGGAGCCGGAACCATCTTGTCCGCGGAGCGCGCGTTCAAGACCGCGGAGGAATTGGAAAAGTCACTGGCTCCGTGGTTGGGGGACGATCCTGTCTTCGGCAGGATGGCAGCTTGGGAGTTGGGTTCGCTTTTCGATGCGGCGAAGACCGCTCAGGTGCGTAGCGAGATAGCGCGGGCTGAGGGCACAATACTGATGTATGGAACAGGCGCGACGTATGTGGCGGAGCAGTGGAACCTGCTGCTCTATTGCGATGTGACGCGGTGGGAGATTCAGCAACGCCAGCGTATGCACCGCATCGGCAATATCGGAGCGGACAACGCATCGGCCTCGCCCGCGGAGTTATACAAACGGGCTTACTTTATCGATTGGCGTGCAGCGGATGCCGAGCGGCACCGTCTGCATGCCGCGATCGATTTCTACATCGACACCAACCTGGCCCAGCGTCCGGCGATGATTTCAGGGAGCAACTACCGGGAAGCATTGGCGAAGGCGACGCGGCTTCCGTTCCGGGTTGTGCCGTTCTTCGATCCGGGCCCGTGGGGCGGAGAGTGGATGCGCCGGCACTTCAATCTACCCACGGAACCGCCCAACTTTGCCTGGTGTTTCGATTGTGTGCCGGAGGAGAACAGCCTGCGGCTTCGATTTGGCGACAAGGTCGTCGAGACGCCGGCGCTGACCCTGGTGCATGAACATGCGGATGAGTTGTTGGGCAGCAACATCGTAAAGAAGTTCGGCGCGGAGTTCCCCATCCGGTTCGATTTTCTGGATACAGTGGAGGGCGGCAATCTTTCCCTGCAGGTTCATCCCCTGCGCTCGTACATTGCCGAGCACTTCGGCATGGCGTATACGCAGGACGAGAGCTACTACCTCCTGGATGCGGAGCCGGATGCAGTGGTATACCTGGGGCTGAAGCCGGGAGTTGATGCGGCGCAGATGAGGATGGATCTCGAAGCGGCGCAGGCGGGCGGACCGCCGTTTTCCGCCGAGCGGTACGTGAACGCGTGGCCGGCGAAGAAGCACGATCATTTCTCGATCCCTGCGGGAACGATCCACTGCTCGGGAAAGAACAGTATGGTGCTGGAGATCAGCGCGACGCCGTACATCTTCACATTCAAGTTGTGGGATTGGGCCCGGCTGGGCTTGAATGGATTGCCACGGCCGATCCACCTGAAGCATGGGCTCGCAAATATCCAGTGGAACCGCGACCGGGAGTGGGTGAAGAGCAACTTGATCAATCCTGTGCGCGAGGTTGCATGCGGCGAGGGCTGGCGAGAAGAGGCGACTGGCTTGCATTGTTTTGAGTTCATTGAAACGCGACGGCATTGGTTCACCGAACCGGTACTGCATGACACCGGCGGAACGCTGAACGTGCTGAATCTGGTGGAGGGCGAAGAGATTGTCGTGGAGAGCCCCGAGGATGCTTTCGAGCCGTTTGTAGTGCATTACGCAGAGACGTTCATTGTGCCGGCGTGCATCGGGTGGTACCGGGTTTCACCAACCAGGAAAGCGGACAAGCCGTTGGCAACCATCAAGGCTTTTGTGCGGAGTGAAGGATGAATCAAGCGGAGACGGGACTAGATCTTGCGATCGACACGGCGACGATGGGGTTTCGCTATGGCGCGGGCGTCCGCGGGCCTGAGCCGGAGTTCCGCACGCTGGATACGATTCGTCCCAGCCTGAGGGACCCGCAGTGCAGCGGACCAAGTCCTGTGTATTCGATCGCGATGGATGTGCGCCGCGAAGAGGACGAAGACGATCTGAAGGCGCGTTTTCTCCTGTTTGGCGTAGTTGCATATGCGGCGGGAAGGCTGGGGAAAGAACCGGTGCGCAGCCAGGGCCACGTCCATGCCATTGCACCTCATAGCGGATGGTCGCCGCCGGAGTTATTCGAGATATGGGAAGGCACAGCGATCGTCTATGCGCAGGAGTTCACGACGGACGACCCTGGCCGGTGCATCGCGGTGGCGGCTCGCCCTGGCGAGAAGGTCGTGGTGCCTCCGGGCTGGGCACATGCCGTAATCAACGCCGAGACGGAAAGCCGCATGGTCTTTGGTGCGTGGTGCGACCGGCAATACGGCTTTGAGTACAGCGGCGTGCGCGCGCATGGGGGCCTGGCATTCTTTCCCCTCGTGGCGGCAGATGGAACCATCGGGTGGGTGGCTAACGATCGCTATCGCGCGGTTGGGCTCGATCAGAGGCAGAGCCGGAATTATCCGGAGCTGGGGCTCGATCCTGTCGCGCCAATTTATGAACAGTACTGCAGGACTCCGGAGTCGGTGGGGTGGATTGCGCAGCCGCAGCGCGTGGTTGAGCTGTGGCCGCGGTTCGAACCATAGGCCGAAGGGTGTTTCCTCAAGGAGCAAGAGCATGAATTCAAGGCGAACGATTCTCTGGATGATGCTTTGCGGGATAGTGTTCATTAATCTATCGGCTGCTGCTGAAAAGACGCATCGTACTACGCCGTCTCTGGATGGCCAGTGGGATGTGCAGGAGAGCGTCGATGCCTTTGAGCACGGGTGAATCGCGAGACTACGCCATTGCCATGGTGAACGACGAAGACCGGCCGCGCAACGGAAGGCTGCGGCTGCTGTTCACCGATGCTGCGGGGCAAGGAAGCCGCGGCCCGGGAATTGCCGTTCTCATTGGCGCCGCTGGGTGCGCAGTCGTACACGGTCCCGCTGATTGCCCCGACAGTCTCCGGCAATTATTCCTTGCAGGTTGCCGCAACGGCAGAGGACCGCAGTGCGCATCCTACGCTTTCCCACCGGGATGTTTTCGTGCGTCAAGATCCTACCGATGATTAGCTGACTGAAGGAGTTACGGCAATGACAGATGCGGAAGAGAGACGGAGCCCGAAGCAGGAACAACGGCACGCAGCTATTCTCCAACGTCTGCGGGAAGCTGGATCTGCCAGTGTGGAAGAGTTGTGCGCGGAACTGGGCGTGTCAGTGCATACAATTCGCCGCGACCTGGAAGACCTGCACGACAGGGGAGTGCTGCGCCGTGTGCATGGGGGTGCGGCACAACTGGAGCCTCTCTTCTATGAGCCCTTCCGCGCCGATCGGTCGTTTCAAGAACAGATGGAGAGCTTTGCCGACGAAAAGCGGCGAATTGCCAAGGCAGCAGCAGCGCTTGTGAACGAAGGCGATGTTGTAGCGATGACTGCCGGCACCACAACAACTGAAACCATCCGCTGTCTGCCGATGAATCGCGGACTCACAGTTGTGACCAACACCGTGAATGTAGCGATGGAGTTATGCAAGCGCAAAGACATCGAGGTGTTTGTCACGGGAGGGCATCTGCGGGGTACGTGGTTCTCTCTGGTGGGCCCAACAGCCATCGAAAGCATAAACAAAGTCTTTATCGACACACTCTTCATCGGCCTGCATGGAATCGACGATAAGCGGGGCCTGACCTGCATCAACCCGGATGAAGCGGAACTGAACAAGGCCATGGTGCGGCAGGCGCGGCGCAAGATCGTGGTCGCCGACAGCAGCAAATTCGGAGTCGTGGAGAAATGGCTGATTGCGCCTACCGCGGCGGTAGACGTGATCGTGACCGACACCGGTGTTACGGAGGAGAAGATTGCTCCGTTCCGCAAGCGAGGCATTGCGGTGCACCTGGTGTAGTGGCGCTGCATGAGCGGTCTCCGGACGGTGAAGTGGTTTGTGGTGAGAGATAAACAAACACTCTCCGCGGCACAAATCACGGGGCAGTCCAAAATATAGCAAGGAGCTTGGCTTCACAAACAGGCCGGATACACTTGAACAGACCCTACCACCCATGTCAGAGATTCTGCTTGCAATCTGGTAGCGGACCATAAACTCTCCCTGTGCCCAGGCTGCCACGACAAGTCAGGATTCTGATTTTCCGGCATGAAGCTGACTCCGCTGACTTGGCCGGCCTGAGGCCACTGAGACCCCACGCAGGACCAAAAACGCCGGGTCCGTATTTAAAAAACAGCGAATCTTCGCGGAGACGGACGTCCAGCATCGGATCATAGTCCATCGTCCACCCCCCGAACGTCCAGCAGAATTAAGAAACAATGTGAGTGGTTCATTGTGTGTCTCTCGCAGGTGCTGGAACTGCGACGACACGCGGTCCCGTATCGCCGCGCAATACGCGCAGACCAAGGCCGTCCGTTGTAATGGAGCCGTAGTCGTGACCAGCATCGCTAGGCCAGCAGGCCCAGAAGACCAAAGGCACGTCACCGGTATTGATGACGCGGTGCGCGGCCTGGCCGGGAATGTAATGCAAGCTTCCCGCGCGCATCGATTCATGCCAGCTCTGCCGTTCATTCTTCAATAAGAGGATTCCCTCTCCCTTCACGCATCCGTAAAATTCGGAACGATCACGTTTCTGGTGAAAGTGACCGTGAGTCATGAAGTATTCCTCTCCCACGCGGCCAGGCTCAATGTGGGTTACTCCCCAAAAGAGCCCGCCCTCCGTACCTTGGGAAACCGGCTCGCACCATTGCACGCGATATACGATTGTTTGTGGATCTGAGGCCCGGTAGGCCGACTGGTCCTGAAACAGTCCGGCCAACTGGCTCAGACACTTCGTGGACTCGCGAACCGCCGCCCCACGCATCTGGCCCGCCAGCCAATCCAGCTGCGCAATACCCGGAAAGGGATGTATCGCCGCCGCATCGCGTGGATTCATAATGGTCAGCTTATCTCTAACGAAGTTCAATGTCGAGGGAAATGAGCATTGTTATGCGTGAATACAATGGAAGAGAACATTCTAGTGACCGTTCTGCGTTGAATACGTTGACTCTTTACCTTCAGGGGAGTGCTTCTTGAGGGTGCCCGGGAGGCGGCGATCCAAAACTGAATGTTTTCAGGGAATAACGGCGGCTTGCCTTTGGCTGTTTCCGTCGCGCTTGCAGCCTCGGGGTCTGTGGGGCCTGTGCGCAGGAAGTCCGCCGGCTGGTTCCTGGCCGGAGCCCCGAATTGTGTGCGCCCGCTTACCGGGGAGGTATCAAGATCGTAATTTCTCCGGGTAAATATCAAGATAGGATTCTCGCACACGGCGCCAAGCGGATTTTCTTGTGTAGGTAATCCTCATCGCTGGTACGATAGTAGGCACGCTTTCGCGGGTCTGGTAACGAGGTTCGCCCATTCCTCGCAGGGCCAGGAAAATGGGCGGAATGAACCTTCCCATGGCAAGAAAGTGGTAGGAACGAAACAGTTCGAGTGTGATTGTTCTGACAACAGCGCGCAGCTAGGATTCCTGGGGAGAAGACCTTCCATTCGAGTGCGCGGTGCAAGTCCTTGGGCAGAGCAGGGCCGGGCGCTGGCAGAAGGAACAAAAGGAAGCGATTCCGGCAGCAAAGGATCGATGGGGTTCAAATGGCAGATCGCAAAACGCTGAGCGATAAGAACGAGACTCCGGAAGACGTGGCAACGCTCTATTCGTGGGCCAATCTGCATGGCGCAAAGTACCGGGATTTCTCGGCTTCGCGTGCGCAGACCAGGGAGACGGCGCGATTGCGCGTACAGGACGCCATGGAAGAAGAGCACCGCCGCGCCGGCCAAGAGGCCGAGGCGCAGCACTCGGCCGAAGCCGAGCACGCGGCCGAAGAGGCCCGTGCAGCAGAAGCCGCGCGGCAGGCGGAGTTGGTCGCGCAGCAGGCCGCGCGTCAGCTTGAGTTGGCTGCGCAGCAGGCCGCGCGTCAGCTTGAGTTGGCTGCGCAACAGGCTGCGGCACAGGCCGCGCAGCAACGCGCCTGGCAACAGCCACGGCCGGACCGTTTCTCCGCTCCTCCGGTTTCAAACCCTGCTCCTCAGGCCGCGCCGTATTTTCCGCCGCCGCCGCAGACCTTCGATTATCCAGGCTATGCGCAGCCCCAGGCGCACCGGCCGGCTCCCAGCCCGTTTCCAAGCCAGCCGCAGTATGCTCCCATGCGGGAGGAGAGTCGCATACCGCCGCAAAACCCGTGGGCGCAGCCCGCTCCCCGCGAGCTTGTCGGCCGCCCGGCCTGGCTTACCTCCGACCGTCCGGGTATGGCCGGCCAATCCTTCCCACCGCCGCCGCCGCAGGCTCCCGAGGACACGCTGCAGGAATCCCGCGACCGCATGACGTCGCGCTGGTTCGCCCTGAGGGGTGTTTTCGACGGAACCCCCGCGCCCGCTGAGGCGCTTCCCGCTCCCGTGGTTTCGCGGGCCCCGGCGATGGCTGTCTTTTCGCTGGCCGGTGGAGTGGGCAAGACCAGCCTGGTGGCCACGCTGGGCCGTGCCCTTTCAGCCCGCGGCGAGCGGGTGCTGCTGGTGGATACCGCGGCCTTCGGGCTGTTGCCTTTTTTCTTCGGCGCCTGCGACCAGCGGCCCGGCTTGTTGAGAACCTTCAACCCTCCCGGCGGCAGCAGCGACGCACCCATTCAAATGGTGACCATCGATCCCGAGGGCCTGGGCCCCGAGGCGCCCGGCCAGGAGACCCTGTGCGGCGAAATCTCAAAGTTTGCGCGTGGGGCCAGCCGCGTGATCGTCGATCTGGCCACCGCCTCCGGCGCCACCACGCGGCGCATCATGCGCATGGCGCCCCTGGTTCTGGTGCCGGTGGTCCCCGACATGAATTCGGTGGTCAGCGTCAGCTCCATCGACGCCTTCTTCGAGCACAACGGCATCCCGGCCGGCAGGTCCGCGCTGCCCTACTACGTGCTCAACCAGTTCGATGCCTCTCTGCCCCTGCATCTCGACGTCCGCGAGGTGCTGCGCGAGCAGTTGGGCGAACGGCTGCTGCCCTTCGCACTGCACCGCGCCCCCGCCATGAGCGAGGCGCTGGCCGAGGGGATGACGGTGATGGATTATGCTCCCACCTCTGCCCTGGCCGAGGACTTTGACACCCTTGCAGGGTGGGTCAAGAGCCTTTCCGCACCCGCCAGCACCAGCTATCGCGGCGTGCGCTGGAGTGAACGATGACGGCAAGGGGCCTTTGGCAGGATATTGGGGCCGGGGAAAATATTCTTACCAAGTTTCTCCGCCTGGTCTTCCTGCTTGCGGCAGCAGTTGTCTTTTACTTTCTTGCCGTTCTTCCCCTTGCCTGGCCGCAACAGGCGATCTGCGGACTGCTGACCCTGGTGGCGGCTCTGACCCTGGCGCGCCGCTCCGGCTCCTATCTGATCACGCTCGCGCTGATGATGATGTCCATGTTCTGCACCTTCCGCTACGGATACTGGCGGCTCACGCAGACCTACTGGTTTTTCGAGGACCCGGCCAATCACTGGGGCGCCCTGGACGCGTTCTTCATCCTGAGCCTGATTCTGGCTGAAATCTACGCCTTCTTCGTTCTTTTCCTGGGCTATTTCCAGACCGTCTGGCCGCTGCGCCGGGCGCCGGTGGCGCTGCCCGAGGCCCCTGAAGAATGGCCCCACATCGACGTTCTGATTCCCACCTATAACGAACCGCTGGACGTGGTGCGTTATACCGCGCTGGGCGCGCTCAACATGGACTGGCCGGCCGACAAGATGCACGTTTACATCCTGGACGACGGCCGGCGCAAGGAGTTTGAGCAGTTCGCCTTCGAGGCCGGCATCGGCTACAAGATCCGCAACGACAACAAGCATGCCAAGGCGGGCAATATCAATACCGCGCTGAAGAGCATGGCTTCACCCCTCGTTGCCATCTTCGATTGCGATCACGTGCCCACGCGCAGCTTTCTGCAGATGACCGTGGGGTGGTTCCTGCGCGATCCCAAACTGGCCATGCTGCAGACGCCCCACCACTTCTATTCGCCCGACCCGTTCGAGCGCAACCTGGGCCAGTTCCGCATCCTTCCCAACGAGGGCGAGCTGTTTTATGGAATCGTGCAGGACGGCAACGATTTCTGGAACGCGACCTTCTTCTGCGGCTCCTGCGCCGTGCTGCGCCGCACCGCTCTCGACGAGATCGGCGGCATTGCCGTCGAGACCGTAACCGAGGATGCGCACACTTCGCTGCGCATGCAGATGAAGGGCTGGAGCACGGCCTACATCAACATTCCCCAGGCGGCGGGGCTGGCCACCGAGCGGCTCTCGGCGCACATAGGGCAGCGCATTCGCTGGGCGCGCGGCATGATCCAGATCCTGCGCACCGACAATCCGCTTTTCGCGCCCGGACTCAAGTTTCCGCAGCGCCTGTGCTACTTCAACGCCATGTTTCACTTCCTCTACGCGGTTCCGCGCCTGATCTTCCTGAGCGCGCCGTTGGTCTATCTGCTGCTGAACCACACCATTATTCCCGGATATTGGGCGGCCATCCTGGCCTACGCGCTGCCCCACCTTACGCTCTCCAACGTCACCAACTCGCGGATTCAGGGCGAGCACCGGCACTCCTTCTGGAATGAGATCTACGAAACGGTGCTCTCGCCCTACATCCTGCTGCCCACCATGATGGCGCTCATCAATCCCAAGCTGGGCAAGTTCAACGTGACGGCCAAGGGCGGCGTGGTCAAACACACCTTCTTCGACATCCGCATCGCGCAGCCGTTTCTCATCCTTCTGGGGTTCAATCTTTTAGGGCTGCTCGTCGCCATTCCGCGCTTCTTCATCTGGGATCGTGACCGGCCCGGCACGGTGATCATGAACGTGCTCTGGTGCTGCTTCAATGTCGTCATTTTGGGCGTTTGCGTCGCGGCCGCGCGCGAGATGAGGCAGTTGCGGACCAGCGTCCGCATCAGCTTCGCGACCCCGGTGATGGCCAGGCTGCCCGACGGACGCCTGATCTCCGGAGAGACCATCGACATGTCCTCGGGCGGCACCAGCATACGCTTCCCCGAGGCCGTGGATTTGAGCCCCAGGACGCAGGTGCGGCTCGCCTTTCCGCCACCGGCCGCGCCTACTGACCTGGTTGCCACCGTGGTCTGCTCGGAAGGATCGGAGTTGCGGGTGCGCTTTGAGGATTTGACCATTGCCGAACAGGAAGTGCTGACCATGGTGCTTTATTCCCGTGCGGACTCATGGCTGGGCTGGGGAAAGTCTCGCGAGAGCGACGATGTGTTGCGCAGCATGGGCCGCATCTTCCAGATATCAATGCACGGCCTGGCCACGACCTTCCAGAGCCTGTTTACCGGCAAGGACAAGAGAGCCAGGGAAGAGGCTGCCGCGCTCTCCATCGCTCGTTCCGCCGTGATCTTCCTTTTGGCCGCGCTTCTGATGGGTTCTGCGCGGACGAACCTTCAGGCACAGCCCCAGGGCTATGCCGGAGCGCTGCAGAGCGGGGTTCCCGGCGTCAAGTTCGCCGAGGAGAACCCTCCGGTTCCTCCCGGCCAATACCGCGACACATTCACCCTCAACGATGCCGGCTCGCCTCAGATCGAGCTGCACGGCATCGACAGCCGGCGCGAGATCTACTTCACGCTGCCGCAGACCCACGTGGTCCGGTCCGCCCAGGTCCACATCTATTACGCCTTTTCTCCCAGCCTGTTGCCGCAGCTCAGCCATCTGAAGCTGATGATGAATGGAACGCTGTTTGCCACCGTCCAGCCCGCGGCGGGGCAGATGGGCGGCTCCGACAGCCACGACGCCGAGGCGGAGTTCACCATTCCCCCGGAACTCCTGGTGCACAACAACACGCTCACCATCCAGTTCATCGGCCATTACACCATGGTCTGCGAGGACCCGGCCAACACCACGCTGTGGGCCCGCGTCCACCGCAACACGTTTCTCGACATCCAGGGCGACCTGCTGCCGCTGGCGGACGATCTGAAGCAGTTGCCCATGCCGTTCCTCGACCCCGCCGTCATTCAGCCGCTGAGCATTCCCATCGTCTTTGCATCCGCGCCCAGCTTCAAGGCCATTCAGGCCGCCGGCGTGGTCTCCAGCTACTTCGGCCTGATTTCGGAGAACCGGCCGGTGCGCTTTCCGGTGCACATCGGGCAGATCCCTGAGGGCAACGCGATCGTTATCTCGGATAGTTCCGAGAATATTCCGGCGGGCTTGAATCTGACCGATGTCGGCGCGCCCACGGTGGCCATGCGCACCAATCCCAACGATCCCTACAGCAAGATCCTGGTGGTGGCGGGCGCCGACGCGGAGCAGGCGCTGGCGGCGGCCCAGGCCGTGGCCTTGCACAGCGACATACTGAGCGGAGCGCAGTCGGCCATCGACAGTCTCAAGCTGCCGGCCAGGCAGCAACCCGACGCCGCGCCGCGCTGGGCGCGCACCGACCAGACCATCGCGCTGCAGGATTACGCCAGCGCGGACCAGTTGCAGGGAGATGGTTCGGCTCCCTTGAACGCTTACTTCCGCATCGCCCCCGATATCAATTACACCTCCGGGCAGTCCAACGCCGTCCTCCGGCTGGCTTATCGTTACAACTCCATTCCCATCGGTCCCATCTCCAGCATGCAGGTGCGCATCAACAACGCTTTTCTGGGCTCCGTGCCGCTGGTTCCCGGCCAGGAGCAATCGCGCAGGATGCAGGTCGACGTGCCCGTCCCGGTGGTGAATCTGCGTCCCTTCTCCAACTCGCTGTCGTTCGATTTCAGCTTCCAGTTGCTCAAGAAGGGCGTCTGCCAGGATGCGACGCCGATCAACACACAGGCCGCCATCCTGCGCGATACCTACCTGGATCTGCGCGGCTATCCGCACTACGCGCCGCTGCCCAACCTGGAGATCTTCGCCAACGCCGGCTTCCCGTTCACGCGCCTTGCCGACCTGAGCGAGACCACGGTGGTGCTGCCGCCCACGCCCACCGAGCAGGAGATCGAAACCTTTGTCACCCTGATGGGCCACTTCAGCCGCCAGACCGGTTTCCCCGTTTTGCGGGTCACCGTGGCCGGCGCCGATGCGCTGCGGCAGGGCGCTATGAGCGACTTCCTGATCATCGGCACCGGCGACGACCAGCCGGGCTTCGACAAGCTGAACGACATTCTGCCCGTTACCCTGCGCGGCGGCCAGATTCAGGTCCGCGACACGCAGGGCTTCTTCGCTCCGGTGCTGCATAGAGCGTGGTGGAAGGAGCAATCCAATCAGCACACCGATTCCGGCGACCTGACGGCCGGCGGCACGCCCGACGCGGTGATCGAGGGAATCAAGTCGCCCTACGACTCCGGCGGCGACCGCAGCATCGTCCTCATCCACCTCAGGGAAGCCGTCGCCTTTGAACCTTTCATGGACACGTTCATCAGGGTGCAGCAGTCCAGCGCCATCTCCGGTTCGGTTTCGGTTTTGCACGGCGCCCAGTTCCAATCCTTCCGCATCGGCGCTGAGGTCTATCATGTGGGCGTGCTGCCGTGGTGGACACGGTTGACTCTGTGGTTCATGGAGAATTCATGGGTGGCCTCGGTCATGGTTGTGCTACTGGCCTTCCTGCTGGCCATCTGGACAAGGCAGTGGTTGCGCGCCAAGGCCAGGGCGCGCTTGAAGATTACTGAGGACTAGGTCTCTGACCGCTTGTTTTTGTACCAGCTCTGTGCCCCATCCTTTCGCCTTTTTTCTGGCGAAAGGGTGGGAAACCGCGAACCTTAAAGTGCGAAATCACGCGGTCAGAGACCTAGAAACAGGGAACAGGAAACAGGGAACAGAGCATTTTGCCAATTCGCTCAGCGTCGCGGATGGGAGCGAAGGTGGCTCTTTCTTCAACCCGGCGACGAAGTGGGCGCCGGGAACCGGGTGCCGGGGTACCCTCCAGGGTCGGGGCGTGGTGGGGCATCGCCGGGGACTCTGGGCTGAACGGAAGAGCCACTCGTTCCTTTTGACGGCCCGCAAACCCGCGGGGAAGATGCGCAAGAGCAGTTCTTTGCCGGCTGCGACAATTGGAAAGCCGCTGTGAACCCTTGTTGGAGAACTGGTGCGATGGGCTTTCGGACATCCTGGCCGGGGAAGTGCAGGTTTTTGATCGTGTTGCTGTCGATGCTCTGCTTGAGCGGCGGTTGCAGGCAGAGCGAATGGGCGCTTTGGGACGCCTATGCGGCGCGCTTCATCGATGGCCAGGGCCGGGTCATCGACCACACCGCAGGCGACCGTAGCACCTCCGAGGGCCAGGCCTACGCGTTGTTCTTCGCCCTGGCCGACAATGACCGCACCACCTTCGGCCGTGTGCTCACCTGGACCCAGGCCAACCTGGCCAATGGCGACCTCGAAACCCATCTGCCCGCATGGCTGTGGGGAAAAGACGACCAAGGCGAATGGAAGACGCTCGATCCCAACCCTGCTTCGGACGCCGATGTCTGGATGGCCTACACGCTGGTTGAGGCCGGCCGCCTGTGGCAAGCTCCCCTCTACAACAATCTCGGCCGGGCCATGATGGCCCAGATCGCCAAAAGCGAGGTGGTCGATCTGCCCGGTTTTGGCCTCATGTTGTTGCCCGGCCCCACCGGCTTCCAGCATGACCACAGCTGGACGCTGAATCCCAGTTACATGCCTCTGTTCCTCTTCGAGCGGTTGGCCACCGTGGACCCGGCCGGTCCATGGCGGCAGATTGCCCTCGGCATTCCGCGCCTGTTGGCCTTGAGCGCCCGCCATGGGTTTGCCATGGATTGGGTGGACTATATGCCCGGCGACGGCTTTTACCCGGCCACCGAACCGCCGGCGGGCGCTAACGCACAGCCGGCGGGCAGCAATCAAACAAATGCCCCCGGTGGCAGCTATGACGCCATCCGCGTCTATCTCTGGGCGGGCATGCTCGATGGCGGCGGTGCGTCGCGCGGCCAGCTTCTCAACGCACTCCCGGCCATGAGCGTCTACCTTGCCAATCACGATGCTCCCCCTGAACAGGTCAGTGAACAGGGCATCCCGTCAGCGCAGGATGGACCGGTGGGATTCTCCGCTGCCGTGTTGCCGTATTTGAGGGCCTTCCCCGGTCTATCCCGGCTGAGCGCCCAGCAGACGGTCCGCATGATTCGGCAAAGGGATCCGTCCACGGGATTGTATGGAAAGGACTTGGCTTATTACGATCAGAGTCTTGCCCTGTTTGCAACCGGCTTTCTGAATGGTAGATTCAGGTTTGGGCCGGCTGGGGAACTGACAGTAGAATGGAAGCGCTGATGAGCGTTGGCTGCAGGGCTTGGAAAGGTTCGATGGTTACGGGCTGCCTGGTGCTGGCGCTTGAGGTGGGCCTTGCCCAAAATGCCCCCAGGAAGCCCGCCGTCAGCTCGCCCGAAGCCACGCGCAGCATCCTGGTGGATAAAGCCCACGCGCTGGAGTCGCGCGGCCGGCCCGACATGGCCATCCAATTATGGCAGCAGATTCTTCTTTCAGACCCTAAGAATTCCAATGCCCTCGCTGGCCTGGCCAGGGATCTGAGGCTGATCGGCTCCGACAAGGCCGGCGAGGCGCTGGAACGTCTGCGCAAGCTGAATCCCAACGACCCCAACATCCCCAAGATCGAGGCGCTGGCCGGCACGCGGGTGGAGAGCGACCAGTCTCGCCAGGCAGGCGAGCTGGCCCGGCAGGGCAAACTCGACGATGCCATGCGCATCTACAAGCAGTTGTATGGTGATCATCCGCCGGATGGGGATATCGCCCTGGCCTACTATCAGACCATGTACGGCACGGCCAGCGGCAAGGAAGCCGCCGTTTCCGCCATGCGCGCCCTGGCCAGGCGCAACCCCGGCGATCCACGCTTTGCCGTGGAGCTGGGCATCATGCTCACTTACGAATCCAGGAGCCGCGCCGAGGGTATTCGCATCCTCCAGGAGCATCCCAGGGACTCCAACGCCCAGACCGCCTTGCGCCAGGCTCTCCTTTGGGATTCGGCCCACCCCGCCTCAGCCGCGCAGCTGCACGCGTATCTCAAGGAGCATCCGCAAGACACGGAACTGGCCGGTCACCTGAAGGAGAATGAATCCAAGCTGGCGCATATGAACTCCGGCATCGCCCGCACGCCAGCCGAGCGAGCCGCCTTTGCGGCGCTCAACGCGCAGTGCCTCGACGTGGCGGAGAGCCGCTTCAAGCAGATTCTCGCCACGGATCCGAAGAACGGCCGCGCCGCCGCCGGCATGGGATTGCTGCGCATGCAGCAGAAGAAATTCGGCGACGCAATCGACTTTTTGACCCAGGCCGAATCCGACGGATTCAAGGCCGGAAGGGTGGTGGATGCCCTGGCCACCTCCCGTTTCTGGTACACCATGGGCCAGGCTGCCGATGCCCTCGACGCGGATCAGTGCACTGAGGCAGCGGAAAGGTACCGCGCCGCCCTGGCCATGCGCCCCCACGCGCCCGAGGCCCTCAACGGCCTGGCCGGCCTGCTGGTCAAGCAAGAGCAATTCTCCGCCGCCGCGCCGCTCTACGAACAGTTGGTCAAGATGCAGCCGAACTCGATGGACGCCTGGCGCGGTCTCTTCCTGGCCTATGCGCGCGACAACCAGGCCGCGAAGGCGGTTGCCGTCACAGTCCGCTTGCCGGCGCCGGTGAGGGCCGCGCTGGCCAGGGATGCCGAGTACCTGCGCGCCCTGGCCGCCATCTACCGCGCCCAGAACTGCAACGCGGAGGCCCAGCACGTGCTCGCCCAGGCCATGTCGTTGCCGTCCCCCGGCAACGGGACCACCCTCAGGGCGGATACCAGGCTGGAAGATGCCGGAATCCTGATGAAGGCCAAGCGCTACGATCAGGCGGCGGCGCTCTACTCGCAGTTGCTCAGCGAAGATGCCGGCAACCTTTCCGCGTGGATGGGCATGATCAGCGCACACCATGAACTCGGCCAGGACAATCAGGCCATCGCCGACATCCAGAAGATGCCCCCGGACGCCTACGAGGCCGCGCTTGCCGATCCGGGCTTTTTGTCCATGCTCGGCGCCATTTATCAGCAGGCCAACCAGTTGGAGGTCGCCCAGGGACTGCTGGAACGTTCCGCCAAGCTCCAGATCGCCGCCGGCGGCCAGCCCGGCGTGGCTCTCCAGTTGCAGTTGGCCGGCATCTACCTCCTGCGCAACAACACCGAGCAGGCCTACGCCATCTACCGCCAGGTACTGATCGCCGATCCCAGCCGCGCCGATGCCTGGAAGGGCCTGATTGCGGCCTTGCTGGCCACCAACCGCAACACGGAGGCGCTCGAGGAGATTGCTCGCATTCCGGCCCCGGTGCGCAAGGATCTAGAATCCGACGTCGAATTCCTCCAGACCGAGACCAGCCTGTATGCCGCCAGCGGCGATATGGTCCACGCCGTCGAGTACATGAATCGCGTGGAGTCCCACTACGCCAGGCTGCGCACCGAGCCGCCCGCCAGCATCGCGGTCCAGAACGCCTGGCTGTTGTTCAATACCCGCAACGACCGCGCTCTTTACCCCGCCCTGATGCGCCTGGGAGGCCGCGCCGACCTGACCCGTGAGCAGCGGGAGACGGTCGAGGACATCTGGGCCAATTGGAGCGTGCGCCGCGCCGCAATCGCTATGGACAACGGCAACATCCAGCGCGCCGTGGATATCCTCGACGCCGCATCCCAGGCCTTCCCTGAAAACATGACCGTGCGCAAGGCGGTGGCCGGCGGTTACGTGCAGGTGGGCCGGGCCAAAGAGTCGCTGGCGCTCTACAAGACCATCCCCATGCAGGACGCAACCGCGGACGACTTCCAGGGAGCCATTGGGGCGGCCCTGGCGGCCAACGACAAGAGCCAGGCCGAGTTGTGGCTGCGCCAGGCGCTGGAACGCTACCCCCGCGACCCGGTGATTCTGTTGCTTGCCGCGCGCTATGAGCAGGCCCGCGGCGACAATCAGCGCGCCGCCGACTACTATCGCGCCTCGTTGGCGGCCATGCCGCCGGCTTCGCCCGCTGAAAGGCTGGCCCACGTGCTGGTCTATCCCGATCAGGACACCAAGACCCGCCGCGCGGTAACCGCCGCCGACCTGCAGCGCCTGCTCGATCCCAACTGCGAGCCGTTTGCCAAAACCACCAAGGTGCCGCCTTTGCCCGCCTATGGCCCCGATCCCTACAACGGCTCGGCCCCGGTGGTTCTCACCCCGCTCCACCCGCCCGACCAGGCGCCGCCGCAGCCGGCGCAGCCAGATGCGCCCTGGGTCAATCCTCCTTCCGCTAATCAAGGTCAGCCGCCGCCCGCGCCGGCTTCCAATCCCCAGGTCTTCGCCACTCCCGCCGCGCACATGACCAACCAGCAGCTTTTCCACCAGCAGAGTGCAAGCCGTGTTCTGGGCCGCAATCCCCGCCTGGGCAAGCCGGCTTCCACCGCCAGGCCGCGGCTGCTGTACGCCTCGTTCCAGATCAATACCAGGGACAGGATGCGCCTCCGCCCGGCGCAGAGAAACTTCGCCCGTTTCCAGACTGCTTCCTTCGTCGCCGGGGCAGGGAATTCGCGGCGCGTTTCCCCCAGGATGCTTCAGGCCAGCCTGGTGCAGGCCCAGGTTCCCCACCAGAGCAACGGCCAACCCGTGCAGCTTTCCGCGGACGCTCCCCATTCCCTGGCCTCCGATGCCTGGAAGGGACTCGTCTTCTCGCTGATGGCCGGCAACCGCAACGCGGAGGCGCTCCAGGAGATTCGAAAGATTCCCCCCGACGTGCGCAAGCAGCTCGAAGCCGACGTGGAGTTCGAGCAGGCCGAGGCCAGCCTGTACTTCTCCGTGGGCGATATGCCCCACGCCACCGAGTACCTGAACCAGGTGGAAAACTTCTACCTGCTGCGCCGGGCCGCGGCGCCTGCCGGCATTGAAGTCCAGCACGCGTGGCTGCTCTACACCATCGGCGACGACCCCGCTCTGTATCCTGTGCTCTTGCGCCTGGACGCGCGCCAGGACCTGACCCCTGCCCAGCGCGAGCAAGTCGAGCGCCTCTGGGCAAGTTGGGCCGTGCGCCGCGCCGGAATCGCGATGGACAATGGCTCCCTCCTGCGTGGAGTGCAGATTCTGCAGGCCGCCTGCGAGGAGTACCCCGGTAACATGAACATCCGCCGGGCGCTTGCCGGCGCCTATGCCAAGATCGGCCGGCCTACGGATGCGCTGGCCCTCTACAAGGCCATTCCCATGCAGGACGCAAGCGCAGGCGACTACCAGGGAGCCGTTGCCACGGCCCTGGCAGCCACCGACATGGCCCAGGCCGAGACCTGGCTGCGCCAGGCGCTGGAGCGCTTTCCCGGCGATGCGCAGATTCTGGCGCTTGCCGCCCGCTTCGAGCAGGCTCGCGGCAACGCACAGCGAGCCACTGACTTCTGGCGCGCCTCGCTGGCAGCCATGCCGCCGGGCGCCACCGCGCGGAGACTGGATAGTGGACTGGTTCCCCAGGGAAGCTACAAGTCCCCTGTGCCCGGCAACCTGAAGCGCCTGCTCGATCCGCGCAACGACCCGCCTGTGAAGACCGCCTCCGTGCCGCCGCCGCCTTCCTCTAGCTCCAATTCCCTCAACCGGATTGCGTCCGCGCCATCCCTCCCGCCGGCGGCTGCTCCGCAACAAAAACCGTGGCTCAGTGCTCCCAGCGCCAATCCGCTTCCGCTTCCCCCTCCGGCGCTATCGAATCCCGGCGCCGCGGCCGAAACCAAGGCTTCCTCGAACCCGCCCAAATCTTCCGCCGGCCAGACGAATCTGCCCCCCTCTGAAGCCAACATCGACTCCATCGGCGCGGAGTCCGGCGGCGCGCCCGCGCAGCTTCAGCCGCGCCCTCCGGTCCATGCGCCCATCCCCGCCTCCCAAGCCTCCAATCCGGGGGCAGGATTGCGCATTGCAGCCCAGCCCATGAACAGCATGGCCGCTCAGGCGCAGGCTCTTTTTGCCGAGCAGACGGATGGTCAGCTCACGCAGGGTTCCGCGGCGGTCATTCGCGCCCTGCCCAATGCTCCGGCCGGTCCGCTTCCCAAATTGAACACCGCTCCCTCGGGCCTGGGCCAATACACGGTGGCGCAGTACACCCCGTCCGCGCAGGAGGCGGCCACGGGCGCGTTTTCGGCGCCCAAACAGCAAACCACGCCGCAAGCGGAAACCACAACCCAGCCGCAGCCCGCCCCGGCGCCCGCAAAGCCGTCAGCCGCTCAGCCCGCAACTCCCGCAACCAAGAAAAAGAAGACCGGGACGGCCGCTTCCAAGGCCATCCAGCAGAGTGCGCCGACCTTGCAGAACGCTCCGGCGCAGGAAAACCCCCAGCAACCCCAGCAAGTCCAGAACCCCCAGCCGGTTCAGGTTCCGGCCGAGGTTCAGGCTCCGCCTCAGCCCGCCACCACCGACACCGGACTCACGGACGAGGAACTCCAGCAACGCAACCTGCCTCCGCTGCGCGGTCCCTGGGTGCGCGTCCAGCGCGATCTGCGCCCCCCCAGCCCGCGCGATGAGGCGGAGATGCAGTTGCGCGCCATCGAGGCCGGCTATAGCCCCTGGCTCGGCGGCACCGGCATCCTCAACTATCGCGCGGGCTCGCTCGGCTACGATCGCCTGGCCGTCCTCGAAGCTCCGTTTGAGGTCTCCATGCCGCTCGGCTTCAATGCCCGGCTTACCATTGTCGCCAAGCCCGTTTTCCTCGACTCCGGACAGGCCGACGGCACCAGCGTCATCACCGTGCGGGAGTCCACCACCGCCGGGTCCACGCTGGTCAGCATTCCGCAGCCCATCGGAACCCTGACCGCGACCGCCGTCACTCCGCCTGCACAGCAGAACGCCGTGGGGATTGGCGCAGAGGTGCAGTTGGCCTTCCCGCATCTGGCCCTGGCTGGCGGCTATACACCCGCCGGGTTCCAGGTGGCCACCTTCACCGGACGCGCCCAGTGGAAGCCGGCCAACGGGCCTTTCACCTTGAGTTTCAGCCGCGACCCGGTCCGGGATACGCAACTCTCCTACTCCGGGCTGCGCGATCCCGGATCGGCCACTCTCAGCTTCCCTGGCAATATTTGGGGCGGCGTGATGGCCAACCAGGGCACCGTGCAGTATGCGCACGGCGACGCGGAGTCGGGATTTTACCTGAGCGCCGGCGGCCAGTACCTTGCCGGCCACGAAGTGGAAATCAATAACCGCGTGGAAGGCTCCGGAGGCGCGTACTGGCGCCTGAAGGCCATGCCGGAATACGGCAACCTGAGCATCGGCGCCAACTTCTTCGGCATGCGCTACGCCCACAACGAAGACGCCTTGACCTACGGCATGGGCGGCTACTTCAGCCCCCAGGCCTACTTCCTGGCCAACGTCCCCTTCACCTGGGTCGGCCACTACGGCACCCGCTGGCACTACGACATTCTCGGCAGCCTGGGCGTGCAGGCCTTCCAGGAGGACCTGGCGCCGCTGTGGCCGCTGGCCGTGGACAAGGCGCTGGAGACGGCCATGAACAATGCCATGCTGCCGGCCAGGACCAGCGTGGGCCCCAACTACGACCTGCGCACCGATGTGGCCTACCAGATCGGTCCCCACTGGTTTGCCGGAGGCTTCTTCGGCGCCAACAACTCCCGCAACTACTCCGCCGTCTCCGCCGGCTTCTTTGTGCGCTACCTCCTCCGCCCGCAGCCGTCCACGGCCGCCACGCCCACCGGCATCTTCCCCACCGACGGCCTGCGCCCCTTCACGGTGCCATAGACCCGGCCATCGCCGGATTCCCAGGGGAGGGGATGCTTCATTCTCCTCCCCACTTCGCGTGCACAAGCTCCCGGCGTGTTTCCCTCTAACTTCGCAGGTACTTTGCCCCCTTTGTGCTATACCTCCCAGTTACAACGCATGTTAGAGTCTCCCTCAGGAGAATCCTGTGACTTTCATGAACTTTCTGGCCAAGCAATTCATCGCGGTCATTCAGTGGAATGAACCGCAAGACGGCATCCTTGCCTATCGCTATCCCATGCAGGACATGGAGATAGAAAACGGCGGTCAGCTCACCGTGCGCGAGTCCCAAATGGCCGCCTTCGTCGACCAGGGCAGGATTGCCGACGTCTTTGGCCCCGGCCTGCACACGCTGAACACCCGCAATCTCCCCCTGCTCACCGATCTGATGAATTGGGACAAGGCCTTCGAATCTCCCTTCAAGTCCGATGTCTACTTCTTCTCCACGCGCCTGCAGATCGACCAGAAGTGGGGCACCGCCACGCCCATCACCATCCGCGACAAGGAGTTCGGCGCCGTCCGCCTGCGCTGCTACGGCATTTACTCTTACCGCATCGCCGATCCGCGCGTCTTCTTCACCCAGATCAGCGGCACCCGCGAAAGTTACTTCGTCTCCGACCTCGAAGGCCAGTTGCGCGACACCATCATCGCCCGCATGACGGAAATCTTTGCCAACGCCGATCTCTCCTTCCTCGACATGACCGCCAATCAGGCCGTTCTTGCCGGCAAGATCGTCGAGCTGATGAAGCCGGCCTTCGCCGCTCTCGGCCTCGAACTGAACCAGTTCGCCGTCGAAAACATATCCCTCCCCGACGAGTTGCAGAAGCTCCTCGACCAGCGCATCGGCATGAACCTGGTCGGAGACGTGGGCCGCTACACTCAGTTCGCCGCCGCTGAGTCGCTGCCCATCGCCGCCGCCAACACCGGCGGCGCCGCCGGCATGGGCATGGGCCTCGGCGCCGGAGCAGCCGTGGCGCAAGTCCTGTCGGCCTCCCTCAAACCCGCACCCGCTGCCCCTTCTATTGCCCCGTCCGTCGGCCCGGCCGTCTCCGCCTCACCGGCTCCAACCGCGGCCCCGGACTCCAAGTTCTGCATCGAGTGCGGAAAGCCCATTCCTTTACGCGCGAAGTTTTGCGCAGAATGCGGAAAACCCCAATGAACTGTCCCTCCTGCGGTGCTCCCATGCGCCTCAAGCCGGGCTCGGACGCCTTCAAGTGCGACTACTGCCAGAGCGTCTATCTGCCGGGAAAGGACGACGACGGCGTGCGCGTTCTCGGCGAGCCGTCCGGCCAGGCCTGTCCCCTTTGCAGCGTCCCTCTGGTCGAGGCCGCCCTCGCCAAGGTCCGCATCCTCTACTGCGCCGCATGCCGCGGCATGTTGGTTCCCATGCAGGTCTTTGAAGGTTTGGTCGACGAGTTGCGGGCCACGCAGGGCGGCAAGACGGTGCAGACCGCCCCCGACAGCGACGATCTGCGCCGCAGGATCGACTGTCCCCAGTGCCACCACCGCATGGACACCCATCTGTACGGCGGCCCCGGCAATGTGGTCATCGACTCCTGCGAGGAGTGCAGTTTCATCTGGCTGGATCGCGGCGAGCTCATGCACATCGTGCACGCCCCCGACGACCGCATCCCGGAAGGCGCGGAATTGGCTTGATCTGCCGCTCCCCAACCGTAGGCTCCGCCACAATCCTCCCCGGCGCCATCGCCCTCCTTGCTTCAAAGACCGAGATCGACAAAAGGGCAAATTGGAGCTTTGCTTACGGAGCAGGGCCTTGCGCCAGCGTGTTCAGGTCCATTTAAAGATATTCTCCACAAGAAATCAATAAAATTAATAAAACTTCTTGACATAATTAATAATATTCATTATTGTTCTCCTTGTACTTGAAAAACGAGGCTATTCGCAGATGACGCCAAACTCCAAACCCGCATCCGACTGGCAGGAACTGCTGCGCATGGCCCAGGGCTGTTCGCTGGTGGTCGAGCGCGTCCGGCTTCCTGAGAAGCAGATCGCCATCGAAGGCGAGTTTGCCCTGCCCGAACTGGCCCGGCTCAGCCTGGAAGACCAGGTCTTCATCGTCGCCTTTCTCCGCTCCCACGGTTCCATCAAGGAGATGGAGCAGACCTTCGGGGTCAGTTACCCCACCATCAAGGCGCGGCTCAACCGCATCTCCGGCCAACTGGAGTTCATCGAAACCAACCCGTCTCCATCCCGCGCGGAGGTGCTGGAACGGCTCAAGGCCGGCGAGATCACGGCCGAAGAGGCCATCCGCGCACTGGAGGCTCTCAAGTGACTCCGAACTTCGCCGTCATCGGCATTCAAACCCCGCACTGGCACTGGCACCGGCTCTGGCTGCCGCTGTTCCTGTTGTGGATTCCGGTCATCCTGCTTTCGCCGGTGATTTTTCTGGTCCTGGTAGCGGTCGCTATTGCCGCCAGAACCGATATCTGGCGGCTGATCGCCATCATCTGGGGCATCCTGTGCAGCCTGCCCGGAACCCATGTCCATGTTCGCGCCGAGGGGAACCAGGTCCTCGTTCGCATCCTCTAGACCGGACGCCGGCTGTCTCACAAATGCTGGGTGCCCCTCCCTCGCCGTCCGCCGCGGCGGATTTTCGCGGCTAGGGTGGGACGCCACGAACCTGAACCCTTGACCCGCCCGTTAGGAGGAATGCAATGAACGAGAATCGCCGTCAAATCCTGGAGATGCTGGCCGCCGGCAAGATCACTGCCGACGAGGCCGAGCGACTGATCGCCGCCCTTGAATCGGGATCGGGCGCAACCGTGGGAGAACATTCAGCTTCCATGGCCGGCGCCAACGGAAGCAATGCCGCCGCCGTGAAGACCCGCGCCAAGTACCTTCGCGTGCTGGTGGAAGCCGACGAAGAGATGACCGGGCTGAAGGGGCCAACTTCGGTGAACGTGCGCGTGCCCATGCAGTTGTTGCGAGCCGGCGTGCGGCTGGCCAGCCTCATTCCGGCCCAGGCCCATGAGCAGTTGGACGAGGCCCTCAGCCGACACGGGGTGCCGCTGACCCTGTCGCAGATCAAGCCGGAGAATCTTGAGGAGCTGATCGACCACCTTGAAGACCTGACCGTGGACGTCAACGGCAGCCAGGGAAACGCGACCAAGGTGCGCGTCTTCTGCGAGTAAACTCGGTTGGGAGGCGGGAGGCTTTATGGGGCAAATTTCAAAGCTAGCGACGGCATTTGGCTTGATTCTAGGGCTTGGGATGCTCTTTATGCCCAGGACTGCTGTGGCGCTCCAGGGGGACCCGTGCCACGATCCGCAAACGCAATCGGAGTTGAACGGCTGTGAATTCGAGCACCTCAAGAAGGCCGATGCAGACCTGAATCAGGCCTACAAGCAGTTACTCGCGAAATACCGGTCGGACACGGAATTTGTAAAGAGGCTGAAGCTTGCCCAGCGTGCGTGGCTCAACTTCCGAGACGCAGATATGGATTCCTTCTACTATCAGAAGGACAAGTTGGGGGCTTACGGCTCGGTTTACCCTATGTGCAGGGCGATCAACATGACACAATTGACGGTCGAACGAACCAAGGAGCTCCGGTACATGCTGGAATACAATGAGGGCGACGTTTGTGGCTTTCAGGCAGCGGAAGCCTCGTCAAACGCAAAACCCCAGCGAGTTTGCCCAGGCAGTCGCGGACGTTGATCAGCGCCTGCCAGCGATTGAGGGAAGAATGCGGGCAGGGCCACCAGCACCTCACACCCGCCGTACCGGCTTGTGCATCGGCACCACCTGCACGGTCACGTCGCGGACCTCGGAGAGAAAGCGGTTGAGGACCGAGCCGCGCAGAAAGATGTCCCAGCGCGAGCGCGCCGACTGGCCGAAGACCACGTGGGAGATGCTCTCCTGCTGGGCAAAACGGATCAGGGCGTCGGAGACGTTGCGGTCGGTGAGCGAGACTACCTTGGCGCCCAGGTCGCGGGCCATGCGCTGGTACTCCTCAAGCCGGTGGTAAGCCTCGGGGTCGCCGTGGCCCTTGTCGTCGGGCCGGGCCACGTACACGACGTACCAGTTGCTGGCCAGGCGGCCGGCGATGCGCGCGCCCACGCGTATTAGCCGCTCGGAGCCGGGCCGGTTGCTGAGGCACACCATCACCTTCTCCGGAATCGGCGCCTGTTCCAGTCCCTGGATGCGGCGATATTCGGCGGCCCGATCGCCCACCTGCTCGGCGGTGGTGCGCAGGGCCAGCTCGCGCAGCATGTTCAGGTTGCCCTTGCGGAAGAAGTTGGCCAGCGACTGCTCCACCTTCTCCGGCGCGTAAATCTTGCCCTGGCGCAGACGCGAACGCAACTCGTCCACGGTCACGTCCACATTCACCACCTCGTCGGCGCGCTTCAGGAAACTATCCGGCACCGTCTCGCGGATGGTGGTGTTCGCAGAGCGACTAACGGCGTCGTTCAGCGTCTCCAGGTGCTGGATGTTGACCGCCGTCATCACGTTGATGCCGGCGTCCAGCAGCTCCAGCACATCTTCATAGCGCTTGCGGTTCTTGCTGCCGGGCACGTTGGTGTGGGCCAACTCGTCCACCATTACAGTGTTGGGATGGCGGGCCAGGATAGCATCCACATCCATCTCCTTCAGAAGGACGCCGCGGTAGGGAATCACGCGCTGCGGTATGATCTCCAGGTCGCCGATCCGGTCTTCCGTCTCTTTGCGCCCGTGGGGCTCCACCAGGCCGATCACCAGGTCCACGCCCTGCTTGCGCATCACGTGGGCGTCGTTGAGCATGTCATAGGTCTTGCCCACCCCCGGCGCGGCTCCGATATAGATGCGCAGCTTGGCGGGTTCCTGCTGTTTCTCCAGGATGATCTCGGCCATGGCTCAGCCCACCTCGACGGGATGATGGACGGCTTCCACCGCCGCCACGGGAAGAGTGAACCGGAAGGTGGTTCCATGGCCCAGCCGGCTCTCCACGGCGATCTGTCCGCCCAGCCTCTCCACGAGCCGCCGCACCAGCGCCAGACCCAGCCCGGTGCCGCTCTCTGAGAAGGGATTGAAGCGGTCGAAGATGGTGCTCAGCCGCTCTGCTTCGATGCCGCGTCCGGTGTCGCGCACCGTGAACTGCACAAACTCCTTCACCTCCTCGGCGGCCAGCAGAATCTCGCCCTCGGCCGGCGTATAGCGGAGCGCATTGGACAGCAGGTTGTCCAGGATCGAGCGCAATGCCCGCCGGTCGGCCTGCACATACGACAGGTCGGCAAAGGCGCGCACCTCCACGCGGATGCGCTTCTGGGCGGCCTCGTCGCAAATGCGGTCGCGCGCCTCGCTCAGAGCCTGCAGCGGGCGCAGCCGCTCCAGCTTCAGCTCCCGCTTGCCGGTGTCCAGTTCGGCCACTTCGATCAGGTCGCCCATCAGGTCGTCCAGCTTCTCTGACTCTTTGCTGGCCGCGGCCACCAGTTCCGCCTGCAGCGGCTGCAGCTCCCCGCCAAAGCCCTTGCCGAGCGCATAGAGCCCGCGGCGCAACTGCAGCAGCGGATCGCGCAGCTTGCGGCTGGCCACGGTGATGAACTGCGTCTTGAAGCGGTCCGTGTCCTGCAAGGTGGTCACGTCTTCAAGCGTAGTCACCGTGCCCAGCAGCCGCCCTTCCGAGTCGCGCATGGGCGTGGTCCGCAGCCGGTAGCTGCGCTCCTGCTGGCCGATGCGCATGGGCAGCATGGACGCTTCGTCCTCCTTGGCCACCGCCTTCTGCATTTGAACGGCGTCCCGGATGGCGCTCAGAATCTTGTCGCCGCCGGGCGTATTGGCCAGCGCCTTGCGGTCGGCGGCCGCTTCGCCCAAAAGCTCCGCTGCCGCCTGGTTCACCTTCAGCAGTTGTCCCTTGCCGTCGGTCACGATGATGGGCTCGAAGATGGATTGCAGCACCGCGTCGGAGAGTTGAAACTCCATTTGCCGCCGTCCCGCCTCCGAGTCGCGCAGTTCCCTCAGCCGCACCGCCAGCCGGTTCAACTCCGTCGCAATCACGCCAAAGTCGTCGCGACTGCTCCACTCCACCCGGTGTTCCAGGTTGCCCTGCGCGATGCGGCGCGCGTCGCGGGCCAGCATGTGGATGGGCCGCAGCACAAAGTAGACGGTCCCCAGCTCCACCAGCAGCGCCGCCACCACAATGACCCAGGCCAGCTTGAGCTGCCCCGCCGCCAGCAATGCGCGGTGCGTGGCGGCCACCAGCCCCAGTGTGAGGCAGGCGAGCAGCACACAGCCCAGAATCAGTCGCTGCGAAAGGTTGAGCATGGCCTGGTCTCCGCGCCGGAATCTGCGTTTTCTTTAGTCTATGCAGTGTAGCCGGGGGCAGCCGTCGATGAAAAGGCCAAATGCCTCATCCGGCTCCCCTTACCCTGTCCGAATCATGCCTGAGGGGCAACCCGTCGATGGTCGCGGCATCTGCCCCGACGCGCAAAGATGCGGTTTTTCCGAAGCAGTGGGTCTCGGCTGGCCCGCCCCTTTGACCGCCATCGAAAGAACTGGCATTCTCTGCGGCGGGTGGCCCACATCTCGATGAATCGCCGAAGATGGGTGCCCCAGGTCTGGATTTTCAGACCTGGGATTCTGTTGATACCCGACTGGCCAAAGAACTGGGAATCGAGGTCTCCCATGTCTCAGAATCGAGACATGGGGCACCCAACATTCTCGATTCGGATAGGTCCCGGAGAACGGTGAACGGTGCGTCCAGCGAAGGCTGGCATGATCAGTGGGTGCAAGTCCCACCGGGGTAAGAGTCCAGGCCCCGTAGCTTGAATAGCAGGGTGGTGAGGAAACTTTCCACTCTGAAGCCTATTGACGAAGCCATCTGAAAAGGGTGGTGAGCGAGTGACCGGGCCGTAATGCAGTAAACCCATATGGCCTCGAAAGGACAAAACCCGAAGGCCGAGCCCCCCGTTTTCGGGCGAAGGCAGCATGGAGCGTCGCAAGGACTGATGCGGCGAAACACTTCGGCGGGGTTGGTAGGGACAGCACGGTGACAAGGTCATGCCAAGCAACTGGAGAAACCCTCCTCGCCCCGTCGCGAAATCGACGGAGCAGGGAAGCCGTATAACCGGTGATCCCGGGAAGTCGGTGGAAGGCGAGAGGGAGTCGGCCGGGTCTGTAGTAGCGAGGAAGCGGAGTAATGTCCGTGGAGTGAAGAGGCCCTGCTGTTTGTAATGGCTCCAACAACAAGGGAGGCAAGGGTGAAATGACAAAAGCGCCCATCAGTTTGCAGGACCTGAGGAGGAGTCTATATGTCAAGGCGAAGGCAGAACCGTCTTGGCGTTTCTGGGGACTATACGTCCACGTCTGCAAGATGGAGACTTTGCGGGAAGCCTACCAGATGGCGAAAAGTAATGACGGGGCGCCGGGCGTTGACGGGGTCACGTTCGAAGCCATCGAAGAAAGCGGGGCCGAAAGTTTTCTCGTGCAGATTCGGGATGAACTGGTCACCAACACGTATCGGCCCATGCAGGCACGGAAGAAGGAGATTCCAAAGGACGGGGGTAAGAAAGTCCGCGTCCTGTCGATTCCTTCAATCCGTGATCGCGTGGTCCAGGGAGCGTTAAAGCTCATTCTGGAGCCGATCTTCGAAGCGGATTTCCAACCGGGGTCGTTTGGATATCGACCAAAGCGGACAGCGCATGAAGCCGTGGCCCGGGTGGCGCGAGCGATCGTCGAAAAGAAGACTCGCATCATCGATTTGGACCTCACCGCCTATTTTGATAATGTGCAGCATTCGCTGCTGTTAGAGAAAGTGGCGAGGCGGGTCCATGATGATGCGGTCATGCACTTGCTCAAGATGATTCTCAAAGCGACCGGGAAGAGGGGCGTTCCCCAAGGCGGTGTGATTTCACCGTTGCTCAGTAACCTCTATCTGAATGAGGTAGACCGGATGCTGGAGAAAGCGGTGGACACAACGCGAAGGGCCAAGTCAACCAACGTTCAGTATGCACGCTATGCGGACGACATGGTGATCTTGATCGACGCCGAACGGCGGAGTGACTGGCTGGTGAAGGCGGTAAACAAACGACTGCGCGAGGAATTCGCAAAGCTACGCGTTGAGATCAACGAGGACAAGAGTCGGATGGTGGATCTGAAGAAGGGAGAGAGCTTTACTTTTCTGGGTTTTGAGTATCGGCGCATACTCAGCTTTCGGCAGAAGGGGCGGCCCTACTACGCGCCCAAGCTGAAGAAGCGGACAGCGCTGTTTGAAAAGCTCAGGGAGGTCTTCCGTCGGCATGTCAGCTGGCCCATCGAGGTCGTGATTGCGAAAATCAATCCGATTCTACGGGGCTGGGTGAACTACTTTCGGGTTGGTCATTCGAGTTCTTGCTTCTCCAAGATTAAGCAATGGGTAGAAATGAAGGTCCGGAAACATCTGGTACGTGCCCGGGGGCGCAACGGCTATCCCTGGAAGCAGCGGAGTAGCGAGTGGCTCTACGACGGTCTGGGGTTGTTTAACGACTACCAGCTTCGTCGATGGTCAAGCGCGAAAGTTGCCCCGGTAAGATAGGCCCCATAAGCCTTGATACGAAGCAGACAGGTGCGCCCAGTGCGGGAAATCCGCACGCTGGGTGCGATGTGGCGGGGGCTGGAAACGGATTCACGGTTTGGCTAATGAGGCACTCCCAGAGGAAACGGGGAGCAATGGCTAGGCCAAACCTACGGAACACCGCGCCAGCCCTCGACCCTACCCCATGTCGGCGGGTGGCGCCGGTCCCGGTGAGATCTCCACACCATGCTGAGGGTGCCCCCGGTCCCTAGCTTTTTGGGGACCGGGGATGGAAGCACCACGCCGCCCAAACCTCCCGGTTGGAGTATTCTCGCAGTGTATGAAAGGCCAGCGCATCCGTTATCAGCAAACGGGGGAGTTTCACTTCCTTACCTTCAGCAGTTTCCGGCGTCAGCCATACCTCGCGACAGTCGCGGCGATGGAGCTTTTTGAGGATGCGTTGGAGCGCGTTCGGCTGCGTTATCTCTTTGCAGTTGCTGGTTACGTGGTCATGCCGGAGCACGTGCATCTGTTGGTCAACGAGCCAGCGCGCGGGCTTTTATCCAGAACCGTTCAGGCCCTCAAGCTGTCGGTTTCGATGCGCAGCCGCGAAAGGCCCTTTTGGCAGGCGCATTATTACGATTTCAACGTCTCATCGCACCAGAAGTTCGTGGAGAAGTTGCGCTACATTCATCGCAATC
>JBEKZJ010000061.1:0-28444 GCA_049509995.1 Occallatibacter sp. | reverse complement strand
AGATACTGGGCGAATTCCGGGGTCTTCGGCTTCCCAGGGCTGGACGGGGTGCTTTCTGAGCTTCATTTGAAAAATGTTCGAAAGGCAAGATGCGCATTTCTAACCCCTAACCCCTAATCCCTAATCCCTCTCACTTGTGCAGAAGGGGTTTCAGGACGGGGAACAGCGTGTCGGCGATGATGCCGGAGCCTTTGGCAGTGGGGTGGATGCCGTCGGGCTGGATGGCGCCGGGAACATGCACCAGGTCTTTGTAGATCATGGGGACAAAGGCGGTGTGGTGTTTGGCGGCGAGGTCGCGGAAGACCTGCTCGAAGGCCTGGATGTAGTCCCCGCCGTAGTTGGGCGGGAGGGTGATGCCGGCGAGCAGGATTTTGATGTGCGCGTCTTCGAGGGTGGTCAGGACCTGGTCGAGGTTGCGCCGGGTCTGGTCGAGGGGCAGGCCGCGCAGGCCATCGTTGCCGCCGAACTCGACGATGACGATCTCGGGGTGGAGAAGCAGGATGGAGCGCAGGTCGGCGACGGCGTCTTTGGTGGTGGCGCCGCTGGTTCCGTGGTTATTCACCTGGTAGCGATAGCCGTGGCTGTCGAGGTCCCGTTGCAGTGCATCGGGAAAGGACTGGCCGGTCTGGAGGCCGTAGCCGGCGGTGATGCTGTCGCCGTAGCAGACCAGGAGGGCCCGGTCGGCGGCATGGAGCGGGCCGGCAAAAAGCAACAGACAGAAGGAAACGATAAACCTGCGGCGAACGTCCACAGGAACAGTGTATCTGTGAGAAGGCACGGGACGGGGTGGAGGTTTGTGGTTTCCCACCCTTGCGACAGGGAAAAGTCGCACGGATGGGGCACGGGGCTTTTGTGGGTAGGGAAGGATAGAAAAGCAGGTACTTTGGAAGCAGGCGTTCAGGAGGATGGCGGGTGATTGAGGTTCGGGATGCGAAGAAGTGGATCCAGAACGGGGCGCGGCGGGTGGAGATTCTGAGGGGGATCTCTCTCACCATTCCGGCGGGGCAGTTTGTGGCTATTGTGGGAGCCAGCGGGAGCGGGAAGAGCACGCTGCTGGGACTGCTGGCGGGGCTGGACACGCCGAGCTCGGGCGAGATCTGGCTGGATGGGGTGCCGATTCACAATCTGGCCGAGGCGGAACTGGCCGCGGTGCGCGGCAAGAAGATCGGGTTTGTTTTTCAGTCCTACCAATTGATTGCGACACTGACGGCTTTGGAAAATGTGCTGCTTCCGTATGAACTGAACGTGGAGGGCAGCGGCCTTGGGCAGGCGCGGCGGCTGCTGGACGAGGTTGGGCTCAAGGAGAGGGTGGATCACTACCCGGTGCAGCTCTCGGGAGGGGAACAGCAGCGGGTGGCGCTGGCGCGGGCGTTTGTGGTGGAGCCGCCGATTGTGATGGCGGATGAGCCGACGGGCAACCTGGACTCAGCAAACGGGCGGATGGTGCTGGACCTGCTGCTGGAGCGGAACCGCAAGGCGGGAACGACACTGGTGCTGGTGACGCACGATCCGGAGGTGGCCAGCCGGGCGGATCGCAAGATTGTGCTCAAAGATGGGCTGATCGTGGAAGACAGCTTGCCGTTTGCGGGGCCGCTGACGGGGGCGGATGCGGTTGCAGTTGCGGGGCCGGACGCGGGGTTGGGCCAGAATGGCTAAGCGGGCATTGAGCTGGAAGCGCGCCTCCGCCATTGGCTGGCGGGATTTGAAGTCCGCGCCGGGCAAGTTTGGGTTTGTGGTGCTGTCAGTGGCGGTGGGGGTGGCGGCGCTGGTGGGAGTGCGGGGCTTCAGCGAGAGCTTCCGGCGGACCCTGAGCGCGGAAGCGCGTTCGCTGATGGCCGGGGACCTGAGTGCGCGGCTGTTTCACGAGCCTACGGCGGAAGAAAAGGGCAAGATTGCGGCGATTCTGCGGCAGGGAGGGGGCGGGATTCGCTCGACGTGGGTGACGGAGACCATTTCGATGGCTTCTGTGCCGCCGGACCCGGCGCCATTGCTGGTTTCACTGAAGGCTGTCGATCCCGCTGAGTATCCCTACTACGGGACGGCCGAGCTGGAGCCGGCGATGAGCCTGGAGCAAGCGTTGGACGGCGATTCGGCGGTGGTGGCGGAGGAGTTTCTGATTCGGCTGCAGACGCGGGTAGGGCAGACGCTGCGGCTGGGCGGACGGAGCTTCAGGATTGCGGCGAAGCTGAAGCAGGAGCCGGACCGGATGAGCGCCGGAGCGGGATGGGGGCCGAGGGTGATGATATCGCAGGCGGCGCTGGAGCGGACCGGGCTGTTGGCGCCGGGCAGCAGGGCCAGCCAGCGGCTGCTGATCAAGCTGCCGGAGAAGAATGCGTCCGGTCTTCGGGCGCGGGCTTCGGCGGCGGCGGATGAGGTGGGAATGCGCAAGCAACTGGAGGAGGCGCTGCCCGACGCGCAGGTGATGGATTTCCGCGAGGGCAATCCCGCGCTCAGCCAGGGGCTGGACAACGCCACCGCGATCCTGAGCCTGATCTGCCTGGTGGCGATGGTGCTGGGGGCGATCGGCGTGGCGATGGCCATGCACGCTCACCTGGAACAGCGGATGGACATGCTGGCCATTCTGAAGGCCGTGGGCGCGGGATCGGGTGATTTGCTGCGAATTTTTCTCCTGCAGACGCTGGGGCTGGGGCTGGCCGGAGGGGTGCTGGGCGTGGCCGCGGGCGTGGGCGTGATGGCCGCGCTGCCGGCGGTGTTCGGCAAATTGCTGCCGGTTCATGCGGTGCTTGAGTTCCCGTGGAGATCGGCGCTGGCCGGGCTGGGAACGGGGCTGCTGACCACGCTGCTGTTCTGCCTGCCGCCCCTGCTGGACGTGCGCGGGGTGAGGCCGGTGCTGGTGTTGCGCAGGCTGGTGGAGCCGGGGCCGGAGGGGATTGGCGGATGGTTTGCGCGCTGGTGGGCGCGGCGGCTGCAACTGGGGATTTCAGTGGTGGTGGTGCTGGCGCTGGGCGGGATTGCCTGGGCGCTGTCGGACTCGGCCAAGGTGGGCACATGGTTTGCCGTGCTGTTTACAATCGCGCTGGTGGTTCTGCTGGTGCTGGCGGCGGTGGCGCTGGGACGCTGCGTTTTGTGCTCAACCGGGTGCGGCTGCGGCTGCCTTCGTTTCTGCGCCATGGGCTGGCGAATCTCTACCGGCCGGGGAACCAGTCGGCGGCGGTCCTGGCGGCGCTGGGGACGGGCGTGATGCTGATCCTGGCGGTTTACCTGATGCAGGCGGCGTTGCTGAGGGATCTGCGCGAGACCGCCTCGCCCAAGCTGCCCAATATCTTCCTGGTGGATGTGACCACCGACGAGGTTGCCGGGGTGAGAGAGTTCTTTCAGCACCAGGCTGGTGTTAGCCAGGCGCTGGATCTGATGCCGGTGGTGACAGGGCGGTTTGTTTCCATCAACGGCCAGCCGGTCGAGCAACTGAAGGGGCAGCACTTTCCGCGGCGGATGCTGGAGAATGCGGAGTTGAGCTGGGCCGATGCGCCGCCGGCGGGCGACAAGGTGACGCAGGGCAAGTGGTGGACGGATGCGGGCGCACCCGAGTTGGGCGTAGGCGAAGGCGTGGCGCAGCGGCTGCACCTGGGTGTTGGCTCGGCGGTGGAACTGGAGACGGGCGGGACGGTGCGGGCGCTGAAGGTTGCCGCGATTTATCGGGCGGACGGGCAGCACCTGGGCATGCGCGTTTCGTTCGTGCTGCCGTCGGGGCAGCTCAAGGACCAGGCGGCCACGTGGTACGGCGGGGCGCACATCGATCCCAAGCAGGTGGCGGCGATGGAGCGGGCGCTGTTTCAAGCCTACCCGTCGATTACGGTGATCAACCTGGCCGATGTGCTGGAGCGGATTGAGAGCGTGGTGGATCAGATCACGTTTGTGGTGCGGTTTCTGGCGGGTTTCTCGATCTTTGCGGGGCTGATGATTCTGGCCTCGAGCATTGCCAGCACACGGTTCCGGCGCATGCAGGAGGCGGTGGTGCTGAAGACGCTGGGGGCCACGCGGATGCGGATTGTGCGCACCTTCAGCGTGGAGTTCAGCGTGCTGGGGCTGCTGGCGGGATCAGTGGGCGTGGTGTTTGCGAACCTGCTGACGCGCGTGCTGCTGCACAAGCTGGAAGTGGGCTTCCACATCGAGTGGTATGCGACGCTGATTGCGCTGGTGGGGACGGCGGTGCTGGCGACGGTGACGGGTTGGATTGCAAGTTACCGGATTCTTGGATTGCGGCCGCTGGAAGTGCTGCGCGAGGAGTAACAGGCTACGGGTGAGCGGCGGAATCCCGGGTCTCTCCTCCGCGGCGGACGAGACCTGGGGCAACCGGGAGTCAGCAAACTCTTAAAAGTCGTCGTTGGATTCGACAGGGGGCAATACGTCGTCTTCGCGGGCCATCCACACATAGAGGGTGGGCATCAGGAAGACGCCGATGACCAGGTTGGCGAGCAGGCCGCCGACGATGACGATGGCGAAGGGACGTTGCGAGTCGGAGCCGATGGCGTGAGAGAGCGCGGCGGGCAGGAGGCCCAGCGTGGCCACCAGCATGGTCATCATGATGGGCCGCAGGCGCAAGACGGCGCCCTCGACGGCGGCTTCGACGATGTGCTCCTGAGTGGACACCTCCATACCCTTGCGGCGGGCGCGCAATTGGTTGATGAACTCGATCATGATGACGCCGATCTCCACCGAGACGCCGAAGAGCGCCAGGAAGCCGACCGCCGAAGAGACCGAGAAGTTGGTGTGGGTGATGTACAGTGCAAATGGTCCCCCGACGGAGGCCATGATGACAGAGACCAGGATAAGCAGGGCCCACTTGGCAGAGCGGAACATGGCGTAGAGGATGAGGAAGATAACCAGCACGGTGACCGGAATGACGATGTCCATGCGCTTGTCGGCGCGCTTCTGGCTCTCATACTCGCCGGCCCACTCGAGGTGATAGCCGGCGGGGAGTTTTACGTTCTTGTTGACCCTGCCGAGGGCTTCCTCGACGGTTGATCCGAGGTCGCGTCCGCGCACCGAGTACTTGATGGCAATGTAGCGCTGGCCGCCCTCGCGATAGATCTCCTCAGCGCCGTCGTCGGCGGAGACTTTGGTCAGTTGGGCCAGGGAGACGCGCTCGCCGGAGGGCGCGAGCAGGCGCACGTTTTGGATGGCCTCGCGCGTGTCGCGGTACTGCTGTTGGTAGCGCAGAGTGACGTCGAAACGCGCCTCGCCCTGCTGTACCTGGGTGAGGGCGTTGGCGCCCACCGCGGTCTGCACCGCATCCTGAATGTCGGCCACGTTGACGTCCCAGCGCGCTGCGGCCCCGCGATCGACGGTGTAGTTCAGGTTGGGCTGGCCGATGATGCGGAAGATGCCCAGATCCTCGATGCCCTTGACCGAGGCCATCTGGGCTTGAATCTCGTCGGCCTTCTTTTCCAGGGTGCGCAGGTCGTCGCCGTAGAGCTTGACGGCCAACTCACCCTTGACGCCGGAGACGGCTTCCTCCATGTTGTCGGAGATGGGCTGGGAGTAGTTCCAGAGGACGCCGGGAAATTTTTCCAGTTCCGTGTCCATGGCCGAGATGAGGGCTTCCTTGTCCTGGTGGAAGACCGGGCGCCAGTCCTTCTTGGGCTTCAGGTCGACGAAGTACTCGGTGTTGAAGAAGCCGGTGGTGTCGGTGCCGTCGTCGGGGCGGCCGGTCTGGCTGACGACCTGGGTGACCTCGGGAAACGAGGCCATGGCCAGGCGCGCCTTGTTGGTGAAGTCGATGCTGGCGGTGGGGCCTTCGCTGGGCGGCAGTGTGCCGCGGACCCAGATGGAGCCTTCATCGAGGTGAGGCAGAAACTCCGAGCCGATGGGGCCGCCGACGGTGAGATAGACAGCGATGGCGAACAGGACCGTGGCGATTCCCAAGGTGGTGCGGCGATGCTCAATGGCCGCGCGAACCGCTACGCGATAGTGCTCGGTGAGCCAGAGCATGATGGGGTTGCGCCACTCCTTGGCGCCCTTGCCGAACATGAGGCTGGCCATGACCGGAGCCACCGCGACAGCGAAGATGAGCGCGCCCATCAAAGCGAAGCAGACGGTCCAGGCCATGGGCTTGAAGAGACGGCCCTCGACGGCTTGCAAGGTGAAGATGGGCAGGTAGGAGGCGATGATGATGCCGCGGGCGAAGAAGACCGGGCGCAACACCTCGTGGGCGGCGTTGCGGATCTTTTGCGCCGGGGTGTGGGTGTCGTCATGGAGCGACAGATGGCGGACGATGTTTTCGATCATCACCACCGAGCCATCGACCACCATGCCGAAGTCCAGAGCGCCGAGCGAAAGCAGATTGGCGGGAATGTGGCTGAGGTCGAGGCAGATGGAGGCAAACAGCAGCGCGAAGGGAATAGTGAGCGCGACGATGATGGCGCCGCGCACATTGCCGAGGAAGAGAAAGAGAATGATGGAGACGAGAAGCACGCCCATGGTCAGGTTGTGCTCGACGGTATCCAGAGTGTACCGCACCAGGTCGGAGCGGTCGAGGAAGGGCACCACCTTCACGCCCTTGGGCAGAATGCTGTTGTTCAGCTTGTCTACTTCGGCGTGAATGCCATCGAGGACGGGGTCGGAGTCGTCGCCCTTCTGCAAGAGCACAATGCCCTCGACGGTGTCGGGATTGTCGATGATCGTGCCGTCGGGCCGGTGAGTGGCCTTGCCGATCTGGCCGAGGCGAATCTTGGGGCCTTGTGAAACGGTGGCGATGTCCCTGATCTTGATGGCCGCGCCGTTGGAGTTCTTGACGACGGTGTATTCGATGTCCTGGACGCTAGTGTAGAGGCCCACCGACTGCACGTTGATCTGCTGCGCACCCTGCTCGATGAAGCTGCCGCCGCCGTTGGTGTTGTTGTTGGCGATCTGCTGCTCGACCTGGGCGATGCTCAATCCGTAAGAGACCAGCTTAACGGGGTCGAGCTTGATCTGATACTCCTTGGTGGGTCCGCCGAAGCTCGATACATCGACCACGCCCGTTACGCCCTTGAAGGATTTCTCCAGGGTCCAGTCCTCGAGCGACTTCTTTTCCATCACGTCGTAGGAGGGGTTGGTGCTTTCGAGCGTGTACCAGTAGATCTGGCCGACGGGGCTCCAGTCGGTGCCCATCTGGGGAACGAGATTGGCGGGCAGGCTGACCATGCTGAGCCGCTCCAGCACGTGTTCGCGGTTGAGGTCGCCGGTGGAGTCGTCGTCGAAGATCAACATGAGACTGGACAAGCCGGCCAGGGTGGTGGAGCGCAAGTGCGTGAGGTGGGGAATGCCGGCCATCTGAATCTCGACCGGGATGGTGACCTGACGCTCGATTTCCTCGGCCGACCGGCCCGGCCACTGGGTGATGATCTGCACGTAGTTGTTGGCGACATCGGGGTAGGCTTCGACGGGCAGATTGCGAAAAGAGACAATGCCCCACGCGGTGAGCACCACCATCCCGCCGACCACCAGCCAACGGTTCTTGAGCGCGAAATCGACGAATGCGCGAATCATTTACTGGTTCCCCGCGGTTTCGAGTAAGAGTGCGTTGGTGACTACCTGTTGGCCGGGTTCGAGGCCGGAGAGAATCTCCTGGCGGTTGCCGTCGAGCATCTTGCCGGCGTGGACCTCAGTACGCTTGAACCGATTGCCGCCTGCCGGGAGATAGACCCAATCGCGGTCGTGGAGGTGAAGGACGGCATCAGCCGGGACGACGGCGTGCGACTCCTTGTTCCGGCTGGTGAAGGTTGCCGTGCCGAACATGCCCAGCCGGAGGAAACCGGGATTCGGCACCTCGATGCGGACCTTGGCGGTGCGCAGGGAGGGATCGAGAATGGGGCCGATGTCGCTGATGCGGCCGCGGAGCGGGCGATCGGGAAAGGCGTTGAGCTTGATGCGCGCTTCCTGGCCGAGTTGCAGCCTGGGAATATCGTTCTCGTAGACATCGCAGACGATCCAGACGACGGAAAGATCGGCGATGGTGAAGGCGGTAGCCGAGCCGGAGAGGTTTACGCCCGCGGCTGAGGAGCTGGTTACATTCTGGGCCACGATGACGCCGGAGATGGGCGCGTAAACACTGACGATGTTGCTGGGGTGATGCTTGTCCACGCCCAGGGTCTGCAACTGTTCTTCCGCAGCGGCGAGGTCGGCCTTGGCGTCCTTCTCCGTGTCCTCGGCCTGTTCCAGCATGGCCTGGGAGATGGCGCCGTGCTTGAAAAGGTCGTCGGCGCGCGTGTAAGCCATGTCGGCCATATGCTCGTCGTTGGCGGCCTTCAGGTAAGTGTCGAAAGCGTTGGTGATGTCGGGGCTCTGCACCTTCAACAGCAGTTGGCCCTTCTTGACGTTGTCGTCGAGGCGGGCCTTGATGTCCACTACGCGGCCATTGGCCATGGAGATGACCGGAATCTCGCGGGCGACGTCGGGAAAGACAGTGCCGGTAGCGGTCAACTCGGCCGCGGATTCGACCTGGCCGGCGGGGACCAGCGGAAACTTGGCCACATCGTTGGCGTCGACCGTGACCAGGTTCATGTCGGCCACCTGAATCACCTTGGCCGGCGGCGGCGCGCCGTCGCCTTCATCCTTGCTCTTGCAGCCGGAGAGAGCCAGGCCCAGCGATGCAGCCAGGGCGAGAGCCAGCGAAGTCCTGGGGAATTGCGTCAAAGAGAAGGTCGAAATCATTGAATTACCTCGCGTCCCACAGCAAGATTCAGTTGTCCGGCGGCGGTGAGATAGGCGCCGATCAGTTGCGTGTAGGCCAGTTGCACGGCCCGGAAGTCGCTTTGCGCGTTGAGAAAGTCCATCAGCGAGGCGCCGCCGTGTTCGTAGGAGTAGGTCACGGTGTCGCGAACGCGCAGGGCCTGGTCGTTGTATTGGGCCTTGTAGGGCTTGAGCAGGGCCACGCTGCTTTGGACCTGCACGTAGGCCGAGTCCACGTCGCTGAAGACCTGGGCCCGGGTTTCCTCAGTCAGTTGCTGGTTGCGGCCGATGTCGATCTGGGTGCGTTGCTTCTCACCCTGGTTGCGGTCGAAGATGCGCCACGGGATGTTTACGCTCGCGCCCAGCGTATAGCGGCCATAGGGGTTGTTGAATGCGGGGTTGTAGGAGTACCAAGTGCTGAAAGTAGGGTCGGCGGAGCCGTTGGCGATGGCCAGCTTGTGGTTGGTCCGGGCCTGCTGAATGGACTCAAGAGCGGCGCGGAGGTCGGGCCGCTCGTCGAGGGCGATCTGGCGGAAGTCTCCGAGGGGTTTTAGCTCCTCGGAGAAGTCGAAGGGGCCGGTTACGTCGAACTGCTCGACCGGCGTGCGGTCGTTGAGCAGTTGCAGGAGCTGGATCTTGGAGGTGCGCAGGTCGACGATGGCGGCCTGAATCTCCGCCTCGTATTGCACCCGCAGCAACTCGATGCGGTCCAGGTCGATCTGGGCAATGTCGCCGGCGTGGAAGCGGTCGCGGCTGATCTTGATGATGTTGTCGTAGTAGGCCAGGTCGGCTTTGGCCAGTTCGAGGACGGCCTTGGCTTGAAGGGTCTGGACGAACTGCGAACGCAGATCGAAGAGGAGATTGCGTTCAAGATCCTCGTGCTGTGAGCCGGCAATCTGTGTGCCTTCCTTGGCGCTCTCAAGGCGCAACTCGCGCTTGTGTTCGCGCTCATGCAGGTAGCTGATGCTGGGGACAAGCTGCGTGCCGGTCAAGGGGAGCCAGTGCGTTCCCAAGCCCGCGGTCGTGTGAGGAGCGAGTTGCAATCCATCGCTGGACAGGCCGACCTGCGGGTTGGGGCGGAGAAAAGCTGTGATTTCCGCTGCTTTCATCTCGTCGACGCCGAGGGCATCGGCCTTGAGAGCGGGGTTGGCGGCTTCAAACTTCGCCTTGACCTGATTCCAGGTGAGGCCTTGCTGGGCTGAAGCCAGTGCCGGCGCCAGAAGAAGCAGCGCGGCAGCTGCCCAGGCAGATAGAGAATGGAAGATTTGCTTCATACACAGCCTTTGCGCCGTGGTCTGCACGGCGGACACTGGAAAGAGGGAGGCCAAAGATGAAGGACGAGCGAGGGAGAAAGATCAGGCGGCCGGCGGAGGCCGATTTTGGATGGGAGCGAGGGCAGAATGGTCGACAAGCGGGGCACTGAGACTGCCCGGCGCCGCAGTGCGCAGAAGGCCGAAGGAAAGCTCGGCAAAAACAGGCAGTGGGAGCGCGGCAACCGCGGGGAAGATGGAGTGGGCGCTTGAGACCAAGTGGTCCCGGCGCTGACAGGAGTCAGTCTCGGCCGGATTCTGGGCTGCCTGCAGGTCGTCGGTTACCGAGATTACCGGGAACAGGATCAGGATGAGCAGCGCCAGGGCGACCACCTGCATTCGCCGGTCCACGCCGGCACGCGGGGCAAATTGCAGCCAAAGCCAGAACATCAGGGCGGCCAGCAGAAGCCAGGCGAGATTGAGGACCAGCTCCATTCTCAGAGCTGATTCTACATCAGGGGCGCATGTGAATGAAAAGGGCACTGTGCGTCCTATATTGGACGCACGTCAATGAGCATCGGATGGGGAGTTCCGAAAGGTTTGATAGACCTTTGCTTTCGATAGGCCGGGCGTGCGGCCCAAAGCCTTTGCGGGCTGGGTGTTGCATGAAGATTGCGTTCCTGCGGGGTTTGACCATCGAAGGGAATCCACTTATGATGAACAAGTTGGTTTTTCGTGCCCGGCGCCCTGCCGTGGGGCAAGCCAATCCGGCCGCAAGACGAGCCATTTTTCGCTTGTTGCCCCCTCGTTCAATGGTAGGACAGCTGACTCTGGATCAGCATATCGGGGTTCGAATCCCTGGGGGGCAGCCAATTTAGATTCAATAACTTACCCCCAAAATAAGCCCGCACGGAAGCACTCGCTCAAGGATCAAAAAAGCCCAATTCAGCGCATTTGGGGGCGCCTGGTATGGCACATTCTGCGGCACACCGGAACCCCTAATCCCCGAGGTAGCCGTCTTGGAACCTACTCGGGCCTCGCCACGGGCCATCCTATTTAGACCTCAGGGGCGCGGCTAGACACTCACAAGGCATGACTCCAGAAGGATCCCAATCTTTTTGGCTGCCTCAACAACTCGTTCATTAGCGAGCTCGTAGGTCGCAGCCCGCTCAAAGCACACGAGGTGGCGCTGTCCATCGGCTTTCATTGCGACAGGGTCGCACCAGGAATCAAGGATGAAGACCGGTTCAAGTGATAACAGCGGGCCGTCGTTGGTGCGCCCGCTCCCGGCACGATAGGCATCGCTTGCTAGATCAGCGGAGACCATTTAGGACTGGTAGGCCTTAATATGGAATGCAACAACGAGCCACCGATCATGGGCAACTTACGCTTTACGTGCCCCTGGTACAGGGTTCTACCAGCGAGTATTTGTCGATCAGGTCTGGCGAGCTATGTTCGGGATGGAGTTGATCCCGGCCATTCTATTTACGGGCCTATGCATCGTGGTGCCCGAGGCCCCGCGATGGCTGGTCAAGGTGAATCGTTACGATGAGGCAAGAGATGTTCTTGCCAGGGTCGGATGGAGGGGTATAACGTCTCACTGCTGAGCCTTGAAATGCTTATCCGGGATTGGCGGCTGCGAGGCCGTTGTCCCTTGCTTCTCAGTGATTGTGTAGAAGCGATCTGCCTCTAGTTGAGTGAGCGTCTCTTTCGCCCCCGAAGGCCAGAAAATCTCCACCTTGTCGATGCGATCATGCTTACCCAAACCGAAGTGCAGGCGCAGATCATGCTGTGAAAGATAGCTGCCGCCACTGCGCACTTCATCGGTCTGCACCAGGTCGCCCGCAGTTACACGCGCGCGCGCATTCAACGCCAGCCGGTTACTCTTGGTGCCCTGCAAGGAAAGACTCACCCAGTGATTCCGCGGGCCACCCTCAGTCCGCAAAATCATCGGCGCGCCTTCAAGGTTCTCTACCACCATCTCCAGGTGGCCATCGTTGAAGAGGTCGCCGACGGCCATCCCGCGGCTCACCTGAGGAATCTGGATCGCCGGACCAACCTGCTGGCTGATATCGCGGAATGTACCGTCGTGCATGTTTTGAAACAATAGCTTCGGCTCGCGGTACTTGGTGCCGGCGCCCGCCACGTTCACTTGCGGGTAAACGTGCCCGTTGACCATGAAGTAATCGACCCAGCCGTCATTGTCGAGATCGACAAAGGCGCTTCCCCAACCGACATAAGGGCGCGTGGGGAATGCAATCCCAGCCGCGTAGGAGGCGTCGGTGAAGTTAAGATCGCCGTCGTTGCGAAACAGCGTCGCGTACTGATCGCTGAAGTGCGCAATCAAAATCGAGAAGCGGCCCTTGTGTTCGTAATCGCCAATGGATACGCCCATGTTGGCCTGCTCAAGGCCATCCTGGTTCACGGCAATGCCGGCCTCCTCGGCCACATCGGTAAAGTGGCCATTGCCGTCATTGCGATACAAGTAGTTGGGCTCGCCATCGTTGGCGACAAAGAGGTCCGGGCGCCCTTTGCCCTCGATATCCGTCCACACGGCGGTCAGGCCGAAAAGGCCCTTGGGATCATCAACACCGGCCTGTTTGGAAACATCCGTAAAGGTTCCGTCGCCATTGTTGTGAAAGAGATAGTCGCGATAGCCCTTGAGTCCGGCCGGCCCGCACTGCACGGCCACGCCGTGATACTGACATGTCTTGCTGGAGCCAAACTTTGGCAGGTCATCCAGATGGAAATCGACATAATCGGAAACAAAAATATCCGCCCAACCATCGCCGTCGTAATCGCCGAAGGAAGCGCCCATGGCCCAGCCCGTGTCCACGTCGAGGCCAGCCTGTTTGGTAACGTCGGTGAAGGTGCCATCGCCGTTGTTACGGTAGAGGACCACGCCGCCGAAGCAGGTCACGAGCAGGTCCGGCCAGCCATCGTTGTTGTAGTCGCCGACCACAGCCCCCTGGCCCCAGCACGGGTAGCCGACGCCAGCCTTGTCCGTGACGTCGGTAAAGGTTCCGTCGTGGTTGTTATGGTAAAGGGCGGCCTTTGCCTTCTTGCCGGCCATGGCCATCTGCACGCTCTGCGCATTGGTGAAGTAGATATCCGGATAACCGTCGCGATCGTAATCGATCAGCGCCACGCCGCCACTCATGGACTCAACAATGTATCGCTGCTCCGGCGAGGAGAGGTGCTCGAACTTGATTCCTGTCGAGGCGGTGATGTCCACGAGTTGCGGAAATGCTGTCGAGGCAGGCTCCGCCGCAGTGGCCGCGGCAGGCTGAGACTGCGACTGCGCCGCGTGCGGAAGCAGCATTGCAACTGCAAAAAGCACAAACACAACGCACGTGAAAGCAGATGCCTTCCGCAAGCTAAGCCGGAAGCCTGAATGCACATGCGGACGTGAGAATAAGGCGATGACGAATGGAACCGGCACAACGCCCAGACACCTATTTTCCCATCCCACCTTCATCCTCCGGCTTGTTATCCAGCTGCACGCGCATGTCGTGGAAAAGCTCCCGCAGCTTGTCCTTCATATCCTTATACTTCTTGTATTCGGCAAGCTCCCGCTTGGCCTCCTCCGGCTTTCCCTGTTGGCGGTCGAGGGTACTGAGGCGGTAGTGGGCGGTATAGTCCATGGGATCGATCTCCAGCGCATGGACGAGCAGGGCACGCGCCTTGTCGCGCTCATTCATGGACATAAGAATCTTGGCGAACTCAGTACAGGCATCCGAGTCGTTGGGCTGCATCTCGACGGCGCGCGCGTCGGCATCGTAGGCGGCCTTCAGATCGCCCCGCCGGGCGGCAACCTCTCCCAGCATAAGCTGCGCTTTTTCGTCCTGCGGATTAACTGCCAACGCGGCCTGGAACTGTGCCTCGGCCTCCGACTGCAGCTTTTGATCGGTTGAATTGTAAAGAAGGATGCCAAATTGGAAGCACAGGCCAGGCAGCTTGGGATCGAGCCGGATAGCTTCGCGATAGTTGGCAACCGCGGCGGCCTCATCCCCGTGATGGATAAGCTCACGCGCCATGACCTGATGCATTTCTGCGCTGTGCGGCGCGGCCATGGCCAGACTAAGTAGGGAAGTGTTGGCTAGGTCGGAATAGAGGCGATAGGACATAAGCAGCAGCCGGGGATCGGTGGGTTGAGACTCAAGCAATACAGCAACGGTGCTGGCGGCTTTATCAAGATCGCCGGCTTCCGTGTAGCTTTCGATAAGTGCATTGCCCACCTCCGCCTGTACCTTTTCGCCCTTAAGGTGTGGCAGGGCAGACTCAAGATCGGTTTGGGCATTGCCGGTATCCTTGAGACGATTCTCGGCAAGGCCCAACAGGGCTTGAATCTTCCACAGGTCTGGCCGTGCCTTGACCGCGGCACGAAGATGCGGCGCCGCGTTCGCTAAGTCCCCTTTGAAGTAGAGGAGCACGCCCAGATTGCCTTGGGCATCCACATTGGCGGGGTCGAGTGCTAGAGCAGCCTCAAACTCGGGAATGGCGAGATCCGGCCGACTCTGGTGCATGTACAGTTGTGCGTTGCGAAGATGCTGCTGGATTGCGTCGCTCGTGCCTGGCTCGGTCTGACACAGACCGGACAGCGAAAAGGCTAACAAGAAAGTAGCGAATGCAATGGGCTTGAGAGGCATGGCAACCTAATGATACCGCCTCGGGTTCCCAACCTCCCCAGAATTCTCTCTTCGCTTATGCTGCGAGCGCCTTGCGGGGGGGCTCCCGAAAGCCTGACCGCCGCGCGCGGCTGGCACGCGTACCTCGCCAGATTTTCCATCTCCAATAGACCGCATGGTCCATCCAAATTCGACCACATTTTGCCGGCAGCCGTAGGTTGCTTCTATCTCTGAGCATCCCGTGACCAAATTGCATTCTTTCGCGAATCATATCCTCGATATGGACTACACGCCAATCTATAACCTACCACTCCCGGGAGACGAATCAGGTGGAATCGCGGACTATCAATTTGAGTGGGACAAAAGTTCTCTTTGGCAAAACCTTGATATGCCAATCCTGCATTTCCAGAATCTGTTGTGTAGCTTCTTCGGCGAGCCTCGCCACGTCCTGATCCACCGTGGAAAGCGACACCTGAAGAGAATTCCAACGGGAAAGCCCCGCAAGGTTCGAGACCCCTATGAGAGCGATATCTCCCGGAATTGCGAGGCCAGCCTCCAGCACCGCTCTCTGTGCTCCGGATGCAATAACGTCGTTGTAGCAAAAGACGGCGTCAGGCGGCGGCTTAAGCGCCATCAGTTTGTGCATTGCCGCATACCCGCATTCCTCACCTCGTTCATCCCCTGATTCGACAGCCACTACTCGACTTGCCTGGATCCTGTGTCCGTGGCGTTTCAAGGTGGCTTTGTAGCCCATGAGCCGGCCCCTTCCGGGGGGGAGGTTGGGAATGCCGATGTGCGCAATTCTTCGGGAATCGAGCCGTCCAGTTCCGACGGCGAAGAATCCGATTGAAATTACCTGCGCAGATACGCGTCCGTTCCATTGATCCAATCGGCGCGTGGTGGACAAAAAATATCCAGATCGACGGTATCTTCCAGGGCTTCCGCACTGTGCGGCATGTGTGAAGGAATCACCAGCACTTCTCCGGCACGCACCAGGATTTCTGTCTCCTGCACGATAAACTTCAGTGCGCCCTCAAGAATGTAGGAGATCTGCTCATTTTCGTGGCTATGTTCCGGCACTATAGCTCCTGTTCGCAGAACGATCCTCGCAAGCATGGCTCGTTCGCCGCTGACGAACTGCCGGTCGATCAGCGGATTGAGCCGTTCCATGCCTATCTCGTCAAGTCGGATGTGCCGTAGCCTGGGTGTATTCCGCGCCGCGTTTGTGCTCATGTTTCTGTCTTGTCCTTCTACGCGCGCCCAGGCGTCCCCGCCCGCCAGCGTGGTGCAGCAGCCAGAGCCGTGACGCGCGTCGTCTTGAGATTTGTACTCGCGCCCGATGGTAAAGTATACGTGAAGCAGACCAACGATAACACAGAATTCAATTGCGCGGCAGGAGGGAATTTCGCCGGAAGGTCTGGGCGATGTTGCTCAGTTTCAGAGTGGTGGAAATGGGCTTCACACTCCGAATACGAAGATGCATCGCAAACCGATCAAGTTACAGGAATTCCAGTCCGATTCCATTTCCATGTTATCGAGTGGGTATGCCCGCCATCGGGAATATGTCGTAGGGACCCTGTATCTGGCGCATGAAAGCCTCGGCTCTCTTATAACCGCTCTCGACTCCGCGAAACCTGGCAACCGAATCCTGCATTTCGTAATAGCGGTCCGGAGTCTGGCTGGCATGGGCGTAGCAGGCAGCTCGCTTCAGGGGCTCAGTCTCTGAAATGTCCACAAAGTGAGTGGGCGCGAACTGCAGGGTATCTTCTCCGTCCGAAACCTCGTAGTAATACAGCGCGAAACTCTGTCCCGATTGCTTCCAGGCATCGTAGGTCAGCATGGAAATCGCGCGATGGTCACGGTGATTATCGATGGGCCACTGGTTGAAGACGGCATCGGGTTTTTCGACGTCAAAAATCTTCTGGCAGGCGTCATAGTGGTCGTTATCGAGGATGGCGTGGCCATTGATCTGGCCCGCGTAAGCCGGGCGCGCCTTCAAGATCTCGCACGCCTTCGTGGCTTCCCCAATGCGCGTGGGCGCCGGAGTAGGGGGCCACGCGCCATTATTCAGATACAGCAGGACCACCTCATGGCCAAGCGCTGTAAATCGTGCAATCGTGTCCCCGCAACCGTATTCGGGATCGCCCGGATGCCCACCTGTAACAACTATCTTCAATTTGCGTGTTGGCCCTGCCGAGGCGGACGGAGTCTCCGCTTCCACGTTCATTGCCGTTGCCCCGGCGATTATCCCCGGCGTGAGCCTGGCAGCGCCAAGCAATACGTCCCGTCGATTCATCCCCATCTTCTCACCCGATCTTTCGGCTTAACAAATCATGAAACCCAAGACAAACAAGCTTTTTGAATGCATGGGCCCCATTGCAGCATCCATGAAATTGCCATAGGGGCCATAGCCTGGCTGATTGGCCGGGAATCTCCTGGCGTCGGCGCCGGAGATTCCCGGCAGAGTGCGCGGATCTTATACCAGCGCGCGATGGCGTTGCAGGAGCGATTCCGATTCCGCGGCGAGATAGCTGTCGATGGCGGCGGCGGCTTTGCGTCCTTCCGCGATGGCCCAGACGACGAGGGACTGGCCGCGGCGCATATCGCCGGCGGCAAAGATGCCTTCTACAGAGGTCATGTAGTTGGCGTTGGCGGCGACGTTGCCGCGGCTGTCGAGAGCGACGCCGAGTTGCTCGATCATGCCCGAGCGGACGGGGCCGAGGAAGCCCATGGCCAGCAGAACGAGATCGACGTCGAGGGTGAACTCGGAACCGGGAATGGGCTCGAAGGACGGCGGCGGGCCAACGCGCACCAGGTGCAATTGCCTGACGTTACCGTTTTCGTCGCCGGTGAAGCGGACGCTGTTGACGCTCCAGTCGCGAATGCCGCCCTCTTCGTGAGCGCCTTCAGTGCGCAACTGCAGGGGCCACAGCGGCCAGGGAGTAGAGGCGGCGCGCTGCTCGGGCGGCTTGGGCATGATCTCGAACTGGTGAACGCTGATGGGGTGCTGGCGGTGGGTGGTGCCCAGGCAGTCGGCGCCGGTGTCGCCGCCGCCGATGATCGCCACGCGCTTGCCTTCGGCGTGGATGGCGATGGAGGAGTCGACGAGATCGCCCTCGCAGCGGCGGTTCTGCTGGGGCAGGAACTCCATGGCGAAGTGGACGCCCTTGAGCTCACGGCCGGGGATATTGAGGTTGCGCGGTTGTTCGGAGCCGCCGGCCAGCAGGATGGCGTCATAGTGTTCAGTCAGGGTCCCCACCGGTATATTCACGCCTACATGCGCGTTGGTGATCAGCGTGACGCCCTCGGCGCGCATCTGCTCGATGCGGCGGTCGAGGACGTGTTTTTCCAGTTTGAAGTTGGGGATTCCATAGCGCAGGAGGCCGCCGATGCGGTCGTTTTTCTCATAGACGGTAACGGAGTGGCCGGCACGGCGCAACTGCTGCGCGGCGGCCAGGCCCGCAGGGCCGCTGCCCACGATGGCCACACGCTTGCCGGTGTTCTGTTCGGGTGGCTCGGGATGAATCCAACCTTCCTCCCAGGCGCGCTCGACGATGGAGCGCTCCATCAGCTTGATGGAGACGGCCGGCTGGTCGATGCCGAGCACACAGGCAGCTTCGCAGGGGGCCGGGCAGATGCGGCCGGTGAACTCGGGGAAGTTGTTGGTGGCGTGGAGGCGGCGAATGGCGGCCTCCCAGCGACCGTTGTAGGCCAGGTCGTTCCAGTCGGGGATCAGGTTGTTGACCGGACAGCCGGTGTGGCAGAAGGGCACGCCGCAATCCATGCAGCGTGCGCCCTGTTCGCGCTGCTTTTCCTCGGGGAAGGGCTCATAGATCTCGAACCAGTCCTGGACCCGGTCCTCGACCCTGCGGCGGGCGGGCTGTTCGCGTGGAATTTCGAGAAAACCTGTGTCCTTACCCATGCTGCACCTCTGCTGCCGCCACCAGAGGCGACGAAGTTGTGGGGTTGGGGGCAATATAGACCGCGTCGGCGCGCGGAATGCCCAGGACGCGCTTGTACTCGTGGGGGAAGACTTTGATGAAGCGCGCCTGCGCCTCAGGCCAGTGTTCCAGAATCCAGGCGGCGCGCGGGCTTCCGGTCAATTCGCGATGGCGTTCAAGGAGGCCGCGCACTTCGTCCACATCCTGGGCGGAGACCAACGGTTCCAGATCGACGCTGGCCTTGTTGCAGCGGCGCGTTGCGAAGTCGCCCTGGTCGTCGTAGACAAAGGCGCGTCCGCCGCTCATGCCTGCGGCGAAGTTGCGCCCGGTGGCGCCGAGCACGACCACGGTGCCATTGGTCATGTACTCGCAGCCGTGGTCGCCCACGCCTTCGACCACCGCCGTGGCGCCGGAGTTGCGGACGGCAAAGCGTTCGCCGGCGATGCCGTTGAAGAAGGCTTCGCCGCTGGTGGCGCCATAGAGGACCACGTTGCCCACCAGGATGCTCTCCTCGGGCAGGAAGCTGGAGGTCTTGGGCGGATAGGCGATGATGCGGCCGCCGGAGAGCCCTTTGCCGACATAGTCGTTGGCGTCGCCTTCGAGCTCGAGGGTTACGCCCGCGGGTACGAAGGCGCCGAAGCTCTGTCCGGCGGAGCCATGAAAGCGGAAGTGGATGGTCCCGTCGGGCAATCCAGCCGAGCCGTAGCGGCGGGCGATTTCGCCGCCGAGCATGGCGCCCACGGTGCGATGCACGTTGCGGATGGCAAAGCTGCCGGCGACTGGCGCTTTGGACTCGAGCGCCGGAACAGCCCTGGCGATGAGCGCGTGATCGAGCGCCTTGTCGAGGCCGTGATCCTGGGCTTGCACACAGTGCCGCGCCACGCGCGAGGGCAGCGCGGGCGAGTAGAGAATGGAGGAGAGATCGATGCCCTTGGCCTTCCAGTGCGCATCGGCCACGGCAGCATCGATCTTGTCCACGCGGCCCACCATTTCATCGACGGTGCGAAAGCCCAGGTTGGCCATGTACTGGCGCATCTGCTCGGCGAGGAAGAAGAAGAAGTTGATGACGTGCTCGGGCTGGCCCGTGAAGCGCGCGCGCAGGACCGGGTCCTGGGTGGCGATGCCCACCGAGCAGGTGTTCAGGTGGCACTTGCGCATCATGATGCAGCCCATGGCGATGAGCGGGGTGGTGGCGAAGCCGAACTCTTCGGCGCCCAGCAGTGCGGCGATAACCACGTCGCGGCCGGTCTGCAGCTTGCCGTCGGTCTGTACCCGGATGCGACTGCGCAGATCGTTCAAGAGCAGCACCTGCTGGGTTTCGGCGAGGCCAAGTTCCCAGGGGAGGCCCGCGTGTTTGATGGAGCTGAGGGGCGAAGCGCCGGTGCCGCCCGTGTCGCCGGAGATGAGCACCACGTCGGCGTGGGCCTTCGATACTCCGGCAGCCACGGTGCCCACGCCCACTTCCGAGACCAGCTTGACGGCGATGCGCGCCTGCGGGTTCACGTTCTTCAGGTCGTAGATCAACTGCGCCAGGTCTTCGATGGAGTAGATATCGTGGTGAGGGGGCGGCGAGATCAGGCCCACGCCGGGAATCGAATGGCGGGTCCTGGCAATAATCTCATCGACCTTGTGACCCGGCAACTGTCCGCCCTCGCCGGGCTTGGCGCCCTGCGCCATCTTGATCTGCAACTCGTCGGCGTTGACCAGGTAGTTGGTGGTGACGCCGAAGCGTCCGCTGGCCACCTGTTTCACTGCGCTGCGGCGCAGATCGCCGTTGGGGTCGCGCTGGAAGCGCTCTTCGTCCTCGCCGCCCTCGCCGGTGTTGGACATGCCCCCGATGCGGTTCATGGCAATGGCCAGGGTTTCGTGCGCTTCCTTGCTGATGGAGCCGAAGCTCATGGCGCCGGTGGTAAAGCGCTTGACGATTTCCTTGGCCGGCTCCACTTCGTCCAGGGGGATGGGATAGTCCGCATACTTGAGCCTGAGCAGGCCGCGCAGGGTACAGAGGTTGCGATTCTGCTCGTCCAGCAGATCGGTGTACTCCTGGAATGTGGTTGGATTGTTCTGCCGCACGGCGTGCTGCAGCTTGGTGATGGTGAGCGGATTCAGCAAGTGATACTCGCCGCCCTCGCGGTATTGATAATGGCCGCCGACGACCAGATCGGTCTCCGATTCGGTGAGCGGCTGGAAGGCGTAGGCGTGCTTGAGTTCGGCCTCGCGGGCCAGCACCTCGAGCCCCACGCCCTCGATGCGCGAGGCGGTGCCGGGGAAGTAGGCCTGGACCAGGGCCTGGTTCAAGCCGACGGCTTCAAACACCTGCGCGCCGCGATAGCTTTGCAGTGTGCTGATGCCCATTTTGGAGAAGGTCTTCAGCAGGCCCTTGTTAATGGCTTTGATGAAGTTCTTCTCGGCATAGGCGGCGGAAATCTCGCGGGGCAGCAGGCCGCGCCGCTTGAGGTCGTGAAGGGTTTCGATGGCCAGGTAGGGATTGATGGCGCTGGCGCCGTAGCCGATGAGCAGGGCAAAGTGCATCACCTCGCGGGGCTCGCCGCTCTCGATGATGAGCGCCACCTGGGTGCGGGTCTTCTCGCGCACCAGGCGGTTGTGCACGGCGGCCATGGCCAGCAGGCTGGGAATGGGCGCATAGGTGGGATCGACGCCGCGGTCGGAGAGGATGAGCAGGGTATAGCCGGAGTGCACCGCGTGGGCGGCGCGGGCGCTCAGATCTTCGAGCGAGTGCCTGAGGCCGGCCTCGCCGTCTTCAGCGCGGAACAGCGCGGGGATGGTGGTGGCCAGCAGATCGCCGGAAGAAACGCGGCGCAGCTTTTCCAGATCGCGGTTGGTGAGGATGGGATGGGGGAGCTTGAGCGTGTGGCAGTTTTCCGGAGCCTCATCCAGGATGTTGCGCTCGGTGCCGATGTAGCTGATCAGGGACATGACCAACTCTTCGCGGATGGGATCGATGGGCGGATTGGTCACCTGGGCAAAGAGTTGCTTGAAGTAGTTGAACAACGGTTGGGGGCGATCGGAGAGACAGGCCAGTGGGACGTCGGTGCCCATGGAGCCGATCGGCTCCTCGCCTTTGGCGCCCATGGGCCCCAGCAGCACCTTCAGGTCCTCCTCGGTATAGCCGTAGGCACGCTGCCGGCGCAGCAGGGTCTCGGGATTGGAGGCGATCACCCGCGAAGGCTCAGGCAGATGATCGAGGGTGACCTGCTGTTCCTGAAGCCAGGTGGCGTAAGGCTGGCGCGCGGCCAGTTGCTTCTTGATCTCGGCGTCGGAGATGATGCGCTTTTGAACGGTATCGACGAGGAACATGCGGCCCGGTTGCAGACGGCCCTTCTTGCGCACGTCTTCGGGCGGCACGTCGAGGACGCCGGCTTCAGAGGCCAGCACCACCAGATCGTCCTTGGTGACGATGTAGCGGCCGGGACGCAGGCCGTTGCGGTCCAGCGTAGCGCCGATGACGCGGCCGTCGGTGAAGGCGATGGCCGCCGGACCGTCCCACGGTTCCATCAGCGAGGCGTGGTACTCGTAGAAGGCACGCTTGTCCTCGTCCATGTCGGGATTGCCGGACCAGGCCTCGGGAATCAGCATGGCCATCACGTGGGGCAGCGAGCGGCCCGACTGAAAAAGGAATTCCACGGCGTTGTCCAGCGAACCGGAGTCGCTGCCGCCTGGCGTGATGACCGGATACAGCTTGCTAATCTGGCCGCCATGCAGCGGACTCTCCAGAATCGACTGGCGCGCGCTCATCCAACTGATGTTGCCGCGGATGGTGTTGATTTCGCCGTTGTGCGCCACATAGCGGTAAGGATGCGCCAGCTTCCAACTGGGAAACGTGTTGGTCGAGAACCGCTGATGGACCAGGCAGAGCGCGCTGGTGACGAGGGGATTGGCCAGCTCAAAGTAGAACCTTTCAATCTGCGGAGCCAGCATCAGGCCCTTGTAGATGATAGTGCGGCATGAAAACGATGGGACGTAAAAGGTGTCCTTCTCCTCGATTTCGGAGGCGGCAATCTCGTTTTCGGTGCGGCGGCGGACGCGGTAGAGCAGGCGCTCGAAGGCATCCTCGTCCAACCCCTTTGGCCGGCCCACGAAGAACTGTTCGATGTAGGGCTGCGAGGCGCGCGCTTCGCGGCCGATCGCGTCGCCGTTTACCGGCGTATCGCGCCAGCCGAGCACGGTCAGTCCTTCCTGCTGCGCAATGCGCTCAAACACGCCTTCGCACTGCAGGCGGTTGTGCTTTTCCACGGGCAGGAAGACTATGGCCACGCCATAGGCGCCCGGCCCAGGCAACCGTATTCCCAGTTCTCCGCACTCGCGGGCGAAAAAAACGTGCGGAATCTGAATCAGGATGCCTGCGCCATCGCCGGTCTCCGGGTCGCAACCCGCCGCGCCGCGATGGGTGAGGTTGATGAGCACCTCAATGCCCTTGCGGATAATCTCGTGGCTCTTCACGCCAGGAATGCTGGCGACCAGTCCCATGCCGCAGGCATCGTGCTCATTCCGTGGATGATAGAGACCCTGCGGTGGAGGAGTGCGGAGACGGCGATTGGATTTATGCATGGCAACCTTTTCGATGAACCGTTTTCAGTGCAGAATGAATTGCATGACCCGAAGACACAAACCCATCGCGATTCCTTTCGATGGAAACCGCCCTGATCCTTCATGAAGAGGCTTGCCGGAGCAGGCCCGGTCGTGTATGGGACTAAGCTGACCTCTTTACTATATCGAAAATCTCCCTTTTCTGTGGAACTTCGTTTCGCAGCCGTGCCTGAATCCCTCTTGCGGGAGTTTCCATCCAGCGCCGGGTGGAACCGCAGCGAACCGCGCCGGAACGCTCAACGCCGCGCCGGCCGGGGTGCTCCGGGAGCCGGGATCATGGGGCCATTCAGTCGATGGGTCTTGAACAAGAATTCCGTTCCGGTTCGATGGACGAGGAGATTGTTGACGCCGAGCGCTCCGGCGAGGCTCGCCAAGAGCCTCCCTTGCGTCCCTCTGCAACTGTTTTGAGACCCTCTGACCTATACTGTTATCTCGGAGCGACCAAATGCAGGATGCCATACTGGTCACAGGCGGAGCAGGTTTTATCGGCTCGAATTTTGTCTTGGGCTGGATTGGGACCCTGGGATCATCCGTCATCAACCTGGACCTGTTGACCTATGCGGGCAATCCAGCCAATCTTTCTTCGCTGGAGGGGGATGCGCGCTATTTGCTCACGCGCGGCGACATCTGCGACGCGGAGCTTGTAGGTTCGTTGCTGCGCAAGCATCAACCCCGGGCCATTGTTCACTTTGCGGCGGAAAGCCATGTGGACCGCTCCATCGCCTCGCCCGAGGCGTTCATCCGCACCAACGTTCAGGGCACGTTTGTTCTTCTGGAGCAAGCAAAGACTTACTGGTCGGGGCTCAGCGAAGCCGATCGCCGCGCATTCCGATTCCTGCACGTTTCCACCGACGAGGTTTACGGATCGCTGGGGGAGCACGATGCGGCCTTTTCCGAGACCACGGCATACGCTCCAAACAGTCCCTATGCGGCTTCCAAAGCGGCTTCAGACCACCTGGCAAGGGCGTATCACCACACCTGGGGTTTGCCGGTACTTACCACCAACTGCTCGAACAACTATGGGCCATTTCAGTTTCCTGAGAAGCTTATTCCGCTGATGATTCTCAACGCGCTGGAGGAAAGGCCGCTGCCTGTTTACGGCGACGGAAGGAACGTGCGGGACTGGCTCTTTGTGGAAGACCATTGCGCGGCGATACGAGCCGTTTTGCGGGACGGCCGAATCGGGGAGACGTATAACATCGGCGGCAACAGCGAGCGCGCCAATATCGAGGTGGTCACCATGATCTGCGATCTTGTGGACGAGATGCGTCCCCGTGCCGCAGCCGGCCCGCGCAGGAACCTGATCACCTTTGTCAAAGATCGGCCCGGACATGACCGGCGCTATGCCATCGATGCTCGAAAACTCTCTCGCGAACTGGGATGGCAACCCGCGGAACAGTTTGCAAGCGGGCTGCGCAAGACCGTTGGCTGGTATCTCGACCATTTCTCGTGGGTTGAAAGTGTCCGCACTGGGGCTTACCTGGAATGGATCAAACAGAACTATACGAAGCGAGTTGCGCTATGAAGGGGATCATACTTGCGGGAGGATCGGGCACGCGTCTTTATCCCGTGACCCATGTGGTATCCAAGCAGCTTCTTCCGGTGTATAACAAGCCGATGATCTACTACCCGCTCAGCACGCTGATGCTGGCCGGTTTGCGGGACATTCTGATCATTTCCACGCCTCAGGATATGGGTCGCTTTGGCGAGTTATTGGGCGACGGCCGAAACTGGGGCATCGACATCAGCTACGCCGTCCAGCCCAGCCCCGACGGTCTGGCTCAGGCCTTCCTCATCGGCCGGGAGTTTATCGGCGACCAATCGAGCGCACTGATTCTGGGAGATAACATCTTTTACGGTCAGGGGTTTTCCCGCCAGCTTCAGACGGCCGCGGAACTCAAAGAGGGTGCCACGGTATTTGCTTATCCGGTTGAAGATCCACAGCGCTACGGAGTCGTGGAGTTCGACAGCCAGGGACGCGCGATAAGTCTGGAAGAGAAGCCGCGGGTTCCTAAGTCGCGGTATGCAGTTACCGGGCTGTATTTCTACGACAAAGACGTTGTAAGCATCGCTTCATCGCTGAAGCCATCGGCTCGCGGAGAGCTGGAGATTACGGACCTTAACCGGCGCTACCTGGAAGCCGGAAAACTGAATGTCGAGATCATGAGCCGCGGCATGGCCTGGCTGGATACGGGCACGCACGATTCGCTGCTGGAGGCCGGGCTTTTCGTTCACACCATCGAGCGCCGCCAGGGCCTCAACATAGCCTGTCCGGAAGAGATTGCCTATCGCCAGGGTTTCATCACGGCGGAGCAGTTGGAGGCTCTTGCTCAGCCAGTCATAAAGAGCGGATATGGGCAATACCTGCTGGGCCTGCTTCGGGAGCCACATTTCGCAGCCAAGGCCGTGCGGCCATGAAGATCACAAAGACATCGTTGCCCGGAGTTCTGGTGCTGACCGCGGCGATCTATCGGGATCACCGCGGCGCATTCTGTGAGACCTTCAATCAGCGCCGCTGGGCGGAGGCGGGTCTGCCTTTGTCATGGCCGCAGGATAACTTCTCGTTTTCGAAGAAAGACGTGCTGCGCGGCATTCATTACCAGATTATCCAGCCACAAGGGAAGCTGGTCTGGGTAACACATGGCGCGGTGTTTGATGTTGCCGTGGACCTGCGCCGCGGTTCGCCGACATTTGCCAGACATGTTGCTTTCGAACTCAAAGCCGAAACCGGCGAAATGTTATGGATTCCAGAGGGTTTCGGGCACGCATTTCTTGCCCTTACCGAGAATGCGGGTTTCGCCTACAAGGTGACGGACTATTACTCTCCCGCGGGGGAACGAACCATCCTGTGGAACGATCCGGACCTGGCCATTCCGTGGCCGATCGATCCGGAGACGGCGATCCTTTCCGATAAAGATCGTAGCGGACTGGCGCTGAAGGATGCGGATATCTTCCCGTAAGTGGTTGACCGCGAGCCCGCCCCGGCGGCCAATTTCGTTATGAAACAGCGGGAAATCGCTGCCATGGCCTGGGAAGATTCCGCGAAACGCGCTGAGGGTTTTCCAGATCACCGCAGAGCTGAGGAGCGTTTTTAGCGCGGGTTCGGGCGGTTGCCTTGTGACCTTCCAGGCTTCTTCCATGGCAGTCTGTATCGCTCCCTGTCGTTCGGCATCTGAGAGCATTCCATATCTGTGCCGCCTTGGCTTCCCGGCCAGACGCAGGCTTCTCCGGCGCCGGAGCCGCGGTCAGGACTGGAGACGATCGCCAATCTGTGAGGACAAGCGGGCGCTACGGAGCCTTGCATGGCGGGAAGCCGGGGCTCTGGTCGCTGGCTTTCGTGTATGTGCGGACGGGCGCGCACCACATGCTGCACGGGCCGATCTCGCAATGGCTGCAGACCATCTCTATCGTCTTCTCGGTTATGCTGCTCATTCTCGTCTGGGCCGTGGTCTGCAACTTCATCGCCCCCATGAAGGGCCAATGATACCAACTGAACGATAACGTGTCGTTCAAGTTCCTCATGTCGGGCACGATCTTTTACCTGCTCACCTGCTTCCAGGGTCCCATGCACAGCCTGCGCTCGGTGAATGCCATCGTCTGGAAAACAGACTGGATCTCAAGGAGGCCGGCATCGCCGACTACCACGGGCACGACAACCGCCACACGGCCTGCTCCCGCTGGGGATGGTGGGGGTGTAGCGCTTGCGGCTGTTGCCAAGTACGTCGGGCACTCGACTATCCAAATGACGATGCGGTATTCTCATCTAGTGCCGAAAGTTAACCAGGCAGCGGTGGATGGCATTGACGCCTTCTACGCAAGTGGAGTCGGAACTGAAACTGACACCATAACTGACACCGGCACTCCGGCGAGTTTTTTGCAGCCGGATAAGTAGTTGAAAACAAAGCGGAGAGGTGGCAGAGCCCGGTTGAATGCACCTGACTCGAAATCAGACATAGTCGCAAGGCTATCGGGGGTTCGAATCCCTCCCTCTCCGCCATCTATATTTAGAATCAATAACTTACAAGATGCAAACCGGCAATACCGTTGAATTTCCCCGCAAATTTGCAAGATTCCCGATCGCAATGGAAAAGGAGAGCGCTCTCCGGCGGAAGCCTTATGCGCCGTTTTGTCGGCACTTCTCTGATGGCAGTTTCGGCAGTTCCCTTTCGTCGCGGTATGAAACGGGAGAGATTTGACTTTTCGACGAGAAGCATGATCCGGCCCGGATTTGGCAGCGGCTGGTTCGAAGAAGCTGTTGCAAATTCCAGGCTCTTGCGACGGTAACTGGCGGGAAAAGCCCAAGCAGCCCGCCGGCCGCTCGAGGAGTTGGTAGATTGAAGAATTGGCGTGCTCGTTATGCGGACTTTGCCGGCAGGCCGAGCGACTGCTCGCGCCAGTCCATCGGAATCGCGGCGAGCAGATCGTCGAGCGAGAGGGGCAGCGACTCAGGCATAGTCATCAGGCTTTCGATCGATTGCGGGCTCAGTTGAACCAACTTCATCTGCATGCGGATATAGCGGGGTGACACGCCATCGATGCCGGCCAATTGCGCGGTACTCGTAGCTTTGCCTGTGGTGATCTGCTCGTACCATTGGCGTGCGCGAGCGATGGCCTTGAGGATGGCTTGGCGGCTGGCGTCTGTCGTGATGCTGGTGTTGCCGACGATGAGACGTAGAGCGCGGCCCTGCTGAACGTGGCGAAACGGGCACTCAACCGAAGCGAATGGCGGGAAGCCTATTCGAGGCTGATCGCCGCCGAGAATCTCGTTGACCAGCGCTGGCACGCGTAGACGCACCTCGACGTGAGTCTGCTGGATGACAACGCGATCGATGACCGACTTCAGGAATTGCGTGCGGTCAGCAGCGATGCGCACGCGCCAACTCTGCGCCTTCACAGCAGCCTGTGTGATGATGCGGTCGAAGAAACCTTTTGGTGCCACGGTTGTTTCGTCACGAAGCGCGGCGAGTAAATCGGCGGGCGTTTGCAGCCAATTGAGTATGCGGTCGACGACAGCAATTTCTACGTCGGGCGCTGGAATACGGGCCGGGACGTTGCTCTTTTCGGTCTTCTTGATGACGGCCTGCGATGTGTAGTAGCGATAACGGCGTCCGTTCTTGTTGGCATGTGTCGGCGTGTAGAGCGTACCCTTGGCGTCGAATAGAATGCCAGTAAAAAGACTTTCCTTGGTGGCGCGCACTTTGCGGCGTTTGCCCCGGATGTTGGCGTCGAGCAGCGCCTGCACATTGTCCCAGGTTGCTCGGTCGATGATGGCCGGATGCTCACCTGGATAGGATTCTTTCTTGTGTTTGATTAGACCAAGGTAGTGTGGATTACGCAGCACCGT
>JBEKZJ010000060.1:0-29326 GCA_049509995.1 Occallatibacter sp. | reverse complement strand
GCGTGCTTTGCGGATCATGTGGCCGGTCAGTCAGCCCGGCCGGTCTTATTCAATTCGCGGTACAGGCCCAAATCCGCGCCGGATAGGTTCTTGGCGATATAGAGAATCTGTCCGTAGTGCATTGCAAAGTGCTCCACGACCTGGTAAACAGCTTCCAGGCCGCTGACGTGGTAACCCTGAATCTCGTAAGGCGCAATCAGATCGGCCTGCGTAAGTCTGACCATAACTTCCGCGGCTTGCTGCATGGTCGCGCCGAGATTTTCGAGCAGCACGGAAGCAGGAATCGACCCGGTTTCATCGAACTCGGCGGGCCGGTTGCGATTGTCCTCCCAGCGGTTGAACGAAGCCACCAGCCACTGCCGCACGTTGCCGTTCAGATGCAGGATCAGATTCCCGATGCTGTTGCTGGCGGCGTTGGGACGCCACCACACCTGCTCGTCTGTCAGCGATGCGACGCATCCCCGCAGCCGGGGCCAGTAGTGCTCCAGCAGCTTCCGCCGGGAGAATTCAAGAAAAAGCGAGGCCACATCCGCATCCAGATCTGTCATCGGAAATCAAGGCTCCTTTTTGAAAGTTTTCTCTTCCGTAGAGTACGCCAGATTCTTCCCCATTCGCCCCTCGGAGGCGCCGTCCTCCCTTATCCCTCCTCGAGGCAGACGAGCCCGCGATTGCCGAATCCCGCTCCACCGGCATAGAATTCCCCCTGAAATCGTTTCCATGAGGTTCGACCATGCGCATTTTCGCTTCACTCTCCCTCGCCGTTCTCGCCCTGGCGCTCGTTCCCGCCACACAGACTCCTGCTCAGGCCCAGGCAGTAGCCCAAACCCCTCCCATGGGCTGGAACAGTTGGAACTTCTTCGCCGAGAAAGTCACCGACAAGGACATTCGCGCCGCCGCCGACAACCTCGTCGCCACCGGCATGAAGGACGCCGGCTACATCTACATCAACATCGACGACACCTGGGAGGGCGAGCGCGACGCGAGCGGCGTCCTCCACACCAACTCCAGATTCCCCGACATGAAGGCCCTGGCCGACTACGTCCATTCCAAGGGCCTCAAGATCGGCATCTATTCCGGTCCCGGCCCCAAGACCTGCGGCGGCTTCGAGGGCTCGCTCGGCCACGAAGCCCAGGACGCCCAGCTCTACGCCTCCTGGGGCATCGACTACCTCAAGTACGACGCTTGCAGCTTTATCGACCAGGTCATGGAGAAGCAGGCCCCCAACGACAAGGCCGCGCAGATGCGTCTGTTGCAGGCCGCATACGACACGATGGGCAAGGCGCTCAAGGCCACCGGGCGCCCCATCGTCTTCTCGCTCTGCGAGTATGGATGGGATGCGCCGTGGGAGTGGGCGCCGCAGGTCGGCGGCAACCTCTGGCGCACCACCGGCGACATTTCGCCCGACTGGGACCGCATCGCCGTCATCGGCTTCAGCCAGGCGGGCTTGGAGAGATACGCCGGCCCCGGTCACTGGAACGATCCCGACATGCTCGAAGTCGGCAACGGCAAGCTTACCATGGCCGAAAACCGCTCCCACTTTTCACTCTGGGCCATCCTGGCTGCGCCCTTGCTGGCAGGCAACGACCTGCCCAACATGAAGCCGGAGATCAAGGCCATCCTCACCAATCGCGACGTCATCGCCATCGATCAGGACAGCCTGGGCAAGCAGGGTACGCGCGCCTACTCTGAAGGCGAGGTTGAGGTCTGGAGCCGCCATCTCGCCGGCGGCGCACTGGCCATTGCCATCATCAACACCGCCGATAACGGCCGCTTTGCATCGCATCCTTTCCACCTGAGCCTTGCCGAGCTCGGCCTTCACGGCCCGCAGGCCGGCAAGGACTTATGGACCGGCAAGCCTATCACGCTCAGCGACGGGCAACCCCTCGAACTGGCCAGCCACGACGTGCTGCTGGTCCGCATCGACGCGCCGAAGTAGAGCGGACCAATGTCCCCTCGCGAGAAGACGGAGGAGAATTTTCCCATCGCACAAATGCCGGGTGCCGGGTGCCCCAGGTCTCGATTTTGAGACCTGGGGAACCACAAATCTCTCTACGCGATTGCTTTCCCCGCACAAGTGCCGGGTGCTCCTTCCTTTCGCCTTTTTTCCCACGAAAGGGTCAGAAACCATGAATCCCCCGGGCCCGGCCCCGCGAAATCCATTAGCCGGTGGCACGCACCACGCCCCGTTCCGCATGGGGATGAGTGCATGCCGAACCTGACCACTTCCCGGCATTTCGCCCGTCCACTCGAGAATCGGCCAATTTTGCTCAGCGCATTTTCCCCTTTTGGTGGTCTAATGTTTGGTGTTCTAATGCTAGTGAGCGATGTGATCGGTTGATCGCCCCACCAATCCCTTCTTGAGGAGGGAATATGTGTAGGCTCTATCCGCACCGCTGGCTGCCTGCGCTCGCAGTTTGCGCAGCCGTCGCTCTTCCGTCCCCCGCCCTCTTCGCCCAGACTCCAGCCCAGAATCCAGCCCAGACTTCCGCCCAGACTCCAGCCCAGAATCCGGCCCAGAATCCCGCCGCTGCTCCCGCCGCCACCCCGCAGCCCCAGCCTTCTGTTGTTGCTCCTCAGCCTGCGCCAACCCCCGAGCAGGTCGGCGACGCGCTCATGGCCCACCAGCGCTACCAGGCAGCCATCGAAGCCTACAAAAAAGGCCCCCGCGACTCCCCCGACGTGTGGAACAAGATGGGCATCGCCTACCAGCTCATGTTCAACATGCAAGACGCCTCCCGCTGCTACCGTGCATCCCTCAAGCTCGATCCAAAGAGCCCCCATGTCCTCAACAACCTGGGAACCATCTTCGACTCGCTCAAACAGTACGGCGAGGCGGAGCGCATGTACCGCAAGGCAATCAAGCTCGATCCCGACTCCGCCCTGATTTACAAGAATCTCGGCACCACCCTGCTGGCCCAGCACAAGTACAAGAAAGGCTGGGAAGTCTACAAGACCGCGCTGGCCCTCGATCCGCATATCTTCCAGAACAACGCCAGCCCCAGGGTCGAAAACCCCGCCTCCGTTCAGGAGCGCGGCGCCATGAACTACTACATGGCCAAGGGCTGCGTCCGCGCCGGCATGAACGACCGCGCCATCGAGTACCTCCGCATGGCCCTCAATGAGGGGTTCACCAGCCCCAAGAAGATCGTGGCCGACAGCGAGTTCGCCGCCCTGCGCGGCATCCCCGCCTTCGACCAGCTCCTCGCCGCCCAGAACCCGCAATAGCCGCCCGCCTCGTCGTCTCCTGGGACGCTTTCCCCGTCTATCTCGATAGGGCCGCCTTAGTGGCCCCCAGGAGCTTCCATGAAAGTACGGTTGGTGTCCACATTCGTCTTCGGCCTCGCCCTCGGCGTGGCCGCTTCTGCCCAGGATGCACCCACTCCTCCACCCGCCGGCCCACCGCCGGCCCAGGGACAGGGCGGCGGCCAGGGCCAGCGCGGCGGTGGCCGTGGCGGCTGGGGCGGAGGTGGCGGCATGATGGGCCCCGGACGCGGCCTCATGGGCACCGTTACTGAGGTAGCCGCCGACCACTACTCCGTCAAGACCGACGCAGGCGAAACCTATACCGTCCACTTCAGCGCCAACACCCGCATCCTCAAGCAGCAAGCCGGAATGCGCGGCCGCGGCGAGGGCGGAGAGAGCGGTAATCCCCCGCAGTCGCTCAAACCCACCGACATCAAGGCCGGCGACGCCATCGCCGCCATGGGCGAAGTGGATGCTACCGCCAAATCCGTAGGCGCGGTCACCATCCTCCAGATCGACCCCGAGCGCGCCAAACAGATGCGCGAGATGCAGGCCAACTATGGCAAAACCTGGCTCATGGGCAAGGTCACGGCCATCGACGGCGTCAAAGTCGCCCTCATGGGCACAGTCGACAACGCCGCCCACTCCTTTGTGGCCGACGAGAACACCACCTTCCGCAAGCGCCGCGATCCCATCACCCTGGCCGACATCCAGGTAGGCGACACGGTCCGTGTCGAGGGCGCCGTCAAGAATGGAACGTTCCTGGCAACCTCAGTCAACGCCATGGGCGCGCCGGGCCCGCCGCCAACCGTTCCCCGCAGCGCACCGCCGCAATAACCCGCCCGGGTTTACCCATCCGCCAAGGCCGGGTGCCCCAAGTCTCGATTTTGAGACCAGGGAAACCTCATGACCTCTCCGCCGCATGAAACCGGCAGTCGATCAATTCCTACGGTAAACAGCCGTCTACGGAATGCCCAGTATCTTGTGCGTCTGCAGGCTCAATCGCCACTGCGGATGATCGAGGCAATACTTGAGCGCCAGCTTAGTGTTCACGGCGCGGCTGGGCCCATCCATCGGCTGCAGAAAGAAATGGCTGAAGGCGAGCGCTTCAAAGTCCCCAGGATCGGCTCCAGCCTGGGGATAGACCAGCTTCAATTCGTTCCCGCTTCGCTGCACCAGCTCCGCCCCTGCCTTGGGGCTCACGCACAGCCAATCCACGCCCGCCGGAGCAGCAATGGTCCCGTTCGTCTCCACGGCAATTTCAAAGTCGCGCGCATGCAGCGCTTCGATCAAGCTTCTATCCAGTTGCAGCAAAGGCTCTCCGCCCGTGCAGACCACAAACTTTTTCCCCAGCGGGCCACCGCCGGGCCACTTCTGCTCAACAGCCTCGGCCAAAGACTCAGCGGAGTCAAACCTCCCGCCGCCCGCTCCATCCACGCCCACAAATTCCGTATCGCAAAAGCGGCAGATCGCTGCACCGCGGTCCGCCTCGCGCCCCGACCACAGATTGCATCCCGCGAACCGGCAGAAAACCGCCGCGCGCCCCGCCTGCGCACCTTCACCTTGCAGCGTATAGAAGATTTCCTTGACGGCGTAGCTCATGCCTGGGCCCCATCTTCCGCTCGTCTGTACAGCAACGGGTCGTCCATCCCGTTTTCCCTGAAGCCCTTCCGCCGCAACAGGCACGAGTCGCATTCACCGCACGGCGCGCCCGTTGGCGACGGATCGTAGCAACTGCTGGTCAGCCCGTAGTCCACGCCCAGCTCCATTCCCTTGCGAACAATCTCCGCCTTCGAGAGCGCAATCAGCGGCGTGTGAATCTTGAGCGCCTGCCGGCCTTCCACGCCGGCCCTGGTGGCCAGGTTGGCCATCTTCTCGAAGGCCGCGATGAATTCCGGCCGGCAGTCCGGGTAGCCCGAGTAGTCCAGCGCATTCACGCCAATGAAAATATCGCTCGACCCCAGCACCTCAGCCCACGCCAGCGCAAACGACAGAAAAATCGTGTTGCGCGCCGGAACGTAGGTGATGGGAATGCCGCGCGACATATCGTCCGGCGAACGACCCTTGGGAACGTCCATATCTCCGGTGAGCGCGGAGCCGCCGAAGACGCGAAGATCGATGGCCGCGATGCGGTGGGCCGCCACGCCGATGGATGCGGCGACACGGCGGGCCGCATCGAGTTCGAGAATGTGCCGCTGGCCATAGGAGAACGAGAGCGCATAAAGCTCGTAGCCCTGGCTCCGCGCAATGGCCAGCACAGTCGCCGAGTCGAGGCCCCCGCTCAACAGCACCACCGCTCTTTTTGCTCCGCTATTCATGATTCTTTCCACCCGGTGTCTCGTTTTGAGACAGTCTGGTTCGGCGCCGCAGTTGCCGCCGAGGCCTTCAGGACAGATCCCCGCCCTTGCCAATGTCCATCGAAGGCGGCATCGGGTTGCTTTCATCGATCGATGCCTCGATACATTTCTGCAGCAGGCCCTTGGCTGCGAGGATGAATTCGATCGCATCGCGCCCCGCGCCTTCGCCGCCGGCATGCGGCGTCACATAGTGCGCCTCCGCCTTCACCTGCGCCCGCGCGTTGGCCGTGGCCACGCCAAGGCCGACCTCCCGCATCACCGGCAGATCGATCACGTCGTCGCCCACATACGCAATCTCGTCCAGCGCCACGCCTTCCTTCTCCGCAATCTCGCGCACCGCCTTCATCTTGAAGGCCTGCCCCTGGTAAACAAATTCCATCTTCAGGTCGCGCGCCCGCAGGGCAACCGCCTCGCTGATGCGCTTGGTAATCACGCCCACCTTCATCCCGCCCAGCCGCGCCAGGGTCATCCCCGCGCCATCGTGCGCGCTGTACCCCTTGGCCTCTACCATTTTGGTGGTGACGGAACCGTCCGGCAGCGCCACGGGCATGGGATAAATCCAGATGGTCCCGTCGGTCAAAACTCCATCCACGTCGAAAAGAATGATCTTGATGCGGCGGGCGCGATCCTCTACGGAAATCGTCATGATTCAATATTACTCATTGCTTGCGGGGGTCCTCCGCAAGGCGCGCCGGCTTGCGCGAAAATGGAAGGATGGATCGCAATCCGCCCGCCGAAGCACAGTTGCCGCCCGCGTTCGAACCCGGAGACTACTACTTCGACGGGGCAGACCTGGTGTTCACCGCGGCGTATCACCTCAGGCGAGGCTCCTGCTGCAACTCCGGTTGCCGCCACTGCCCTTATGGATTCGCCGCTGCAGACGCGCCCGCCGCGCCCGGCGAAGACACGCCACCGTCTGGCTGAGATCCCGACGGCACTGCTGGAGGCGGCGCCGCCGCAACCGGCTCCCGCACCAGCACCGCAAACCGCGGAAACTCGAAAGCCCCGTTGGCGTCGTCGATCACGTTCAACTGGCACACATACGGGCCCGGCTTCAATCCCGCCAAAGGCACATCCAGCTCGATGGCCACCGCATCGCGCCCCTCCACGTTGACCGCCCTGGCCTGCACCAGCGGCGTCTCGTACACCTTTGTCGATCCCTGGATCAGTTCCAGGCTGCTCAGCAGGTTGATCCCCGCCTTGGTCCCCTTGGGTGCGTCCGCAGCAACCTTCTCCTTCGCCGGAGCATAGATTTCGTACAGCAGATACAGGTGCTGGTCCTGGCGGAAGACGTGGCTGATGTTGGGCACATACTCCTCTCCGCCGCGCACCAGCGGGCTTTGCTTTTTGCTCGGCTGCCGCATCGAAGCCAGAACGATCGAGCTCATCTTCAGCGGAGCCTTCTTCATATCCGGAAGCGTGATCTCCGCTTCAAACGAGCCCATGCGGCCGGTCTGGTTCTCGCGCACCACAAATTTCATTCGGTACTTGCCCGGCGGCAGGTTGAAACTCGTCGTATATTGAATGTTCTTCTGCCGCGCCTGCAAGCTCGGATCCAGGTTCAGCTTCACCGTCTCCCGCGCATGGCCGATGGGCCGCGTCACCTCGTCGATCACCGTGCCGATAATATCCAGCGTGGCCTTATCCTTGTCGCCGCCCTTCACAAAAGGAATCTGCGAGCCCGGCACGATCAGCGAAACCGGCACAAAGTAGCGATTGTCGTCCAGCCGGAAGTACATCGCATCCAGATAGACAGCCATGTCGGTGGCCGGCAGGTCGCTGGCCAACTGCTCCTCAAGCTCGCGCTCGCGGTCCTCATGGCCGGCGTGCTGGAAGTCCGCCGGCGCATAGTACCCAGGCCGATACTCAAGCTTCAAGCCCGGCCGGTTTACCTTGATGGTCAGCTTGCGATAGCGGCCGTCGCGCAACGGATTCGTGCTACGAAATCCAATTGCGTAATACGCCGAAGTGTCCCGCTCCACTTGCGCGAACGCCGGCGCAAAATCGTTGGAATCGAAAAACGCCTTGCCGCCCGTGTCGGTGCTGAGCGTCGCCATCACCTCCTGCGTGGCAAAGTTGGCGTTCATGTTGTTCGTCAGCGCGCCGCCGTTGTACGCGCCTGTCCCGCGCAGGCTCCCCGTCGATGCGTCGCCCAAAGGCCCAATCGCCTGCAGGCCGCGCGTGTCCACGCTGTAGATGGCCAGGTTGGCCCGCACCGCCGCGTTGATGGCCGCCCGCAAAGAAGCCTGGTTCTCGATCCCGTCGCGCGAAATTCCTCCGGAGAAATAAAGCAGCGACTTCTTCTCCGTGATCTTTTCGAGCGACTTCGCCACCGCCCGCAGCGCAAACAGTTCGCGATCGGTGTTGAGGTCGTTGTACTCGCTCTCGTCGGGCGTGTAGCCGGTGGTGTCCTCCACCTGGTTCGAGTTCGCGGTGGCGCCCTGGGCAAAGCCCTGCCCCTCGGTACCGTTGTAGACGCCCACCTCGTTGATCAGCGCATTCTTGTCCGCGGTAAAGTCCTGGTCCACATTGAGCGTGTCGCCGAGCGAAACCAGCGCCACCAGGTCGGCCGGCTGCATCTTCTGTTTAAGAAACGCCTGCGCCGCTTCCACGCTCCGGTCAAGATCCTCGGGCTGCATCGAGGTCAGGTCGAAGAACATCACAATCAATCTGTGATTGCGCAGCTCCTCGGGCCTCGCCACCACCACGGCCTTGCTCCCGCTGCCGCTTGCCCCCGCGGCCAGCCCGCTCACCGTGGCTTCGTTCAGCGGCGTGGCCTTTTCAACGCTCTCAAAGTCGAAGGTATCGATCTGCTGCTGCTTGCCGTTCTCGTAGATGGTGAAGTCGCTTTGCTTGAGCCCCAGAACCAATTCGCCGGTCTTCGCGTCCCGCGCCACCACGTTGGTCAGCACCAGCTCGCCGTTCATCTTCAGAACAAACCCGCCCTGCGGGGTTGCGGTGACCTTTCCACTCGATGCCTGGCCGCTCGAATCCTGGCCGGGGCTCTGTGCACACATCGGCTGCGCGCCCGGCAACGCCAGCGCCAGCCCCGCAATCCCCGCCCCGATACTCCGCATCCAGCCCCGCATTGAATTCCCTTCCACCAAAAACCAGCTGACTGGCTAACTTGCTAGCAGGCCCGAAGCGCCGCTTACTCCGCTAACTCCGCTAACCCCGCCGGGTGCCCCAGGTCTCGATTTTGAGACCTGGGATTCCGCTAACTCGCTAACTCCGCCAACCCTGCCAACCCCGCTAAAACCTGAACCTCGCCATAAAGTTGAACGACCGCATGGCGCCGACTGAAATCACCTGCCCGAAGGTCGGCGAAGTCACGCCGGTATCCACGCCCGAATACTGCACCGTGTTGAAGACATTGCTGGCCGTGGCGCGGAACTCCATACTCCGCGTTTCGCCCATTTGCATCGTCTTCGACAGCGACATATTGTTCTGGACGGTCCCCGGCGCCGTGATCGAGTTGCGCGAGGCCGTGCCATACGGACCCGTGGGCGCAACAAGCGCTGCGGTGTTGAACCACTTCAGCAGCGACCCGCCCCCGGCCGTGATGGAAACTCCCGGCACGCGGTCCGGACGCAGCGTGCCGGCCGTGCCCCGCGCCACATCCTCCACCGCGGCCTGGTAACTTGCAGTCAGCGGCGTCCCGGTGGCAAACGTATAGCTACCGGAAACCGAGAATCCCTCCAGAATGTGCGACCCCGCGCCGCCGGTAACCCAATGCTTATCCTTGCCGAACGGTAACTCGTAAAGATAAGTCCCGCTCACCTTCTGCCGCTGGTCGAAGCTCGAGTTACCTTCCTCGGCTCCCAGGTTCTGCCAGTTCTGCGCCACCACCGTCGAGGTTCCGCCCACCGAGCCCGCGTCGTCGATCGAGTGCGAGTACTGGTAGTTGGCCCCCAGCGCAATTCCGCCCGTCAGCCGCTTGTTCACCCGCAGCGTTCCCGCCGTGAACTTCGAGAACGCCACTGCCTGTTCATAGTTGAACACCAGGTTCGTGGGATCGGTGATGGGGCTGCTCGGGGTCGAGCGCGGCGCGCTGGTGATATCCAGATGGTTGCCCTTTGATCCGTTGTAGCCCACATTCACCACCACGCCCCACGGCAGCGTCTTCTGCACGTCGATGTTCCACACCTCGACGTAGGGCAAATGATAGTGCGGATCGAGAGCATAGTTGCCCGGCGTGCTCGCCGTAGGAGGCGAGGGGAATCCATCGGCCAGCGTGAAGCAAGTCATGGGCGTATTCTGAGCGCACGCCGAACTGGAGTCGCCCTTCGAGTTGGCTTCCTCGTTCGTCTGCTGGTTGGCGAAGGGCGGCTCATGCGCCATGGCGGTGGCAAACGTGGCGTACTGCCCAACCGTGTAGTTCATCCCGAAGCCGGCCCGTAGCACCGTCTGTTTGGGCAGGCGCAGCGCCACGCCCAGCCGCGGCGCAACCGCGAGTTTGAAGGGAAACACCAGCGAATCCGGCAGCCTGCCGCTGAACGGACCCACGCCCCCGGACTCGACCTCGGCCTGGCCTGAAAAAGCCGCGCCGGGATTGGTATCCACAAAGGCCAGGTGACCGTATTTTTCCGTATACGGCGCAAAAAACTCGTAGCGCAGGCCGTAATTCAGCGTCAGGTATGGCAATACCCGCCAGTCGTCCTGCGCATAAGCATCCATCACGTTGTCGCGCAGGTAACTCTTGGCCACGGCGGAGTCGATGGTGCTCTCCTGCGGCAGCCCCAGCAGAAGATCCGCCAGCGATGACCCCGTTGTGGTGGGATCGGTGGGGGACTCGGTAAACAATCCGCTGAAAGTGAAACTCCCCGTCGCGTTCGAGCCTGCCAGCAGGTCGCGATGCACGCGCCGATAGTTGCCGCCGAAGCGCAGGTTGTGTTTGCCGTGAATCCAGCTCAGCGTCTCGGACAGCGAGATGGTCTGCGACAGCGAGAAGCTCGGCTGCTGCTGATTGAGCCCGGTGATATTGCTGAGCGTCACGTCGGGCAGCCCATAATTGAGCGGGCTCGAATTCAGCGCCGCGCCGTCAGGCCCCAGGATGCCGGTCTGGCTGGCAATGTCGGTCACGCTGGTGAAGAAGTTCGTCGTCTGGCTCCTGCCGCGATTCCAGTTGGCGCTGAGGATGTTCGTCACCTTGTGGTAACCCACCGTGTAGCTGGCCTGCATGGAATTCGCATCCGAGGCGCTCTTGCCGCCCAGTTGCGGGAACAGGTTAACGAGGTCCGAAGCCGAGTGGCTCCAGTTGTAGTTGAAGTTGATGCTCTGCCGCAGCCCCTGATTCTGGTTCCTGCGCCCGCCCCCGCCGCCGAACCCTCCGCCACCTCGACCGCCGCCGCCGGGTTGCGTGGCGTTGGCGCCCAGGCTGCGCAGGTAGCGCACACCGGCCTGCGTGGTGTTCGACTGCGCCGTGGTCAGCAGGTGGTAGTTCTGCTCGTCGCCGGGCAGGTTCGGCTGGGGAAAATAATTCAGTAGCGCCGCGGCCTGCGGCGTGATGCGCGCAGCGGGAATCACATTTGCGATTCCGTTCGACGTGAACTGCTGGAACGTGGTGGGGTCGTAAATCATGGGCAGACCGGCGGCGGAAAAGTCGCCGGCGCGCTCCGCATCCGTGGGCACGGTTGCGTACTGGTCTGAAGGATTCGAGCTGCGCTGGCCGGAGAGCGTGAGGAAAACCGTCTCCTTGCCGCTCGGCTTGGTCAGCCTGGGAATGTAAGGCGCGCTCATGAAGGTGATCCCGAAGCGGTTGGTTCCGGAGGCGGGCTGCACCTGCGACTGGCCGCGCAGCGCATACGGCTCCGCATTCAGCGCCGCATTGCTTCCCGTCCAGAAAACGGCCCCGTGCGGCTGCCCGGGATTGAAGCCGCGGAAGTTGCCCCGTCCACCGCCGCCCCCGCCGCCGGGACCACCGCCAAACCCGCCGGACCCGCCGAATCCGCCACCGCCAAATCCACCTCCGCCGAAGCCCCCGCCGCCAAACAGGCCGCCAACCGCACCGCCCTGTCCGCCCGGCAAAACGCCCTGGGCGCGCGCCGTCTCCATCAAATCCCGGATGCGGTCCACATCGATTCCAGCCAATGGGCTAACCGAACCCGTCTGCCCGCTGATGGCCACCGAATCCACGCCAAAGTCGGAGTTGCCCGCAATGGAGGGCAGAGCCGCTCCGCCTGCGCCAGCCGTTCCCGCCTGTGTATCGGTATCCGCTGCCAGCGCGCTCACCAGGCTCAGGCTCAGCGCCCCGTTCCCCGCCAGTTGCCGGATGGCTTGCACCGCCGCTGTGTCCTGATCGGCCCCATTCTGTGCCCCCTGCCGCGCCTGTTGCTGCTGTTGTTCCAGCGCCCGCGAGGCCAGCATCAACTCGAGACTCACCGTCTGGTCGCGGTTCGCGGCGTTCAGCACCGCCTCCTGCGATGCAACCGCAAAGGCCGCAAACTGCGTGCGGATCACGTAGCGCCCATTCTGCGCAATGTTCAGGGACCACGCGCCGGTAATATCAGTGGTGGTGGAGAAGCGCTTGCCGGTGAGCGTATTTTGCGCGGTCACGGTGACGCCCGGCAGCGGGATGTTGCCGCTTTTGACCACCCCGTGCAGCCTGCCGCCCGTCACCGCTTGAACAGACGGCGCCTGGCCGTTGGGACTGGGCGCGGTTGGGGCCTGCGTGGGAGCGCTGGAGGCCGCGCCGGGCGCAACTGCGGGTGCCGGAGTCTGCGTTGCAGTCGACGCCGGGGTTGGAACCGCCGTCTGCGCCCATGCCGCAAAGCCCCCAGCCACAAACATCCCCATCGCTCCTGCCCACGTGGCTGCTCGCCGCATCTGCGCTCCCTGGCATTTCGTTGCCGTACTCAGTCAGACGCTTCCCGCGCCGCGAAGGTTTACCGCTTCTCGTCTGCCGTGCCCTGCGGGCATTACAATGACAGTTCCATGGAAGAATCGGCGTGTCCCGCAAGAAATCGCACCGTCGCGGCCTTCCCCGGCTAGACAATCGTTTCAGAATCGAGGTCTCTCATGAAGACTTTTCGTGCGCTCCTCTGCGCGCTGCCGCTGCTCCTCACCGCTTTCGCCGTAAATGCCCAGCAGGCTGTCACCTTCCCCAGCGGCGACTCCACAGCCCAGGCGCTGCTCTACCTGCCCCAGGGTCCTGGCCCGCATCCGGCCTTGATCGTGATCCACGAGTGGTGGGGCCTGAACGACTGGATCAAGCAGGAGGCAGCCGGCTATGCGGCCAAGGGCTATGTGGCGCTGGCCGTCGATCTCTATCGCGGCAAGGTGGCCACCACCCCCGACCTGGCCCACGAGCTCTCCCGCGGTCTGCCCCAGGACCAGGGCGTGCGCGATCTGACCTCCGCCGTCACGTTCCTCCAGAGCCGCAAGGACGTAAAGCGCGACCGCATCGGCGCCGTCGGCTGGTGCATGGGCGGAGGCTACGCGCTGCAGTTGGCCATCGCCTCGCCTGTTCTCAAGGCCGCGGCCATCAACTACGGCTCCCTGGCCACCGACAAAGCCGCCCTGGCCCAGATCCACGCCGCCGTGCTGGGCAACTTCGGCGGCAAAGACCAGGGCATTCCTCCGGATGCGGTCCACGCCTTCGAGGCCGACATGCAGTCGCTGGGCAAACCCGTGGACGTCAAAATCTACCCCGATGCCGGCCACGCCTTCGAGAATCCGAATAACGCCGCCGGTTACCGCCCCGACGATGCCGCCGATGCACTGGCCCGCGTAGACCGCTTCCTGGCGGCGAATCTGGGCCACTAAGGCGGAACTCTACCCGGTTCTATCGCCCCGGCGCGGCCGTGGCAAACCGGCCCGTGCCCGCGATGACTCCGGCCTCCCAAAAAGAGCCACAATTGCGCTTGCATTCTCCTGCCGCGCATGTTAACTATTAAGCCAATAATCTTTTGATTGCTGCCAAGCTGGTAAACTCCTGGCAGACAGCGGACAGGACCGGATCCCGCCATGAAGATCGGCACCACCATTCGCGCTCACCGGTTGCAGAAGGGCCTGTCGCAAGGAGACATCGAGAAGAAAACCGGTCTCCTGCGCTGCTACCTCTCGCGCGTGGAAAACGGCCATACCGTGCCCTCGCTGGACACGCTGTCGAAGATCGCCCAGGCCCTCGACCTGCCTATCGCCCAGTTCTTTGCCGACGACTCGCTCGGCCACGAGTTCAACACCCAGAAGCTCTCCGACGAGGAACTGCGCTTCCTCACCCAGATTCGCCGCTACTCTTCCAACCTGAACGAGAGCGACCGCAAGCTGCTGCTGGCCATGGTCAGAAAGTTCGCCGCCACCGCCGTCCGATAACGCTGAACCACCCTACACATCGTTGCCCAGGTGGAAGATCGGTTCCACTCCATGGCCGCCGCTGAGCAGGGCCTGCTCCTCGTGCGCTTCGAGCGGCTTGTAGTTCTGCGCCACGTCCATCGCCAGCCGGAAGTAGCGCTCATCTCCGGGCGGGATCGCCGCCGTGATGGGATGCCCCAGCGTCCAGCGCAGCCCCAGCGACGCCTCATCGGGAAAACCGGCCGGCTGATACCAGCACTTGGGCTGGGGATGATTCTGCCGCTGATCCGCCGTCCAAACCGTCTTGGCCATGCCCTTCAGCGCCAGGATGCCCATCTTCTTTTCCTGGGCCCGCTGAAGAATCTGCGGCCCGAAGTTGGCCTGCGTGAACAGAACCCAATTGACGGGGAACAGCACCGTATCGAAGTGGTAACGGTCCATGGCCGCCAGCGCCGTCTCCGCCGAGTGAACGGAGAATCCGATGAACCGGATCTTCCCTTCCTTCTTTGCGGCTTCCATGGTCTCCATCGCCCCGCCCGGCCCCAGAACCTTGTCCAGATCCGTCCTCTTCGTCAGCGCGTGGAACTGATACAGGTCTACATGGTCGGTCTTGAGCAGCCGGAGAGACTCCTCAAGCTGCGCGCGCGAGTCGTCTTTCATGCGCCCATCGGTCTTGCAGGCCAGAAAGCACTTGTTCCTGTAGGGAGCCAGCGCCGGGCCCAGCCGTTCCTGCGCGTTGCCGTAGCTGGGCGCAACGTCGAAGTAGTTGATGCCCCGGTCCACCGCCTCGGCGACAATGTTTGCGGCCGCGCCGGTCTCCTCATCCATCACCACAATGCCGCCAAACCCGATGATGGAGAGCTGTTCGCCCGTCCTGCCCAGGGTGCGCCGCGCAATCGGGTTGGCTGGGGTTGCGGCGGACGCGTTCAGTTGGCTGGTGGATGCAACGGCTGCGGCGGTAATCGCAGCTTGCTTCAAAAATTCGCGGCGCTTCATGGTCTGCCTCCGGGGATTGAAATGAGACGGTCAGCGTACGAGATTATTCTTGCACAGCCTCAGGCTGCATCGACATTTAGCATTCCAATAATTGCCAGATTAAATGCTTGATAAATATAAGAACTGTCATCCTGAGCGGAGAATCTCGCAGTTTTATCGCGAGAGGCGCAGTCGAAGGACCTGCGTCTGGCCCATTCCAGCGGGATTCCTCTCTACCGCGGCAACTGTGCCAGGTAGAACCCGAACAGCACCAGCAGCCCCACGACTATCCCAACGGCTAGCCGTAGCCGCGTTTGAAAAACCGTTCGCGGCGAGCCCAGCCTCGGCACCATGGGAGCCGCAAACAGCAACCCGGACGAAAACCCCCCGAGGTGGGCCATGTTGTCGATGCTCAGCCCCGAGCCGATGAAGCGGGTCCCAACGTTGATCGAGAGGCCAAGCACCAGATTAAGCACGGCAAAGTAAATCACCGACTTGCGCAGCCTTTTCAGCTCCATCGGTGGCACCGGCAGCCGGTTCGACTTCAACAGCACAATCAGCGCCCCGGCTATCCCGAAGACAGCTCCAGAAGCTCCCGCTCCGGGCGGAAACACGGCCGCCATGTCCAATCCGCCTGCGGCCTGATAGCTTGCCCAATCGCCGCCGTACCTAAGCCAGCCTGAGAATGCGGACAGCAGGTTTCCCGCCGCGCCGGTGAGAATGTACACCGCCAGCACCCCCGCCGATCCCATCAGCGGCTCGGCCAGCAGACCCAGGTTCCACAGGCACCACATGTTGGTGGCCAGGTGAAGAATCCCCACGTGCACAAACATGGCGGTCACAATCCGCCACCACTCGCCGTTGATCAGCACCGAGCCGGCATTGTTGGCGCCCCAGTGCATCAGTTGGTCGGTGGTGGGAGTGCCCACGCTGACCCCGTGCGCCACCATGGCCAGAAACACCGCGCAGTTGATCCCCACCAGCAGATACGTCGCCGGCGAGGTCACCCACGTTGGCCGCGGACGGCGAACCGCTCGCCGCGGCGGCATTCCACCGCTGCCGGGAGGCAGAATTTCGGGCTGGGGAACGGGGGAGTAACTACCCATGATTTAACTCTAAAGCATTTTCCAAATCTCTGTAGGAGGGGCGATTCGATTGCAATCTGCAACAATCGTCCCATCCTGTCCTGCGGCAGCCTCACCCGGAAGTTCGATGTACTCTGGTGTGTGGCCTTCGCCTGCAATGTCCCGCTGGCGGCGGGTGTGGACCGCCGCGAACCCTCAAAAGGAGTTCACCTGTGAGTCAGAACGTAACTTCGGCAAAACCCATCCGCAGAGCGCTGTTGAGCGTGACCGACAAGACCGGCCTGGTCGAGTTTGCCCAGGTGCTGGCGAGTTTTGGCGTCGAGCTGATCTCCACCGGCGGCACCGCGCGCGCCCTTCGCGAAGCCGGCCTGACCGTCAAGGACATCAGCGACCTCACCGGCTTTCCTGAGATGCTCGACGGCCGCGTCAAGACCCTGCACCCGCGCGTCCACGCCGGCCTGCTTTACATCCGCGGCAACCAAGAGCACGAAGCCGCTATCGCCGCCCACTCCATCGAGCCTATCGATTTGGCGGTGGTGAACCTCTACGCCTTTGAGAAGACCGCCGCCCAGCCCGGCGTCGCCTTTGGTCATCTCCTCGAAAACATCGACATCGGCGGACCCTCCATGGTCCGTTCCGCCGCCAAGAACTTTGAAGACGTCGCCATCGTCACCCGCGTAGCCGATTATCCCGCCCTCATTGAGGAACTTCAGTCGAACAACGGCAGCCTCAGCCGCGCAACCCGCTGGCGCCTCGCCAAACAGGCCTTTTCCACCACCGCCGCCTACGACACCGCCATCGCCAACACGCTCGACCGCATCGTCGAAGCCCCTGCGCCTGAGGACCCAGCCGCGCCCGACTCAGCCCACCTGCCCACCACACTCCGCATCAACTTCCCGCTGGCCCAAGCCCTCCGCTACGGCGAAAACCCCCACCAGCGCGCCGCCCTCTACGTTGACGGCTCCGGCCTCGGCATCGCCGGGGCAACCCAGCTCCAGGGCAAGGAACTCAGCTTCAACAACCTCGTCGATCTCGACGCCTGCTGGGAGCTGGCGCAGGAGTTCCCCGCAGGCGAGTCCGATCCCGCCGTCGTGGTCATCGTCAAGCACACCAACCCCTGCGGCGCGGCCACCGGCGCCACCGTCCTTGAAGCCTATCTAAAGGCCCTCGCTTGCGACCCCGTCTCAGCCTTCGGCGGCGTCATCGGCATCAACCACCCCGTTGACGCCGAGGCCGCCACCGAAATCGCCAAACTCTTCGTCGAAGCCATCGCCGCCCCCGCCTTCGCCCCCGGAGCCCGCCAGCGCTTCGCAGCCAAAAAGAACCTCCGCCTGGTCGAAGTCCGCTCCGCCCCGCCAAAGCCGGTGGTCAAGCACGTCTCCGGCGGCCTGCTGCTTGAGGACGCCGACACCGCCCGCGTCACCGAATCGGAGCTGAAGATCGTCACCTGGCGTCCGCCCACCGCCGAGGAGCTGCGCAGCCTGCTCTTCGCCTGGCGCGTGGCCAAGCACGTCAAGTCCAACGCCATCGTCTACGCCCGCGACGGCCAGACCCTCGGCGTCGGCGCGGGGCAAATGAGCCGAGTGGACGCCGCCCGCTTCGGCGCTATGAAGGCCGTTCTCCCGCTCAAAGGCTGCGTCGCCGCCTCCGACGCCTTTTTTCCCTTCCCCGACGGCCTTGAAGCCGTAGCCGCCGCCGGCGCCACCGCCGTCATCCAACCCGGCGGCTCCGTCAAAGACCAGGACGTCATCGCCGCCGCCGACCGCCTCGGCGTAGCCATGGTCTTTACCGGCATCCGCCATTTCCGCCACTGATTCGCGAGAGTATTGAACAGATTTATGAAGTCCCTCGGCCAACTCTGGTCTCGCCTGCGCACCCAATCCCTGGCGCTAGCCCGCCAGATGGACTGGTTCCGCGGCCTGCGCGCCGCCGTCGCTCTCTGCACCCCGCTGGTCCTCGGCGACCTGGCCGGAATCCCCAACCTAGGCTGGGCCGGCCTGGGCGGCTTCGAAGCCATACTCTCCGACACCGGAGGCCCCTACCGCACCCGCATGAGCAGCCTCGCCACTCTTTCCCTCGGCGGCGCTGTTGGCCTCTTTCTCGGCTCGCTCTGCGGCGGAACCCTCCATTGGGCGCTTCCCGTCACCGTCCTCTTCTGCTTCCTGTGGAGCTACCTCGCCGTCCTCGGCCAGCCGTTTTCCTCCGCCGGCATCCTCGTCCAGGTCATCTTCATCTGCGGCATCGGCGCGCCCACATCCTCCTTCCATGAAGCCCTCACCCGCAGCCTGCTTCTGCTTGCCGGCGGCGCCTGGGCCGCCCTGCTCTCGCTCTTCCTGTGGCCGCTTGACGCCTATCGCCCCGCCCGCACCGCCGTCAGCGCCTGCTACGAGGAGCTGGCCTCATTTCTGGCCTCCTTGGCCGAGCTTTCCACACGGAATCAGCAGCCGAGTGCCCCACAAAAATCGGGCGCCCCATCCTTTCCGCGGCTTTTCGAGGAAAAAACTGCGAAAACGGCAGGAGACCGCGAATCTCGATTATCGTCGGCTCGATTCAGGCAAACTCCCGCCCTCTGGCATCGCCTCGCCCAACACCACCAGTACCGCATCCGCCGCGCCGTCGAGCAGGGCTGGCAGGCCGTCGCCTCCATCCGCGCCGAACACCAAACGGAAACCGCCCAGGGCCACCACCTCGTCGTCCTGCTCGAAAACGCCGACCTGCTCATCGCCCGTACCATCGCCCTCGCCGAGCATCTCGAAGCCCAGGCCGCCTCGCCGGGCTCTGTCTGCCTTGATCGCGGCCTCTCCAGTCTTGCCGACCTGCGCTCCGCCGAGCTCTGGGTCGCCTCGATCCTGGTTCGCCGGGGACAGACCGCGGGCTCGGCCCAGGCCAAGCGCCTGGAAATGCAGCGGCTCCCCTACTACCTCGAAGGCTGCCTCACCCAGTCCGACCCCTCCACCCGTTTTCTGCTCGCCCAGGTAACTGAAGCCGCAGCCCTGCTGGAAACCGCCATCGAAAGCGCCGCCCTGCTGCGTCTCGGCAAGACCCCCGCCTTCAAGCGGGTCCCGCCCATCCCCGGCTCGGTGGGGCAATTTGCCTACGTCTACGCGCGCCTCGCCGAGCTGCGCCAAAGCTGGAATCCCGCCCGCATCCTCGACCAGTTGGCCGCCAACTTCACCCGGAAGTCCCTCCTGCTGCGCCACGCCGCCCGCGTCGCCCTGGTCTGCGGCCTCGACGTGACCCTCATCCTCCTGCTCCACATCAATCACGGCTACTGGCTGCTGATGACCTCCCTCATCGTGCTCCAGCCGCACGTCTCCGGAACCATGCGCCGCGGCCTGGAGCGCATCGGCGGCACCGTCGGCGGAGGCATTCTCGCCGCCCTGCTTGCCGTCGCCCTCCACTCTCAACTGGCCACCGCGGCCGTTCTTCTTCCTTTAGCGCTGCTGGCTCTGGCCGTCCTGCCGGTCAGCTACGCCGCCTTTGCCTTCTTCATCACTCCGGCCTTTGTTCTCGCCTGGCTCCCCTACTCCGGCGACTGGCAACTGGCCCTCATCCGCACCGCCAACACCATCGCCGGCGCCCTCATCTCGGTCCTCGCCATGACCTTCCTCTTTCCCGCCTGGGAGCGCGACCGCGCGCCGCAGTTTCTCCGCGCCAGCATCGCCGCCGACCGCCGCTACCTGGCTCAGCTGGCCGAAAACTGGCAAACCCGCTCTCGCTCTTCGCGCCTGCTGGCCAACGCCCGCCGCGCCGCCGGCCTGGCCCACAACGATACTGAGGAGTCGCTGGAGCGCCTGCTGGCCGAAACCTGGCCCCGCCGCCGCCCCTTCGCCCAGTTTGTCGCCGCCTTTGTCACCTACCTGCGCCGTTTCGCCCAAAGCGTGACCACACTCACAGCCCTCGACGGCGAATGGGCCTGGAAGCAATCCGGCCCCGTCCAGAGCCGCCTGGAACTGCTCGACCGCCGCCTGCAATGGCTCGAAGGGCAGACAGGCGCCCATCTTGCGACCCTGCCCTGGCCCCAGCCCGGTTTCCACGCCTTGCAGCCGGCAATTCCCCCGCAGGACCACCCCGGCGAGCGCCAACTCGAGCGCCTCGAACGCCAGGCTGAAGTTCTCCATCGCCAGTTGCAATCCCTCCGCGAGCACGGCTGGCTCCCCGGCGTCCCGCAACCCTGATTCGTCGACCCGCTGGGTCGCCGATCTGCTGACCCCTGATCCCTGACCCCTCATTCGCCGATAATCACGAAAATCCCGCATTCCACCGTGCTGTTCGAGACAAATGACCGGTAGAATCGTCTGTACAATAGATAGAGTTGCTCCTGCCGGCTGCCGGTGCTGTCTTTCGGCCCTCCGGTGTGGAGTTTTCCCCGTTCGCCCGGCTTGAAAGGCACGGAATCTCAAGGATGATGAAACTCAAGAACTCTTCGCTGCCCCTCTGGCTCTCGATTGTTGCCGCCACGCTGGTCTCGCTGCCGGCCTTGCAAGCCCGCGCCCAGAATGAGCCGGGAAGCACACTTCCGGAAACCACTGCTCCCCCGAAGTTGCCCGCCAGTAGCCCCGCCCAGACTGCTCCCGCCAAAACCGCGCCGGCCAAGGTCGCGGCTTCCAACCAACCCCCCGCGCAGCCTCCCGACCGCGCCACGGCCTACTATCACCTCGCCTTGGCCAACAACTACGAGGAAGACGCCATTGCCAATGGCAACACCGAGGACGCGCGACTGGCCATCGAGGAGTACAAATCAGCGCTCAACGCCGACCCCAACTCCCCGCAGTTGAACGACGGCCTCTCCGATCTCTACTTCCGCACCGGCCACGTTCACGAAGCCGAAGCCACCGCCCGCGGCCTGCTCAAGACCTCTCCCGACGACATCGAGGCCCACAAGCTGCTGGGGCGGATTTACCTGCGCCAGTTGAGCGACGCCTCCAATGCGGTCTCGTCCGCCTCACCCTCCGGCAACGTTCTCGACCAGGCCATCGCCGAGTTTGAAAGGATCGTCCAACTGCAACCCAAAAGCGTCGAGGACCGCATGGTCCTGGGCCAGCTTTACACCGTCAAGCACGATCCGAAAAAAGCGGAAGAAGAGTTCAAGACCGCCCAGGCCATCGAGCCCGATTCCGAGGAAGTGGTCCTCAACCTGGCTCGCCTCTATGCCGAAAGCGGCGATGTGGCGCACGCCGTCAAGGTGATTGAAGCCGTCCCGGTGGCCGACCGCAGCCCCAAGATGGAGGTTGCCCTGGGCGCGGCATATGACCAGTTGAAGCAGACCAAGGACGCCATCGCCGCCTATCAGCGCGCCGCCGACATGGATCCTGAGGACGCCCATACGCTCGACGCTCTCGGCCAGGCCCTGCTTGCCGACAACCAGCTCGACGAGGCTCTGAAACAATTCAAGCTGCTGGCCGAGGCCGATCCCGAGGACACTGAGGCCCTGATCCACATCGGTGAAATTCAGCGCCGCCAGGGCAAGTATGAGGATGCGCTGGTCACCATCCGCAAGGCCCGCAAGCAGGACCCCAACTCCCTGGAGGCCGGTTTCAACGAAGGCCTGCTCCTTGACCAGTTGGGCCGCTTCGACGAGGCCGCCCAGACCTTCGAAAAGATGGTGGACCTCACCTCCCACGCCAACGGCGCCTACACCAACGAAGAGAAGACCAACCGCGGCTTCTTCCTGGAGCGGCTCGGCGCTATCTATCACGAGCAGAACAAGACCGATCAGGCCATCGCCACTTACCAGAAAATGGTCGACATGGGTGGCGAAACCGCCGTGCGCGGCTTTGAGGCCCAGGTCGAGACCTACGGCGAAGCCAAAATCTTCGACCGCGCCGTCGAGGTCGCCCGCAAAGCCGTCGCAGCCAACCCCAAGGATATGGACCTGAAGCTCACGCTCGCCGGCGCCCTGGTGGAGCAAGGCAAAAACGAAGACGCCCTCACTTTGACCAGGAGCCTGCTGGATAACTCCGACAAAGACCGCGTGGTGTGGCTGAGGCTGGGCCAGTTCTACACCGAGATGCACCGCTGGAAGGAGGCCGACGAAGCATACGCCAAGGCCGGTCCGCTCGCCACCAAAACCGAAGACCGCGCCTACCTGCTCTTCCTCAAGGGCGCGTTGGCTGAGCGGCAAAAGCACTACGAGCCGGCCGAGCAGCTCTTCCGCCAGGCCCTCGATCTGGACCCCAACAGCGCCATGACCCTCAACTACCTGGGCTACATGCTGGCCGACAAGGGCATTCGCCTCCCCGAGGCCCTCAAATTGATTCGCAAGGCCGTCGATCTCGAACCCACGAACGGCGCTTACCTCGATTCCCTCGGCTGGGCCTACTTCAAGCTGGGACAGTACGAAGAGGCCGAGGAAAACCTCCGCAAGGCCGTTGAACGCGACCAGACCGACCCCACCATCCACGACCATCTCGGCGAACTCTATGAGAAGACGGGCCGCATCCGCCTGGCCGCCGCGCAATGGGAACTTTCGCTCGCCGAGTACGCCAAATCCGCTCCCGCCGACGTTGAGCCCGCCGACGTAGCCAAGGTCCAGCGCAAGCTGGAAAGCGCCCGCGTCAAGCTCGCCAAGCAGGAAAGCGCCGCCGGCCAACCCAAACCGGAATAAGCAGCAACGTAAGGCCGGGGCTGCCAGGCCGCGGCTCTACAGGCTACGGAAAAACTCGCGGGTGCCCCAGGGTCTCGAATTTGAGACCTGGGAGTCGATGAAGCCCAACCAACCCCGGCCCGCCAGAGACGGCAGGCCGGGGCTCTACAGGTTGCGGAAACACCCGTCTACTGCTTGGTCTCCAACGGGTGCTGCGAATCCTCGAAGAACTGGTTTTGCAGTTTGAGGCTCACCCGGTCGGCCTTGATCGCCTTGATCGCTTCGGCAATCTGGCGTGACCATTCCTTCTGTTCGAATTCTCCCAGTTCCTTGTTCCCTGCCGCGCCCTCACCCGAATAGTGATTCGGAAAGCGCGCATACCACCAGATGCCTGTATAAACGGAGCCCGGCAAAGACTGCCGTTTCTGGTCCGCGCCCGATTCCTGCGTTGCACGGTCCATGTGTACCAGGTCGGGCCGCGCAATCAGCATCAGCGAAGTCTCCGTTTCGCCTGCATGCATGTCTGTCTGCGTCTTCATGGCTGGGCGTCCCGGCACGTTCGTGTCCGGCAGTCCGAAAACATAAACCACGTAGTCGCGCGGGCTGGCCAGTTGCGCCTGCGCGAACAGCGGCAAAAGGCTGTTGTTTCCGCCGTGGCCATTCACAATGACCACCTTCTTGCAGCCATTGCGCGCCATCTCCTTTACCGTCTCCCCAAGCAGCGTCAGTTGCGTCGTCAGGCTGTAGGCCACCGTTCCGGGCTGTTGCTGGGCCTCGAATATCTGCCCGAAATAATACTCGGGAAATACCACCGCATACTCCTGCTTGACCGCATTCATCACCGCGAAGCGAACATCGAGCAGGTCCGTGCCCAACGGCAGGTGCGGTCCGTGTTTTTCAATAATGCCGAACGGCAGCACGCAAACCCCTTGCGACTGGTGAATGGCCTCAATGAAGTCGGGTCCGGTAAGTTCTTCCCATTTTGCGGAAAGGCTCCCTTGAGACAGACAGGCCTGTGCCGGCAGCAAAAGAAAAAACAGCGAGAGAATCATGCTGGATTTGGTTTTCATCGTCACCCCCCTTGGCGCTTGACCCGGAAAATCATACCACCCTTGTGGGCAGTGCATTGCCAGGAGCGCTTGGAGCCGCGCCGCCGGCGAGCCGTTGAAGCAAAACAAGAAAGCCCGCGTCTCGCATTGGAGACACGGGCTTCCTCGAACACGCAACTCCGCCATCGTGACTGTGCCGGAATCGATGAAAGCCTTCGAGCGCCTTCCCTACCTCTTCTCCTCCGCCGCCCCAGCAATGTACAGATCCACGTTGCTCTCGTCCACCAGGGAGGTGCCGGTATCCACAAACACCGGGTACGGCGCAAACGAGTCCGCGCTGTAGTCCTTGTTCAGTTGCTTGGGCGGCGCGTGGTAGATCTCGTCCAGCGCCTTCAGCCCCACGTAGCCCATCGTGAAGGGCTTCTGCGCAATCGTCGCGTCGATGGCGCCCGACTTGATTCCGTCCAGCGTATCCTGGTCCACATCCCAGGCCGTCAGCTCCCGGCCGCCGCCGGCCCGCTTGATGGCATCGGCTACCACCTTGCCCGACGATGCTTCCAGGCACACAAACGCATCGATCTTTTTCGGGCCGGTGAGCGCCAGCACCTCCTGAGCCTTGTCGAACGCGTTGCGCGCATCGCCCTTGATGTCCACCACGTCCACGATCTTGATCTCCGGACGGGTCGCGAACACGTCTTTGAAGCCCTTCAGCCGCTCATCCGTATTGGGTTGGCCGCCGAGGGTAAAGAAGATCACGTTGCCCTTGCCGCCCAGCTTCTCGATCACCCGCTTGCCGCCCATCCGTCCTGCTTCCAGGTTATTGGTCCCGATGAAATACAGCCTGTGGCTGCCGGCCGCATCCGAGTCCATGGTAATCACCGGAATCCCGGCGTCCACGGCCGCATTGATCCCCGGCTGCAGCACCGATGCGTCGGCCACGGAGATCAGAATCCCCGACGGCTTGGCCGCAACCGCCTTCTGCAATTCGTCCAGTTCGGCCTTCGGATCGTAGGTGTCCGGTCCCACCACTCTGGCCGTCACCTTGTACTGAGCCGCTGCCCGTTTGAATCCCGCCGCCGCCGTCTGCCAGTAGGGCAGGTTCACGTTGGTCGCAACCAGGTAGAAGACCTCTTTGGTCGAGTGCCTGCCTTCGCAGCCCGACGTGAACGCAACTCCCAGCGCCAGTATCGCCAACGCTGCTGTTTTGATCGCTTTCATGCTTTCCTCCCGATCCGGATGTGAAGTGTATTCGCGGGCGGCGCCTGTTTCGTCCCCACGCCAACCCTATCGCAAAATTCGGCAGGATAGTACTACCGCTTGATTGCCCTTGTCCAATCCCCGCCGCAATGAAAACGTTATACCACCGCCGAATCAGGTCGACGGTGATTTTCAACACGCGCTCTCATTTTCAGCGCTCCCCTCCCCAACTGCGGTATAACCAGACGTGAACTCCTCTGCTGCGCATCGACGATGACGGACTCTGAAACCAGCTCGCCTGCCAAACTCCCGCCGGGGATTGCCGTCTGCGGCCGCCAGGACGCCGAACTCGCCCGCCGCACCCGCGCCGAACCCCCTCACCCCTATCGCACACCCTTTGCCCGCGACGCCGCCCGGATTCTGCACTCCAAGGCCTTTCGCCGCCTCGCCGGCAAGACTCAGGTCTTCACCCGCCTGCCCGCCGAATCCCCCTCCGACCACTTCCGCAGCCGCCTCACCCACACCCTCGAGGTCACCCAGATCGCCCGCACCCTGGCCGCAGCTCTGGGCATTCACACCGAGCTGACCGAGGCCCTCGCCCTGGTCCACGACATCGGCCATCCGCCCTTTGGCCACGCCGGCGAGCAAGCCCTCGACTACTCCCTGCGCGGCTTCGGGCTCACTTTCGACCACAACCTCCACGCCCTGCGCATCGTCACCTGGTTCGAGGAGCGCTACGCCGCCTTTCGCGGCCTCAACCTCACCCTTGGCGTAAGGGAGGGCATCGTCAAGCACTCCCGCGATTACTCCGCCGCTGACCACCCTGAGCTGGCCGAATACTTCCTCGACCAGTTCCCTCCCCTTGAAGCCCAGCTCATCGATCTGGCCGACGAAATCGCCTATCTCACCGCCGATCTCGACGACGGCCTCGACTCCGGCATCGTTACCCTCCCCCAGGTCCGCGAAGCTGTGCCTCTGTTCCGCGGCTTCCACGACGCTGTTCTCATCCAATACCCCGCCGCCGCGCCCAAGCTCACCGTTAACGAAGCCATCAAGCGCGTCCTCAACGCGCTGGTCACCGATCTGTTGAACGAAGTGCGCGCCCGCGCAGCTGCTCTCGGCGCCACCACCCTGGCCGATATCCGCCGCGCGCCCCACCGCCTCGCGGCCCTCAGCCCGCAACTCGAAGCCGAACGCGCCGCCGCCAAAAATTTCCTTTACGACAACCTCTACAACTCCCCCATCATGGAGGACGCCCACAACCACGCCACTCAGGTCGTCCAGAGCCTCTTCGCCGCCCTTCTCGCCGACCCCGCCCAACTGCCCGAAGATCACCGCGCGCAAATCCCCACCGAAGGCCTCGCCCGCACCGTCGCCGACTACATCGCCGGCATGACCGACAGCTACATCGAGCAGGCGTGGCGCAGGGAATGCGGTCTCGGCTCAAGTTGAGCGCCGGCCTTAACTTGATGCCGCTCGGTCCTTGTCCTGGGTTTCCTTGGAGGGTGGGGGCGCATCTTCGCGATAAAGACTCGAAAAATCCCTCCATACCGTTTCCGCAAAATGCTGCGCGTAGCCTCGGTAGGCCTGAAAACAGCGAGATCCAGCGAACAGCGTCACAGGCAAGGCTGACCACAGGAAGAACTCGAGTCTGCCAGGAAGAGGCTTCCAGGTACCAAGAAAGTAGCCAAGACCGGAGGCAAACAGGAGAACGCAGACCGCAAGCCACTCGTTCGCTGCCTTCTCACGCTCCTGCAGCAGCTTCCTCTTTTCCTTATCCTTTTCCTTCTCCGCGCGTGCCGCAAGGTAATCGGCCCCCGCGGTGGCCGCCAAGGCCCCCGGAATCGAGGCAACCAGCACACTCCAGACGGCCAATCCAACGCCGCGCAACTCCCAGTGGAACGACAGTCCCCAGCCGCTCAGGTAGCCGCAGCCGATAAGAAATGCGCACCCCAGTCCCCGCATCATCGCGTAGAGACCCTCGAACTGCTCCACGTAGTTCGCCGCCTTGTTGCGAATCAGATAGGCGCGTGCTTCAAGGAAAGCGGTGTCGCGATTCGTCAGGTCTCCCGGCTGATCGCCAAGAACCTCCAGGCCAAACGCGGCCTTCACCTTCTTCGCAAGATCATCCTTGAAACCGGGGCTGAATTTTGAATTGGCCGCATCCAGAAGAAGGTTCGACCGCGACCGCAGTTCCCCCTTCCCGTCGCCAACCTTCGAAGGCACCACAACCGATGCCACCGTCTGCAGAACATGACCTGCGATGTATGCCAGCGCCAACAACAGCAGCGTCGTCGACACCTCGCTGGCAGGCAGCCTTCCCGTTGCGAGACCGAATGGAAGCCAGAAAATCCCCATCAGGAGCGTCCCTGGCAAGAGATACCCATAGATATCGTAGAAATTGAAGCGATCAATCATCGGCTATCGGCTCGCGCTCCTTTTGATCTTCTTTGCCACGCCGCCGGCCTGGCTCTCAATATCTTTGAGGATGGCGCCAAGCGTAGTTTCGGCCTCCGTTGCGCTGTTCACCAACACAGAAGCCACCCGCTGGTGCCCGCCGCCTCCATAATGTCGAAAGATTTGTCCCAGGGGAAGGCTCTTGAAGCGCCGCCACGGATTCCGCATGGCCGTGATCTTGGCTCCGTCGCCATGCGGCGTGATGCCCACAGAGTAGCGCGCATTGGGATACTCCAGATAGGGAGCGTACCGGCTCACGAAAGTGTTGTCGGTTTGCCTTGGCAGCTGGAAGACGACTATGCCATTACCGCCGATACGCGATGCCGAGCTGAATAGCTTCTGCCCCCGTTTGATGGCCTTGCGAACGGAGGCATACCGGTCGCGGACCATGCTCGATGCCGCAACCTCGCCCAGCGTCTGTGCCCGAAGCGACTCCACCAGAAAGCGGCAGTACTCAGCCGACGAGTCGTTCAAAAAACTCTGGCTGATTCTGAGCGCGGGAGCATTCCCCAGCACAGCCTCTTCTACGGTGTCATAGCGCGCCCCGTCGATGCGCCGCGCCCAGGCGACCATTTCGCGGAATCTCGGCTCACTGAGCTGCCTGCGAACCCTGCGCCACAGCAATTCGGCGCACGAAGATACCGCCGGATCGTACAGCAGGTCTGGAGAACTTCTATGCCGATAATCGTAATCGGCCCTCAGCGATTCCGAGCAGAACGAAGTCTGGTGGTGATCCGCCCAGAAGATGGCTCTCGGATGGTAAAGAAAGTCGACCACAACCGCAGGCTCAGACAGTTGGCTTTCCGCCCAGGACGCCTGCCGGTCATAGTTGACAGGAACTATATCGCGCGTCTCCCATCCCCGTTTTCTGTTCAGGTATTCGCTCGCAAGAACCGCTGAGATGACTCCATCGAAACAGGGGAAATGAAGATAGACCGTGATCGATTCCGCCATGGCTGAAACCTGACGCTACGATAGCATTTTTCTTGCCACATTGCGATATTCCTTCGCATCGGAAAACTGACAACTCTGCGGCTCCAGGGCGCCTTACTGCACCGTCCCCGCCGGCCTCAACCTGCGCAAATCCAGCGCGCACGCCACCGCATTCTGCGCGTGCAGCCGCAAATTGTCCGACGCCGCCCACAGCCACAGCCGCGAAGCCTCGTTCGTATTTCGCGAGCCGCCCAACTCCGGCCGCAGCCGCACCAGCACATCGTTCTGCCCCGTGGCCGCCAGGTTCGAAGGCGAATCCGTATCTTCCAGCACCAGGTCCATGTGTTCCCCGCTCAGAGCCTCTTCCAGCGCTGAAATCTCCACCGCCCGCTCCAGCTCCACCGCGATCGAAAACGTGTGCCCGTGAAACACCGGCGCATGAATCACCTGCAACGCCAGCGCCGGCCAGCGCCCGCCCCCCAGCGCGGCATAGTGGCGCCGAATCCGCGCCTCCACCGCGCCCAGGCTGATCTTGGCGCTTTCGCCCAGGCCGGAGAGAAGGTTATAGGCTATCTGCGCGTCGTAAATGGCCCGCGGCAAGCCCTGGAAGCTCAGCAGGCTCACCGTCTGCTGGTGCAGCTCGTCCATTGCCGCGCGCCCGAACTCGCTCGCCGGCTCCAGCACCGTAGCCGCCGCAAACCGCACCTCGGCGGCCAGTTGCAGCCGCTCCAGAACCAGCGCCAGCGCCAGCGCTGCCGGGTGCGCCGGAACCACGGCGGGGGTAAACAGGTCGGCCGTCGCCGCCTCCGAGCCCAGCCACGGAGCCCGCACCAGCACCCCCGTCTCCTGGTCCAGCGCGCCGGAAAGGTCCAGGACCGTCGAACCGGCCCGCAACGCCTCCCGCCAGTGCTTCCGGGTCAGGTCCTCCGTGCCGCAGAAAAACGTGAAGTCCGCGCGCTCAAACGCATCCGCGCCGATGGTCTGGACAAATGTAATCTCGTCCCCCACCCGATCCAGTTGCCCCTGCGCCTCTTCTTCGTCGAGCAGCACAAAGTTGGCCGCGGCCAGCGGCGACTCCGACAGCGCTTCCTTCAACTCCCGGCCCAGCAGCGTTGAGGCTCCGGCAATGGCGATCTTGTACACAGGCACCCT
>JBEKZJ010000006.1:0-68624 GCA_049509995.1 Occallatibacter sp. | reverse complement strand
AATCGACGCGCACCAGCCGAACTTGGCAAAGGACTGCGTGAGCCGCGCCGCCAGGCCATACGCGGCATTGCCCCACAGATACTTCTTGTTGTCCCTGCCGTCGACGCCCTCCTCGTAGGCGAACTCTTCAATCTGCCTCGTCTCCTTGCCGTAAGGCTCGCGCATCAGAATATGAGGCAGGGTAAGAGCCACATAGCGGGAATCGTCCGAAGCCCGGAAACTCTTCCACTTCGCGTACTCGGTGCTGTCAAAGACCTTTGACATATCCCGGATTCCCGTCAACTGGCCGTATTCGGTCAGGTTCATCATCTCCGGCGCGGCCGCGGACAGGAAGGGCGCATGCGCCGCCGAGGCAACCTGCGACACCCGCTCCAGCAACTCCACATCTTCCCCGCTGCGGCCAAATTCATAATCGCCCACCAGGGCCGCGAATGGAGCTCCGCCAAAGACTCCGAACTCCTCTTCATACACCTTCTTGAAGAACGCGCTCTGATCGAACTCCGGCGCACGCTGCAAATCCCTCAGAAGATCTCTCTTCGAGACATTCAGGAGCTTGATCTTCAGCATGTCGCTGGTTTCGCTCTGGTCAAGCAGGTGCTTGATTCCGCGCCAGGTGGCCTCCAGCCTTTGGAAGGCGGGATGATGCAGTACCTCATTCAATTGCAACGACACCAGGCGGTCGATCTCCGCAATGCGCATTCCGATGCTGGCTTCCGCATCGCGGCTGAGGGTCATCTTCCCTTCAAGAACCTGGTTGACGAACTCCTTCACCATGTCCTTGCCGCGCTCCTGGGCAACGGTGTCCTTGCCAAAGCGCCCCTGGGCCACAATCTGGTCCAGCAGCGACACCTCAGTGGTCTGTGTTTCGGCGGTTTTCGCTTCCGCCAACGGATTCGCCGCGCTACTCATGTTTATCCCCCTCCGTCCCGGCCCCAATCTCAGCCCGCAACTTGTTCAGTTCTTCGGTCTTTGAAACCGCGTCAAACAACGCCTGATCGAGCTGGTCGTTGCCCTGCAGGCTTCCCCGCAGGTTCGACAGCCTTGTCCGCAGGTCTAGCAATTCCTTGATGGGGCCTACCTGGTTGGCTACCTGGGCGGGCGAAAAATCGTCGAAACTCTCAAAGTGAAGATCCACTCCGACCTGTCCCGCCCTGGGATCGGAGCTCAGCTTGTTCTCTACCGAGAACTTCAGATGCGGCGACATGCCCTTCAGCACGCTGTCGAAATTGTCCGGGTTGATCTCAACGAATTTGCGATCCTTCAAGGCTGCCAGCGGCTGCTCCGGCTGTCCGGTAAGATCGCCCAGCACACCCATCACGAAGGGCAATTCCTTCATCTCGATGGCGTTTCCAACTTCTACATCGTAAGTGATTTGCACCCGGGGAGCCCGGACGCGACTAAGTTTCTGCTGGGTACTCTCTCTGGCCATAACGCTCCTGAAATGCGGGGAAATGCTGGTAATACCGATGCTCCCAAAGAAATCACAACAATGGGCTTACTGTCCAGTGAAATTTGCGGCTGTTTATTAGTATTGCAACAAACTCCCTGACCGTACGCCTCCCCAAAAACTTTTTCCCCTCGCAAACCGCAACTTGTGCGAGGATGATGGTGTCTAAACGGGGCTTCCTTTCAAACTTGCTATCCTCCTCGGCCGCTCAACCGGCCTGGACCTTCCACCGGCCTGGACCTTCCACCACCCCCTGAAGAGCGACGCGGAATTTTTGCCTTGGACACTGCCTCGCTTCAACCGTTAACATCACAGCGTCAGCCGAGGTTGTTCAAGAAAATGCGACAGCTTCAACCCGTCATCTGGTCCAAAGGCACGTTTCTCTCCCCCCAGCATCTGCAGGCACAGGAGCGTTTCGTTGAAGACAGCGCGCGATTCTACCTGGACTCCCTGAATTCCCGCTCCTGGGGCTTTCGCGAGATCCAGATCGATACCAAGGCCCTCTCGGAGGGCAGGCTGGCGATAACCCTCGCCTCGGGAATCTTCCCCGATGCGCTCCCGCTGGACATCCCTGCCTCGGAATACCCACCCCCGGCCAGGGTTCTGGACGAATGCTTCCAGGATGGACGTCAGAGCTGCACCTTCTACCTTGCTGTGCCGGAGTACCTGCAGGGCGGCATGAACGTCTCGGTGAATCGTGGCAGTGTCAGTACTCGCTTCCTGGCCCAAATGCAGATGGTCCGCGATGAAAACACGGGGAGCGGAGAAAAGCCTGTCCAGGTGGCGCGCAAGAACCTGCAGATTCTTGCCGAGGGCGAAAACCGGGAGGGCTCCGTGGTCCTCGGCTTCACCCGCATCCTCCGCTCCGAGACTGGCATGTTCCAGGTCGACCCTGCCTACATCCCACCGCTGATCGATATTCACGCCCACCCCACCCTGAAGCGCATCCTCAGCAATATGATCGAGTTGCTGGTAGCGCGCAGCGCCCAGCTAGCCGGCGGCCGCCGCCAGAAGAATCAGTCGTTGGCGGACTTTACGGCCTCCGACATCGCCAATTTCTGGCTTCTCTACACCATCAACAGCCATCTCCCCGTGCTGCGCCACTTCCTCGAATCGAGCAATATTCAGCCCGAACTGCTTTTCAGCGAGCTCTCCGACCTTGCCGGAGCCTTGACCGCTTTCTCCAGCAAGATCGCCCCCAAAGACCTGCCCCCCTATAACCACGAGCAGCTAGGCTCCTGCTTCGCGGACCTCGACCGCCTCATCCGCATCATGCTGGAGACGGTGGTCCCCAGCAACTTCGTCGCCCTCCCGCTCAAAATGGTCAGGGACACCATTTACGCCACCCCCATCGACAAGGATGCTTACTTTGAGGGTTCCCGCTTCTATCTGGCGATTTCGGCCGATATTCGCGATGCGGACCTGATCGACAAAGCCCAGAAATTGCTCAAGGCCTGCTCCGCAACCCAGCTCGAAACCCTCATCCGCAACGCCCTGCCCGGATTGCGCCTGCAGCACGTCCCCACGCCGCCCCGGTCCATTCCGGTCAAACTGCGCCACCAGTACTTCGCCATCGAGCAGGGCGGGCCCGTCTGGGAGTCGGTCCAGCGCGCCCGCAACTTCGCCGTCTACGCGCCGTCTGAACTCCTCAACCCGCAGATGGAGCTGGTCATCCTGCTGGCGCAACCGGCGTGATGGCCTAAGACTTTTCACCGCGAGAGCCAAAGAAGATGTGACCAGGGCCTTCTTCGGCATTAGGCCGTCCCATCTGGATTCCCGGATAAACAGGGTGTTCGCCGCCGGGATGAAAGTGTTGAAAATAGGCCGGGCCGTGCGGCGGCTCGTATGCAGGATCCGCATGGTAGAGTTGCGCTGCCAGCTTTTCCGCGTCGCTTTTTCGAGCCGTGTAGATATCCTTTCCGTTTCGTGCCTGTCGAACCGCTTCTTCTCTGGCGATCATCGGGCCTATCTCAACGTTTTGTTTGAGAAGAATCGGCTGGCCCGCTCGCGAAACGACTCGATAGCGATGAAACTCGTAGAAAAGACCGGGCAAGATCTGCATGGATTTCCCTTTCCACATGCGGCAGAGTTTAAAAAAAACAACTCTCCCGTCAGTGCTTCAGCAGGAAGATCACCGTCACCAGCAGCACCACCAGCAGAACGATGATCAGGACCAGCAGCAGAGGCACGAATTGCTGTAGCTTCCCCATCCCCGGTTCAATCGGCTTGACCGGCGAGGCTTGAGGAACGGGCGGCGTCGGGATCGGCGGCGCATACATTCCGGGCGCTTGCGGCAGGCCCCCGCCAGGCGCCTGGATTGCTCCACCCTGTGGAAAACTCATCGGATAAGCGGGCGGCTGCGGCGGTGGCGGCGGACGGAAATCGGTCGGCTGAGGCATTCCCCTCAACCCTTGCATCCCTGCCGGGGGCGCCGGAGGGGCAACCGGATAATTCGGCATCGGGACCGCGGGCGGAGGCGGCGCAAAGCTCTGCGGAGCTGGTGGCGCAAAGCTCTGCGCAGGCGGCGCCGGAACCGGGTTCTCCCCAGCCTGGCCGCCCCTCATGGACATTTCCCGCAACCTTGAAGCATCGAGAATCCGGGTAAACTCACTCGGTCCGGATGGCGCGGAAGCCGCCGGCACGGCCCGTACCGGAGGCTCGCTCAAGGGGGTTGGGAAATGGGCCTCGCGCGCCGCTGGGTATCCGGCCGCCATAGCCTGCGGAGGAGGAGGAGAAGGAGGAGAAGGAGGAGGCCAATCCGGCGCCTTGGCCGCCGGCGCCGCGGGCTCATTGGGCGTGGACAGCGAAGCGAAGGTCTGCGTCCAGACGCCAGGCTGTGCCCCCTGGGGAGAGCTCACAGGCGGGACTCCCATGGGCGGAGCGGCCGGCCTTGAAGGCTCATCCAGCATTTGAATCAGTCGCGTAATCCCGACTCCGGCAACTGGCGGCGCGCTTGGAACAGGCTGCGCCTCCGGCAACGGTTGCGAGAATGGATCGCGGCTCGGCGTCGCCGGCCCCGCCGCTCCGGGCGTAAGACCATAATCCACGCTTCCCGGCGCAGCCTGGCGCTCTTCGCGATACGCCGGTTCAGCCGCAACAGGCTGCGGTTCCAGCGACAGCATCCGCGTAAAGGAGCCTGCGCTTCCGCCAGATGAACCCGCCATTTCGCGCTCCACCGGCGCCGGGGCAGGCGGACTTGCCTCTGCGCCTCCTAACTTGCCGAATAACTGCGTGAATGTTCCCGGTTTGTTCTCGCTGGGAGGCGGAATCGCGCCGCCCGCGCCGCCAAACCCCGGCGCTTCCCCCAGTCCGGGGCGCTGTGTCTGCGGACCGCCATACCCTGGACCCTCCGCCGCGGTGGTTCGCAGCAACTCCGTGAAACTGCCCGGCGATGGACCCGCGGGGGCCCTGCCGGGCTCGGCAGGAATGGATCGCGCGTCAGGCTGCATCGTCTTCACGGGATATTCAGCCGGAGTTGTTGCCGCCTCCGTCGCGCTCAGCGTTTGCAGCAAGGACGTGAACCCCGAAACCGGTCCGGGACCCCGCGTCTCCGGCACCGGAATCTCTCTTGCCGCAGCCGCCGGCGCGGGCGAATCGCTGCCCAGCGTGCGCAGCAATTCGGTAAATCCCGCGCTGCCCTGGGCGCCAGGCGCAGGAACAGGCGCCTTCTCCGCAGCGGGTGCCCTTTCCGCAGCGGGCGCCCTTTCCGCAGCGGGCGCCCTTTCCGCCGACGCCAACCGCATGCGGTCGAGCAACTGCTGTGAGCTCTCCTCCGCACCGCCGCCGAACACAACCTTGTGCACCACGGGCTCTGCAAAAGCCTGCGCTCCCAGTGCCGGCTGTGGCTTTTGAGCCTCAGTGAGCCGATTTCTGTCCTTCTCAGCCGCGGCTCCAGGGCCCGCCGCCCATCCCTCCACCGGTTCGGGCTCGTTTACCACCCCAAAAACGCCCGTTGCCCCAAAGCCCGGTTCGGAACCGGAACTCTCCGGCCATGGAGACTTCGAGGCGTCCGGTCCAGCAGGTGTCGTCGGTTTGTCCATACTTGTCAGGCCTCCGGTGCGATGCGGGTAGCATAAATCAATTCGTTGCGCCCGATTTACCTGTTCACCTAAAAAAGATTTTGCGTATAATGCGGTTGCATCCTGCCACACCGGACGAACATACTCCTCAGAGGTTCTTCCGGTATAGTCCAGACTGGCCCCCTGACCTGCCGGTGAAGGTCAAACGGCTGTCGCTGAAGGTTCGTTGGGCATCGATCTGGAAGCGAACCTGACCTCTAACTGTCTCCCATGGTGGATTCCCTATTATGAAGTTCCTGTCGCGGGTCGTCTGGTCGGAAGGCATGCATCTCGGTCCTCACCACTTCCAGACGCAGAGCCGATATTTCGAAGACACGCTCTGGTTCCTGAATTCCAATCTGCGCCAGGACCCATGGGGATTCCTTCATTTTTCCATCGACACCGAGGCCCTGCGCAACGGTCTTGCCATTCTCAGCTTCGCCTCCGGCATCCTGCCCGACGGGCTCATCTTCGATCTGCCCGACTGCGACCCGGTTCCCGACCCTGCCCATCTGAACAATCTCTTTGCTTCTACCGACAGCGAGATCATCCTCCACCTGGCGATCCCGCCGCGCCATGACCAGGGCCTCGACTGCGATCTGGGTGGCGGCGCCGGCACGCGCTACAGCGCCGTGCAGCGCCAACTCCGTGACGATTCCATTGGCCTGGGGGAGAACAGCGTCTCCTTTGCCCGCAAGAATCTCGTCCTCCTCAGCCAGGCGCAGCTCTCTGAAGACACCGTCTCTTTCCCCATTGCCCGCGTTCTCCGCGACGGCGCCGGAGGATTCGTCAGCGACCCGGAGTTCATTCCGCCTTGCCTGCGCATCAGCGCCTGCGAAGGCCTGGTCCTCATCCTCCACCGCCTGGCGCAGGCCATCGATGAAAAGGTTGCGTCCACCCGCAATCTGCGCCTCGGTTCCGGCCGCTTTGAGCTCGGCACATCCGCTCTCGACGTGGCCAACTACTGGTTCCTCCACGCGCTCTGCTCGGCGCTGCCCGCCTTGCGCCATCATCTCCAGGACCGCCGCTCTCACCCCGAGGACGTTTACCGGGATCTTGCCCGCCTGGCCGGCGCTCTCAGCACATTTGCCCTTGAATCCGCCCGCGACGAGATTCCGCCCTATCGCCATCGGGACCTGACTTCCACCTTCAGGGAGTTGGATGCCCTGATCCGGCGTTACCTCGAGATTGTGTCCCCATCCAACAGCGTCACGCTCCAGTTCCGCAAGGTGGACAGCTACATCTATGCCGCTGAGGTAAAGGACGAGCGTTGCCTGCGGCGCTCGCGATGGATCTTCGGCATCCGCTCCTCGCTCACTGACTCGGTGATCCTCCGCCAGACGCCGAAGCTCCTCAAAGTCTGCTCTGCGGAAGGTGTCGCCAAGCTTGTCCAGCGCGCCCTGCCCGGCCTTGAACTCATGCACCTTCCCGTCCCGCCTGCCGCTCTCCACGCCCAGGCCGACATGCACTACTTCTCCATCTCCCTCAGCGGCGCCTGCTGGCAACATATACTCCTGACCAAACAGGTGGGAGTCTACCTGCCCGGCGACCTGGGGGACGCAACCTTCGATCTCACCATCATCACGGAGGCCTCCGCATGACTCCTTCCCCAGCTCCCGCCCCTCAGCAGATCAGGACCAACAACCTGGCCCTGGCCTTCCAGGAGGTCTTCACCGTCATCCTGCGCACCCGCTTCTTCACGCAGCGCGTTGAAAACGCCGAATCCTTCCGCGCTACGTTGCGCAAGATGATCTCCGCGGCGGTGAAAGACGCCTCTGCCATGGGTTACAGCGATGAAGCTTCGAAGATGGCCATCTACGCCATGATCGGATTCCTCGACGAAAGCGTCCTGAACTCCAAGGACCCCACCTTCGCCGACTGGGCCCGCCGTCCCCTGCAGGAAGAGATGTTCGGCGGCCACTTCGCGGGTGAATACTTCTTCCGCAACGTCACCGACCTGCTCAATCGCCCCGAATCCGCTGAAGTCGCCGATGTGCTGGAGCTGCACGCTCTCTGCCTTCTGCTCGGCTACCGCGGCCGCTTCGCATTCGGAGACGCCTCGGAGATCCATTCCATTCTCCACCGCATCCGCGAAAAGATCGCCCGCATCCGCGGCGCCTACGCCCTGTTCCGTCCGGTGGAAACCCCGGCCGCCCCGCCGGCCCCCAAGCGCGACCCCTGGGTAGGCCGCCTGGCGTGGACTGCCGTCCTCTTGGCCGTCGTCACCGTTTTGGCCTACGTTGGATACGTGCTCATCCTCGGCCAGTCCATCCCCACCGCCGCAGAAGGCCTCCAGCAGCCCTCGGTAACTTTGGCGTTCCACCCGCCGCAAAGCCTTTCGGAGATATCCCTATGAAACGCATCCTGATCGGGATACTTATTTATCTTCTCTATCTGGCCCTGGTCATTGGGGGAGCATTCGCCTTGCACTTTGAAGGCACAAGACTGGTGCTTTTTTGCCTGATTCTCGGCTTGCTGGGCCTTCTGGCCACCATCTTCGTGCTCTGGTATCTGCACAAGGTCAGTGGCGGCTCCGGGCAATCCTCGGGACCCGACACGCCCGACGCCATCAATCTCAGCAATCTGCTCCGCGATGCCGATGCCAGGATTCGCCAGTCCGGCCGCGCCAAATCCCTGGCGTCCATGCCGCTGATCTATGTCATTGGAGATGAAAACTCCGCCAAGACGCAGACCGTGCTCCAGTCCGGCCTCGACGCCGAGTTACTGGCGGGAAACGTCTATCAGGACGGGGGCATCGTCCCCACCCAACTCGCCAATCTCTGGCTGGCCGGCAATTACGTGGTGGCAGAGGCCGGTGGCGCTCTCCTGCATCAACCCTCCCTCTGGTTGCGGCTCGTCAGGGCCACCATCCCGGCCCGGCTCGGCTCGGTATTCGGCGACAGCCGCCTCCCTGCCCGGTCCGTGGTGGTCTGCGTCAGCATCGAACGCATCCTGGCTCCCAATACCACTGAGCAGATTCGCGCCCTGGCGCAAACCCTCAATGAGCGTCTCCGCCAGCTCTCCCAGACACTGGGCATCTCGCTCCCCATCTACGTGCTCTTCACCAAACTGGATAGAGTCACTCCCTTTGCCGACTACGCCAGCCATCTATCGGACGAAGAAGTCAAGCTCCCCATCGGCTCCCTGCTGTCTTCACTCAGCTCCGGCTCCGGCCTCTACACGGAGCAGGCTACGGCCCTGATCGGCGGCCGGTTCGACCAGCTTCTCTACGCTCTTTCCGAGTTTCGTCTCGATATCCTGTCCCGCGGCGGCGAGCTCCAGGACCTGGCCCGGGCCTATGAATTTCCCCGCGACCTGCGCAAGCTCCGCGCCGGCATCGTTTCCTTCCTCGCCGAGGTTGCCCGTCCCAGCCAGATCGGCGTCAACCCCTTCCTGCGCGGATTCTTCTTTGCCGGCATGCGCGCCCACCTGGTCGAGGACGTTCTCGAAATCGGCCCGGCTCAACCGCAGGCCGCCGCGCCCATCGATGCCGGGGCAACCCGCATCTTTTCGCTCGCCGCCGCGCAGCCCCAGCAGCCGGCCCCGCAACCCAGGCGAGGCGGCACGCGCAAGGTTCCGCAGTGGGTCTTCCTTCCCCACCTGTTCTCGAAGATCCTGCTCGCCGACAAGTCCGCCCTGGAGACCAGCCGGGCCAGCACCCGCACCAGTTTCCTCAAGCGCACGCTTCTGGCCTGCACCAGTGCGGCCATTCTCATCCTGCTGGTGCTCGTCACCATCTCCTTCTTCAACAATCGCGCTCTCGAACAACGTGTAGCCACGGCCGCGGCCGCGCCGGTTTCTCCGGTCTCCGCGGGCACATTCGCCGCCCAGGGCGACCTCGAATCCCTGGACAAGCTCAGAGCGGTCCTGGCCGAACTCGAGGGTTATCGCAAGAATGGCCCACCCCTCATGGATCGCCTCGGCCTGTACCGTGGCGAGGCGCTCTACCCCGTGGCCTGCCAGGCCTACTCCAACAAGTTTCGCACTCTTCTGCTGGCTCCGGCACAGGCCAACATTCTGGCCAAGCTCGGCACGCTGCCGTCTGCTCCAACCCCCGATGCCGACTACGGCGCCACCTACAGGCCGCTGAAGGCGTACCTGATCACGGCCACCAACCCCGATCCCGACACCGCCCAGGACACGGTTGATTTTCTTCCCGCCGCCCTGCTCACGGAATGGGCCGGCAACGCCACTCCCGCGCCGGATCTTTCCCGTCTCGCGCAGACGCAGTTCGACTTCTATGCCAACCTTCTCCCTGGGACTTCCTCCTGCCTGGCCAAAACCGGCAGCCCCCGCAACGACCCGCTGGTCGCCCGCGCCCGCCTCTATCTCAATGGCTTCCAGGGATTCCAGCACGTCTACCAGAGCATGCTCGCCGCCGCCAACCACAAGGTCCCGGGATTCAACTTCAACGGCAAGTTTCCCGGCTCCTCGCAATACATCGTTGACAGTTATCCCGTACAGGGCGCGTTCAGCAAGGATGGCTTCGCCTTCATGCAGGACGCGATCCTTCACCCCGACCCCTACTTCCGTGGAGAAGAATGGGTTCTCGGCCCTGCGTCCGGACCCCCGATCGACCGCGCCGCCCTTTCTGTTCAGTTGAAACAGACCTATACCGCCGACTACATCCAGACCTGGCGAACCTACCTCACCAAGGCGCAATTCATTCCCTACAAGAATTTTGCCGACGCCGGCAACAAGCTCGGCGCGCTCGATTCCAATACCTCCGCCCTGCTGGAGCTTTTCTCTCTCATCTCTTTCCACACCGCCGTTGCCGCGCCGGAAATCTCATCCGCCTTCCAGGCGCCCCAGGCTGTTGTTCCGCCTGCCAACCCCGGCGATCGTCTCATTGGCTCCTCCAACCAGGCTTACATCCAGTCTTTGCAGGCTCTTGAAGGGGTGCTGAAGAACCTCTCCCTCAACCCCACCAGCGCCAACGATCCCACTGCCGCCGCGCCCGTAACCCAGGCCGCCGTCACTGCCGAACAGGCCGCCGAGAACCTCCGCAACGGCTTTGTCCCGGACCCCGCCGGAAGTATGGATAAAACCAGCTTCGCTCTCCTTGAAGCGCCCATCACGTCGGCCAAGAACCTGGCTGCCCAGGCGCCCGCCAACGCCGCCGGCGGCGGGGCCAAGACCTTCTGCGCCCAGGTCGGACCCGTGCTGGCCAAGTTCCCCTTCAATCCCCAGTCCACCACCGAGGCTTCCACCGAGGAAGTTGCCCAGGTCTTCGCTCCCGGCTCGGGCTCCTTTGCCCAGTTCGCCACATCCCTTCGCGCGCTTGTGGTCCAGCAGGGCTCTCAGTACGCGCCTGCCCCCGGCTCAACGGTAAAAATCAGCCCCGCTTTCCTCAATTTCCTCTCGAGCGCCCAGAAGATCTCTTCCACCCTGTTCCCTGCCGGTAACCAGCCTTCGCTTGACTTCACCCTCACTGAAGTCAAGGCGGCCGGCGTCTCCGATGCAGTCCTCAATATCGACGGCAAGCAACTCAATGCGGGCGGTCAAACAGCCACCTTCCATTGGGTCTCCCAACCCTCCAGCACCATCACCCTGGCTACCCAGAAGAACACCGCGCCGCACATGACCGGCCCCTGGTCCGTCTTCCACTTTGGTTTCGCCGCGCCGCAAATCTCGCCCAACCGCCTGAAATTCTTCTTCAGTTTCAACAATCAAACCCCCGAGGTCGTCCTGTTCGACGCCTCCGGGCCCGGAGCACCCTTGCTGAACCCGGAATTCATGAAAGGCTTCCACTGTGTTTCGAACGTAGCTCGCTGAAGTGAACCCATTGGCGAGAGCAACAACCGTCTCTGCAATACCTGAGTTGAGACCATGAGCGAAGAATTCACCAACGAGCTTTCACCATCCGCCGCACCCTCCAGCCAGCCGTCCGAATCGGCGCCGCCGCCCATTGCTCCAGCGGAAGCCAGTCCGGATTCGACGCCCGCCGCCGGCGTCGTGTCCCCACCCCTGCGCATCGCGGTCTCGGCCCTCAGCGATATCGGTTGCGTGCGCACCAATAACGAGGACTTCTTCGGTTACGACGAATCGCTTGGAATTTATATCGTCTGCGACGGCATGGGAGGAATGGCCAGCGGAGAAGTTGCCAGTTCCCGTGCGGTGGCGGCCATCATGAAGGGCTTTGCTTACTCGGCTGCCTCGGGCGCTCCCGTCAGCACCAGGCTTCTCTATGCCATCAACGCCGCCAATCTGGACGTTTGGGAAAACGGGCAAGTCCCCGAGAATAGAGGCATGGGAACCACCGCGGTGGTTGCCGCGCTCGATGGGGACAAGCTCATCCTGGGCAACGTCGGCGACAGCCGCGCTTATATCATCCAGGGCGGCCAGTGCGTGCAACTTACCGTCGATCATTCTTATATCAATGAACTTATTCGCAACGGCACACTGACCATCGAGAACGCGAAGGACGCCGACCTCCGCGGCATGGAGTCCGTCATCACCCGGGCGGTCGGCGTCGCGGCCGATGTTCAACCCGACTTCTTCTCCGTCGATCTCCAACCCGGCACCGCGGTTCTCCTTGCCACGGACGGCCTCACCCGCTACCTTGTCCAGGAAGAAATCGCCGCCATTCTCGCCTCCTCAACCTTCGAGTCTGCCTGCGCCAACCTGATTGACGCAGCCAAGCAGCGCGGCGGCCAGGATAACATCACCTGCATCCTGCTCCTCGCTTTGCCGGCTTGATTGCTCTTCCCTGGCTAACCCGCCTTGGGGAAAAAATGAAAATGGTCGGAACTTTCGTTTGATTACTGTGTTGGATTGAGAAGATTCCGGACGAGTGCGTCCCTGGCATCATTTGCTTGACAGCCCTCTGAAACGTGATGTAGCGTTTGGGGCATCTACCGAATATTCCCCGCAACCCATGAAATGGAAGTGGAAGATGGTTAAATTGCAGATGCTAAACGCATTAGGATTGTCCGCAATGGCGGCGATCTTTACGATTGGGATGGAAGCCCAGGCAGGCGACCCGGCGACGCTTATCCAGCAGAAGCTGGTCTCGCAGATCAAGCTCACGAAATCCGCGGCTGACCACTCGGATATTGTTACCGCCGGCGACGTTGTGGTCTTGCACAAGGACGGCCTGATGATGTGCAGTTCGGTCTCCTCCTACGCATTCTCAAACACCTATAGCAATGGGGTCCTGACTGCGAACCAGAAAAACCGCGCCAAGGATGCTGCAAAGTCCTTCGGCCGAGGATTTATTCCCATAATTGGCGGTGGGGGCAGCGCCGCCGATGCCGCAAACAACGGCTGCGCATCGCGAAAGTTTGTCGCCGGAGAGAAGTTCTGGGTCACCGGGGTTACCCCCCAAAAAGACGGCATCCTCGTCAGCACCTTCAGCGACCCCTACCCGGACCCTTCGGGAAACCAGGTCCGTTACTACGGGGAAATCAAGTTCCCCTTCGCAAAGGGTTCTGTGCCGCCGGCAGACGATTTTGTCAAGACAGTTTCAGAGGTCATAACCGTTCAGCCGCCGGAAGATAAGGGCGATCAGGGTGGCCAGCCGGCCCAGGCGGCCGCGCCGCCGGCGGCTCCGGAAGCCCCCGCCGCTCCGGCGCCCATGGCGGCCATTCCGCCGCCGCCCCCGCCGCCCGATACCCCGCCCCCGACCATCGCCATCGGCCAGACCAAGGATCAGGTCACCGCTGCCTTTGGACAGCCGACCAAGGCTGCCAAGGTGGGAGTAAAGGAGATCTTCTATTACAAGGACATGAAGGTAACCTTCACCAATGGCAAGGTCAGCAACGTCGAATAGATCGTTCGCGCATCTGGAATGGAGCGCGGGCCAGGAAAAGGAATTGAGGACACGATGATCATGCATTCTCTTCGCAAAACCGTGAGATACGGTTCAGTTGCTTTGATTCTCGCCGGGCTGCTGGGTACTGCCAGCCTCGCAGGCGCCGCCAATGACACAAAGAAGCCGGCTGCCCCTGCTCCCAAGGCGGCGGCTCCTGCGAAGGCAGCCCCAAAGGCGGCCGCGAAGCCTGCCACCGGCGGGGCATCCCACGGACCAACCACCGGCGGGGCATCCCACGGACCAACCACCGGCGGGGCTGCCACGCATGGGCCAACCACTGGAGGAGCAGCCACACATGGGCCGACGGCCAACGGCGCGGGCAGCCATGGACCAACCACCACCGGCTCGCATCCGACGACGACCACGCCCTCTACCGGCTCCCACCCCATGACTACCGGCAAGCCCACCACCGCCGGAACCCACACTGGCGCCGGACCCACCGGAGGTTCGCACCCTGCTGCCATGGCCAGCCGCACGCCCATCAAGAGTGGTCCCGCGCCCAAGGGAAGCAGTGAGCACGTTACCAAGAGCGGCAGTGCGGTTCGCACCCGCCCCGGCGGCAAGGTCAGCGACGTGCATGACGCCAAGCGCGGCATGGACGTCCATAACAACCTGGGCGGCGGCCGCAGAGTCTCGGTGGAGCGCCCCGATCACAGCCGCATCGTTGCCGAGCGGGGCCGCCCCGGATACGTGCAGCGTGGCTATTCTTACCATGGTCATGACTTTGCGCGCCGCTCCTACTACTACCATGGCCGCGCCTATGACCGGTTCTACGGCGGCTATGGCTACCACGGGGTGTTTTTGAACGTCTATGCCCCCGGCTTCTACTACGGCCCGGGCTTCTACGGATGGGCCTACAACCCCTGGGCCGCGCCCATCGCCTTTGGGTGGGGATGGGGCGGCAATCCCTGGTTCGGCTTCTACGGCGGCTATTTTCAGCCCTATCCGGTGTACCCCTCGGCCGCGTTCTGGCTTACGGACTATATCATCTCGCAGGATTTGCAGGCCGCCTACGCTGCGCACCAGGAGGCAGCCGAGGAGGCCGGTACCCCGCCACCGGCAGGTGGCCAGCCAGTGCTTACCCCCGAGGTGAAGCAGATGATCGCCGACGAAGTGAAGAACCAGTTGGCGCTTGAGAACCAGGAATCAACTCAGAACGCGCAAGGCCAGCCTCCCGACCCCGCCTCCAGCGGAATTGCACGCCTGTTGAGCGACGGCCGTCCGCACGTCTTCGTGGCCGGTGGCAACCTGGACGTGACGGATACATCCGGGCAGGAGTGCGTGGTCAGCGACGGCGATACACTGCAGCTAAGGGATGCGCCTCCCTCGGACGCAACCACTGCGAATCTGGTGGTCCTCTCCAGCAAGGGCACCCCGGAGTGCCAGATTTCCCTCACGGTTGCGGTCCAGTTGACCGATCTGCAGGAGATGCAGAACCACATGCGGGAGACCATCGATCAGGGACTCCAGGATCTGCAGTCCAAACAGGGCACGGGCGGCCTTCCGGCGGCTCCGCCTTCCGCTCAAGCCGCACCGGCTCCTGCGGCCTATGCCGCTGCCGCGCCTCCTCCCGATCCCAACGCAGCTGCTGATATTCAGCAGCAGGACCAGCAGGCCGGCCAGGCGGTGCAGGAAGTGACCGCTGAGGCCTCGCAGGACAGCGGTGGGCAGGCAAGCGCTGCTCCTGCGGCTCCTCCGGCGGAAGCTCCCGCAGCCCCGGCTCCAACCGCAACCGTTGAACTGGGCCAGACTACGGACCAGGTGCAGGCAGCTCTTGGCGCGCCTGCCAGGATTGCGAATCTGGGACCCAAGGTCATCTACTATTACAGTGGCATGAAGATCACCTTCAAAGACGGCAAGGTGAGCGACGTGCAATAGCCGGGAACTCCCAGACACCGGACTGGAAACAGGCCGCAATGCCGCCCTCGGGCGCCGCATTGCGGCCTGTTTTCTTTGCTTCTGACTCTCAGCCGTGGCCGGAGCCGTCTTCGCCGTGCAACAATACCGTTTCACCTGTTGCCAAGCTTCTATTCCGCCCGGAGATGAATCATGACGCAGTCCTTTGATTACCCATCGATCGCCAAAATGATCGACCACTCGCTGCTCAACCCCTCCCTGACCACCCGGGAACTGGAAGACGGTATTGCGCTGGCGCTTCGATACAACGTGGCCAGCGTCTGCATTCTGCCTTACTACCTGGCTCGCAGCGCTGAGTTGCTTGCAGGAACCACGGTCAACGCCAGCACCACCATTGGCTTTCCCCACGGCGGGCACACCACCGCTATCAAACTTGCCGAGGCCCGCCAGGCGCTCAACGACGGCGGCCAGGAACTGGATGTGGTGATCAATATCAGCAAGGCCCGCAGCGGGGATTGGCAGTATGTCCGGGATGAGCTTTCAGCGCTTGCCGTAAACATTCATGCCAACGGAGCAAAGATCAAGGTGATCTTTGAGAACGCCTATCTGAACGATGCCGCCAAGATTCGCCTGTGCGAAATCTGTGGCGAGATTGGCGTCGATTGGGTCAAGACCTCAACCGGGTACGCGCCCAGCGGAGCTACTCTTCCCGATCTCGAACTGATGCGGAAACATTCCCCGGCCAGGGTCCAGATCAAGGCAGCGGGCGGCATTCGCGATCTCGATGCGCTGCTGGCCGTGCGCGACCTCGGTGTCAGCCGGGTCGGCGCCACGCGCACTGCATCCATGCTGGAGGATTGCCGCAAGCGGCTCGGTCTTGACCCTATCGCTCAGTGCACCGCATCGCCGGTGCAGGCTGGATATTAGCCAAGGCCCATCCGGGAAGGCTCATACAAGTCTTCCACGGTGAGAACCCGCCTTGTCCTTGCCATCGGCGCGAAAAAGGCCCGGCGCACCCGCCGGGCCTTCCCAATATCCAAGCGCAGAATCTGCGCAGTTCAGTTACGCCAGCAGGCGCTGGACCTTCTCTTCGATCACATCCTGGGGCACATAGCCCACAATCTGATCGGCCACCTTGCCGCCCTTGAAGAACAGCAGCGCCGGAATGCCGCGAATCCCATAACGCGACGGGGTTGCGCCGTTCTGGTCCACGTTCACCTTCGCCACCTTCAGCCGGCCGGCGTAGCTTGCGGCTACGCTGTCCACGATCGGCGCGATGGCCTTGCACGGACCGCACCAAACGGCCCAGAAATCCACCAGCACCGGCTGCTCGCTTTTGAGCACCTCCTGGTCGAACGTTGCATCGTTAACTTCCAAAACTCCCAATCCCAATCCAGCCATGATCCTCCTTGCGGCAACCGCACTCCTTCAAGTGTACTCGGAACCGCACCTCCATGGGATGCGCCAGCCTGGTGGAAAGTCGCAAACCGCCCTGACCGGCAAGCAGCAAAGCGTCTGTCCGGCGCTTGTACTTCGAAAGGAAGGGATTGATTATGTTGTACTTACATAAATCTTGCCAAGTCCAATGATCAAAAAGAAGCGCCCGTGATCCGATAAGGATCACGGGCGCTAGAGCAGCCCTCCCCCAGAACTGCCCACGGACAAAATCTATGAGTTCATCGCGCGAATAGCAAGAAATCTTAGGTAATGGCGAAAAGTAATGACGAATAGGGGGATTAGGCAGAAAGACAACGGTACAAAGGAAAGATTACCCCAATGATGACTTTTCAAAGCAATCCGCGTTTGCTGTTTCCTGTTCCTTCGCACGTCGCAAAGTTCACGCCAACGGGCTCGCCCCGCCCGGCACAAACCGGCAAAACACCATCTCCGGCTGCGGCAGCCCTTCCAGCGCGATCCGGATCGCGCCCGAAGCCTGCGCCAGACTTCTCTCGCTGTCCACGATCACAAGCACGGCGGGACCCGCGCCGCTCAGAGCCGCTCCCAGAATGCCGTGGTCTCCGGCCAGCGGCAACAAGCGCGGCAGCAGCGGACAGATCGGAGCACGGTAGGGCTGGTGAATGCGGTCCTTCATGGCGAAGCGCAGCAGGTCGCCGCGCGCCTGGGCAAACGCAAGTCCCAGCAGGGCCGCGGACTGAATGTTGGCTACCACGTCGTCGCGCGGGTAGCTGGCGGGAAGCATGGCGCGAGCCTTGCTGGTAGACAACGGCTCCTCGGGCAGCACGACGATAGCCCGCCACTCGGCCGGCGGGACGACCCGGGCCACATGCACGCGCCTGCCCTCGCCGGCGACGATCACAAACCCGCCCAGCCAGCAGGCCGCGGCGTTGTCCGGATGCCCTTCCAGAACGCAGGCCTCTTCGACAATGCGTTCTGAGCTCCAGCCAAGTTGGCCAAAGTGAACCGCCAGGGCGATAGCCGCCAGCCGTCCCGCCGCCGACGAACCGCAGCCCATCCCCAATGGAATGCCGTTGACCATGCGAATCGCCAAAGGCACAATCGCCCGCCCATGGCTCTCCAGCAGCCCTTTGTAAATCTCCAGGATGAGGTTGTCCTCAATCCTCCCGCAGCTCTCCCAATCGCGGCCGGTTGCGGCAATTGAGAAGTCCGCGGCTGGCTCGGCCTCAATCTCGAGATAGAAGTCCAGGGCCACGGCGGCGGCGTCGAAACCGGGGCCGAGATTGGCGGAAGTGGCTGGCAGGCGCAGATGCACGCGCCCGGCGCTTGCATCGGAGGCATCGCTCATCCCGCTCTGCCTTTCAGCGTGGCCAGCACCGCTTCCGGCGTGGCCTCGACCACCTGCGCATTGCGCCGCAAAGCGTCGATTTTCTCCTCCACGCCAGCCTTCTCCTCGTCCTTCAACAATGTTCCACGATGGAATTCGATGGTGTAGTCGGCGTCCTTGAGCGTGTGGCCGGTAAGCACCAGAACCACCGTCTCGCCGGGAGCGACCGCGCCCTGGGCGCGCAGCTTTTTCAGACCCGCCAGGGTCACAGCCGAGGCCGGCTCGCAGCCCAGGCCCTCAGCGCCGATTTCAGCCTTGGCCATGGCGATCTCCGCCTCGGTCACATCCAGGCACCAGCCGCCCGTCTCCTGGATCACGCGCGCGGCCTTGCGCCACGAAGCCGGATTGCCGATGCGGATGGCCGTGGCTCGCGTGTGCGCCTCCACCGGCTCCAGCGCGGCGCCATGACTGCTGGCCAGGCTGCGCACCAGCGGATTGGCCCCCTCCGCCTGGATCACCGAGATGCGCGGCGTCCGTGCCACCAGCCCCAACTCGCGCAGTTCGCGAAAGCCCTTGCCCAGCGCCGAACTGTTGGCCAGGTTGCCGCCGGGAACGATCAGGTGGTCGGGCACGTTCCACTCGAAAGCCTCGGCAATCTCGAAAGCCGGCGTCTTTTGCCCCTCCAGCCGGTAGGGATTGACTGAATTGAGCAGGTAAATGTTGGCTTCCTTCACCACCTTCGTCAGCACGCGGACACAGCCGTCAAAATCCGTATTCACCTGGCAGGTGATGGCGCCGTAGTCCATGGCCTGCGCCAGTTTGCCCCAGGCGATTTTGCCCTCGGGAATCACCACCAGGCTGTGCATGCCCGCGCGAGCCGCATAAGCGGCCATGGCGGCGGACGTATTGCCCGTGGACGCGCAGGCCACCCACTCGAATCCCCGCTCCCGCGCCACGCTCAGGGCCGCGGTCATGCCCGTGTCTTTGAAGGAGCCGGTGGGATTCATCCCCTGGTGCTTGGCAAACAGTTGGTCGATTCCCAGCGCCTTCGAGGCTCGCGGCAGGTGGTAGAGCGGCGTATTGCCCTCGCGCAGGGTCACCGCGTTGCCAAAGTTCTCCAGAATGGGCAGCAACTCCCGGAAACGCCAGACGCCGGAGTGGTCCAGCGCCTCAGAGGAGCAGCGCCGCTCCCGCCACAGCCACTTCAGCGCGCCTGGGTTGGGCCGGTCGTGGCCGTGGCGCTCGGCCCAGCCCGGATACTCCACTTCAAAAAGATCCCCGCACAGCGAGCAGCGGAAGTCTGGCCGCGCCTTCGTGCCCTCGACCCGCGTCCCACACCCAAAACAGCGTAACTGGTGCAAATTGTCGTTCATGCCTGGTGTTAGCCTACCAGCGCAGCGCGAATTCTGCTGTGAATTGGAGGCTGAGAAACCCCGATGCCAAGCCGTATTCCAAAATGGTCCCTGGCCGGCCTTCTCAGTTTGGCCTTCCTGGCGCCGTTGAATGCGCAAACGCCTCTGCGCATTGCTGCGGCTGCCGACCTCGAGCCGGTGCTGCCGCCGATCCTTGACCAATTCCGCCAGGCCACAGGAATTCGCGCCGAAGCCACCTTCCAGGCTTCGGCGGTTTTGGCCACGCAGATTCAGAACGGCGCGCCTTTCGACCTGTTTCTGTCCGCGGATCTGGGTTATCCCAAGCGCCTCATCGATGCCGGCCTGGCCGACGCGGCGGGAACAGCCGATTCATCCACACCGATTATCTATGCTCGGGGCACGCTCGTGCTCTGGGCGCGCAAGGACTCCCATCTGCCCCCACCGTCGCTCGATCTGCTGCGCAGCCCTGATCTCAAACGCTTGGCTATCGCCAACCCCGAACGCGCCCCCTACGGCCGTGCAGCGGTGGCCGCCCTCACCAGTCTCAAGCTCTACGACGCGCTCAAGCCCCGCCTCGTCACCGCCGAGAACATCTCCCAGGCCGCCCAGTTTGTCGACTCCGGCAACGCCGACGCGGGGCTCATCTCGCTCACCTCCGCGCTCACCCCGCGCCTCGCCTCCGGTGGCGCTTATTTCGTCGTCCCGCGCGACCTCTACCCGCCCATCGAGCAAGGCGCGGTCATCGTCAGCAACACCACCCAGCGCGCCACAGTCCACAAGCTCCTCGACTACCTGCTCTCGGCCCCGGTCCAGGCCCAGCTTGCCAAAACCGGCCTCACACCCGTTCACTAGACAAAAGCCGGGTGCCCCATCCTCGCCGTCCGCCGCGGCGGATTTTTGCGGCTAGAGTGGGATACCGGAAACCTCAACCGTAGTCCGTTCACTGGAAACCATGGATTGGCAGGCGTTCGCCCTCTCCCTCAAGCTGGCCACGGTCACCACAGCCATTCTGCTGGCCGTGGCCGTGCCTTTGGCCGCGTTGCTGGTTCTCGGCCGCGGCCGCTGGCTAGCGGCGCTGGAAGCGCTGGCTGCCCTGCCGCTGGTCCTGCCTCCCACCGTTCTCGGTTTCTTCCTGCTGGTTCTCCTCGGGCCCCGCACCGCCCTCGGTCGCGGCATTACCGCCCTGCTCGGCCATCCCCTCGCCTTTTCGTTTTCGGGCCTCGTCGTGGGATCGGTGATTTACAGCCTGCCCTTCGCCGTGCAGCCGCTGGTGGCCGGATTTGCGGCCGTTGAGCCGGCCCTGGTGGACGCGGCGCGGCTCCTGGGCGCCAATCCGGCGCGGCTGGTGCTCAGCCTTCTCGTCCCGCTCGCCCGGCGCTCGTTGCTCGCCGCCGCCGTGCTCAGCTTCCTCCACACCATGGGCGAATTCGGCGTGGTCCTCATGCTGGGCGGGGACATTCCCGGCGCCACGCGAACCCTCTCCATCGTGCTTTACAACCAGGTGGAAAACTTCGACTACGCCGCGGCCAATCGCACCGCGGCCATCCTGCTGGGGCTGAGCGTCGTTGCCCTCGCTGCCATCTATCTGGGCGGCCGTCCTCGTGGAGGCCGTCGTGCTTGATCTCGCTCTCGATGCCCGCCGTGGCAGCTTCCACCTCCAGGTGGAGTGCCGCTTCGCGTCCGAGTGGACGGTCGTCTTCGGCCCCTCCGGCGCGGGCAAGAGCACGCTGCTTCGCCTCCTCGCCGGCCTCGACCTGTCGGAACGCGCCGGCCCCGAGCAGGCGCGCATCGCTCTCGACGGCCGCCCGCTCACCGACTCCGTTCGTGGCCTCTGGCTCCAACCCGGCCGCCGCCAGACCTCGATGGTCGCCCAGCAGCCCGCGCTCTTCCCTCACCTCAGCGTCGCCGCCAACGTCGCCTACGGGCTCGCCAGCCTCGACCGCGCCGCCCGTTCCGCGCGCATCGAGGAGATGCTCGACCTGGTCGACGCAAAAAGCCTGATCGGTCGCCGCCCGCAGGACCTCTCCGGCGGCGAAGCCCAGCGCGTGGCCCTGGCCCGGGCGCTCGCTCCCCTGCCCCGTCTTCTCTTGTTGGACGAGCCCTTTTCCGCCCTCGACGGTGCCGCCAGCGACGCCCTGCTGGCCCGTTTGCAGATATGGCTCACCGACCACCGCGTCCAAACCGTTCTTGCCACCCACGACGCCACCGACGCCCTCGCCACCGCCGCCGAAGTTGCCCTGTTGCGAGAAGGCCGCCTGGTCGCGCTGGGATCAGCGGCGACGGTGCTTTCCTCCGAGCGGGAGCGGCTGCTGGGGCGGCTTGGAAGTGCCTGATTTGGGTAATAACTTACTAGTCGTCCACCGGCGTTACCGACCCGCGGGGAATGAAACGGGCGTCATGCGGTTTGTCTTTGTTTTGTTGAACTTGCATTTTTGTTTCTTTGTAGGCTAACCCGCGCCCGAGCCTTAGCGGCATCCGCAGGTCTGTCCCTGCCAAGCCAATCTACTCTCTTTGATGAGGATGGGAATTGCCACCAGCGCAGCGATAGCATCGAACCACGCGATATGGAAAAATGCGTTCACGGAGAGTCCCGCCAGCGCGATCAGTGCGAGATAAGCACAAGTGGCCGACTGAGTTGCGTCGGCGGCTAAGGCTGTGTTTCCGCTGCGGTGAGCTTCCCGGCGCTTCAGCCATGCGAGGACGGGCATAGCAAGCAGTGCGGCGATGGTGATGCCGATTCCCGCGCGACTCGCTTCAGGCCGCAGCCTGAGAGCTAAAGATGCGAGAGCTGTCCCTGCTACTACAAGGGCGAGAACGAACAGCAACACTGAGGCTGTGCGGGTCGCCTCGCGTTCCGAAATCGACACGCTTGGAACCCACTGCAAAAGCACCACAGCGGCGGACATAAGCTCTACAAGGCTATCGGAACCAAAGGCCAGCATTGCGGGGCTGTGTGCCGTGATCGCCGCATACGCGGATACGCCGAACTCCACGAGCATCCATGCCAGTGTGACGCCCTGAAGCCAGAAGACCTGAGTTCGGGGTGGGGCCTTCAGAGCACAAGCGGCGGCAGGCTTCGAGGGCTCAACACCGATTTGTACCAGTTCTGGCATACCGTCATGCTTTCAGGCTCTGGGAAGAAGCGCAAGACCCACAAGAGCAATATGGTGAGCCAAGTATGTTGTTGTCCTAGTCCGCGGCGATAACCAGCAGAGTAGCGTCGTCCCGGAAGTGCGCGCCGCAAAAGGCCGTGACCTTCGCCAGCAGCCGGCTATTCAACTCCTTTGCGGAGAGTGTGCTGTTGGCCTTTGCGAATGTTGCGATGCTGGTTTCTTCAAACTCCCGCCCCTCCGCATCCGACGCCTCCGTGATGCCGTCGGTGAACAGCAGCAAGCGGTCCCCTGTCCTCAACTCGACAGACGAGTCTTCATAGATCCAATCGGGGAAGACACCGAGCACCGCACCGCCCTGTTCGAGCATCCGCGCGGAGCCGCCGGAGACAAGAATTGGGTAAAGGTGCCCGGCGTTGCAGTACTGGAACGTATGCGTTTCGCCATCGAGAATTCCATAAAGGAAGGTCACGAATTTTCCCGTCGCGGTGTTCTCGTGCAACAAGCTGTTGACTTTGGCGCACACCTGGGCCGGGCTTTCCGAGTCGCCCGCAAACGCGCGTACCGCGGCCTGCACATTGGCCATCAGCAGAGCAGCGGATACACCTTTTCCGACTACGTCGGCAATGCAGATTCCGAGTCGATGATCGCCCAGCCGGAGCACGTCGTAGTAATCTCCGCTCACCGTGCTGGCGGGCTGCCACGCTCCTGCAACCTCGAATCCCGGAAGCTGCGGAATCTTTTTCGGAAGCAGCGACTGCTGTATCTCCCGGGCGCGCTCCAATTCCTGCTCTTGCATTTCAAGCCGGGCAGTGCCGCGTTCCACTGTTTGCTGGAGCTCGAAGTTACGCCGCTCCAGCCGCTCTCTCGTGCTGTGGTACAGAAACGAGACAAGGCCGAAGACGAATGTGACCAGGAACGGAAACTTCCATCCTGTTCTAATGAGATGAGAAAGCGTCTGCGGAGTAGGCGGAGCAATCAACCACACAACCGCACTCGAAATCAGGTAAACAGGGACCGTCAGCACAAGTAGGACGGGCAGGAAAATCAGCAGGTTGTAAGGAAATGGCTTTTGCCAATAAAGGAACTCCAAACGACCTATTGCGGGCGAGACGAGATTCCCGATGCACAGAGAATACAGCAGAACCGTCGCGGGATTGATCTGCTGTCCGATGGCCCAGAAAATGGCGGCGGCAACGGCGGCGATAGCGATGTAAAGGACTTGCTGCCGGAAGAATCGAGCCAAAGATGGTACGTTCACATTTACACCGCCACAGTGCTTGAACCCCTGTTGAGCTATCCAATCATTCTAAAGCCGCAAGTTAGAACCCCACCATCACCGGCTCCATCTCCAGCCGAATGCCAAAATGTGCTTCAACGGCAGTGCTGATCTGGCCGGCGAGGGCAAGAATCTCCGCCGCGCTCGCCCCGCCGCGATTGACCAGCGCCAGCGTATGCCGCGGCGAGACCCCGGCGGCGCCCAGCGCATACCCCTTTGCAAAGCCGGCCTGTTCGATCAGCCACGCCGCCGGCAGCTTCACCTGCCCCGGCCCAGCCTGAAAACGCGGCGGCTCCTTTTCACTCACCCCCGCAATCTGCCGCACCTGTTCCTCGTTCACCACCGGATTCTTGAAAAAGCTGCCCGCGCTGCGGCAATCGGGATCGCCTTCAACCAGTAGCATCCCCTTGGACTGCCGAACCCGCCGCACCACCGCCGCCACCTCAGCCAGGCTGGGTTTGCCGCCCTCGTTTCCGCGCTCCGCAAGAGCCCGTTGCAGGTCCGCATAGCGCAGCGTCGGCGCGCCGCCCACAGTCAGCCGGTAGTCCACGCGGGTCACGATAAAGCGCCCGCGGTCGGCCGAGTTGAACCGGCTGCGCCGGTAACCAAAGCCGCACTCCGCCGCGGAAAACTCGACGAACGCCCGCTCCTCCAGATCAAAAGCCCGCACCCGCTCGATCGCCGGCGCAACCTCCTGCCCATACGCGCCCACATTCTGCACAGGAGTTCCGCCCACCGTGCCCGGAATGCCCGCCAGGCACTCCACGCCCGCGCAGTTGTCCTCCGCCGTACGCTCCACAAAGCCGTCCCAATCCTCGCCCGCGGCAGCCTGATAGATTCTCTGGCCCACCTCGCCTGCCTGCCCCGGATCCTCCGCCGTCTCAGCAACGGCAATCCCGCGCAATCCCACCCGCAGCACCAGGCCGTCGAACCCCGCGTCGGCCACCAGCAGGTTGCTGCCGCCCCCCAGCACAAACAGCTTCAGCCCACGCTGCCGCGCCCACCCGGTCGCCTCAACGATCTCGTCTTCGCTGCCGGCCTCGACAAACCAGCGCGCCGGGCCCCCGATGCCAAAGGTCGTGAAGGGCGCAAGCAGCTTGTTTTCTTCCATCCGCATCGGATAAAGCCTACACCTCGGGGTCTCACGATAGAATGGTTGCAGGCAACTTTCCCTGCCGGAGGCAAACATGTACCCAGAACTGATGGTAATTCCCATGCGCGAAGAACTGCTGCGCGCCGGAATCAAGGAAACCCGTACCGCCGAGGATGTGGACGCGGCGCTGGCCCAGCCGGGCACAACCATGTTGGTGGTCAACTCGATTTGCGGTTGCGCGGCAGGCAAGATGCGCCCCGGTGTGCGCCTGGCCCTCGCCAACTCCGCCAACCTGCCCGATCAAAAAATCACCGTCTTTGCCGGCCAGGACCGCGAGGCCACCGAGCGCGCCCGCAGCTACTTCGAAGGCCACCCGCCCAGCTCCCCCGCCGTGGCCATCCTGCGCGACGGAAAGCTCGTCTACCTGATGCAGCGATCCGTCATCGAGCAGTCCACCGCCCCGCAGATCGCCGGCCAACTGGTCCGCGCCTTCGACGAGTTCTGCGCCAAAACGACGGCGTAAGCGAAATCCTCAGACTTTCCGGATGGGCCCAGGATATTGGGCTATCACCGGGTCAGCCGTCAACAAAGTGATTCCTTCGACCATAGCCTGAGCGATCAGGATGCGGTCGAAGGGATCTTTGTGTATGGGCGCCATCGAGTCCACGGCAACTACGTGCCGGCTCTGCAAGGTTAGTTCCTCATAGCCATTCTCAATCAGCAGCCGTCGAACCTCTCGCGGGTCAAACTGAAAGTCCCGCCGTCGCAAGGCCCTCTTGATTGCGATCTCCCAGATGCTCGATACGCTGAAGACAAACTGGTTTGCCGGATCGTTCAAGGTTATGCGAGCTTGCCGACTGATGCGATGGTCGTCGATCGGGACCCAGATAACAAACTGAGTATCGAGAAGAAATCTCATTCCTCGTCCTCACCAAGCATCAGCTTCTCGACTTCTTTATCCAACTCCCTGTCGATCTCCTCGAAGTTGTCTGGAATGGTGTACATCCCCTTCATGAAGCCCAGCCTCCGCTTGGCAGGGGCCTCGGGCGCGCCTAGCCGAATGACCTGCACAAGTCCCTTTCCCCTTTTGGCGATCACAAAAGAATCGCCCTGCACAGCCTCATCGACCAGCCGCGAGAGGTGAGTCTTTGCCTCGTGAATGTTGATGGTCCGCATTACGCCTCCAAGTAAACTAAGTCCACTTAGTTTAGTCCAATTCTGGCAAGAATTGCAAGTATTGAGTCTGAACGGTAGAGCCCTAATTTGGAATCCACAACATTATTCAAAGATGATGACCACAGTTCCAGTCCATGGTTTGAAAAAAATGTGATGTACCTTGTCATCAACCATAAACCGGAAATATCGACTGGCGCTGCTACTGCAAAAAGAGCATGTGTGCCTTCTTTATGTGATACATTTCCGGCATCATGCTGAAACGTTTGGCGATATTTGGTTTGCTCTTGGGGGGTGTCGGGGCATGGTCCCAAGTCCCAGGGGATGGGAGCCATCAGAATCAGAAACCCCAGTGGGGCGAAAGCCGCGCCAGTGTTTCGCAGCCAGTCCCTTCGCCTAGCATCCACGGCCAGCAGGCTGTCTCCGATCAGAAAAAGGATTCCACACCCAAGCCTTACGAGTATCCATGGCGCGAACTGTACTGGCCTGCAACCATCCCAAACTGGTGCCTTGCTCTTGTTGGCATCTGGGCTGGCGGGATGGCTTACTGGACGCTGAGAAACATTGAAAAACAAACCGAACAATTGAGGCGTCAGACCGATTTGCTCGGAAGGCAACTGGAGAGCACATTCCAGAGAGAGCGAGCTAAACTCAATCTGTCCCCTCAGCAGATTAGCCTCCATGGAGATGAAGGGTTCTTTCATCTCTCGACTTCTATAGAGCTTACAAATATTGGACATTCTAAGGGTTACATCATTTTCAGCGCCGGAAGATTTTCCGTTGTACCCTCGCACCAGTGGCCATTGACTTCTCCCGATCCGGACGAATTCACGCTCCCCTCCAATGTTATTGATGTATCTGGAAATCCTATTTATGTTTCGTTCTGGTTTGAGCATATTCCCTTCGACCTCAACGGGTTTAGGTATAGAATCGCCACCGGAAACCTGAAAATTTACCTTTATGGGTTTGTCGAATACGAAACCATGGGCAAGCGACTTCACAGGGATTTCGGATACATATGGTCTATCGACGAAAGAGAGGGGTTGAATTCCGAGCAGGCCGATGGAGTCTTCACGAATGGATGGTGGCAGCAAGACTTGCGCCAGAAAAATACCGAGTACGAGATAACCGATAAACCGAATTAGGACACTGCCGTCTGAACAGGAATTGAGTCCGAAAAATGCAGAACGGCCTCCCGGTGGAGGCCGTTCTGCGCTACCGCCTGTCTTTGCCCGCTCAGTCGCCCTCAGCCGCGCTGGCCAGCTTTTGCACCGCGCTGTGTTTGATCGAGTAGAAGAAATAGATCAGCAACCCGACCAGTAGCCAGCCCACCATCACCGTCCAGGTAATGAGCGGGAGGTTGATCATCAGGTATACGGCGGTGATGATCCCCAGAATCGGCACCAGCGGAACAAACGGCGTCTTGAAGGGCCGGTGCAGATCGGGATGCCGCACCCGCAAAACCCATACTCCGGCACAAACAATGGTGAAGGCCAGCAGCGTGCCGATGTTCACCAGTTCGGCGAGCCGCGCAACGGGAAGAAAGGCCGGCAGGATGGCCACCACCGCGCCCACAGCGATAGTCGAGATCCACGGCGTGCGAAACCGGGGATGGATGGTCGAGGCCCACTTCGGCAAAAGCCCGTCCCTGGACATGGAGAAGAAGACCCGCGACTGGCCCAGCAGCATGACCAGCATCACGGTGCCCAAGCCGAAGACCGCGCCCACTTTGACCAGCAGCGAACCCCAGCTGACGCCGGTTGCATCGATGCCCAGCGCCACCGGATCGGCCACGTTCAGCGCCTTGTAGTTCACCAGGCCGGTCAGCACCGTGGAAACCAGGATATAGAGAATAGTGCAGATCACCAGCGAACCGAGGATGCCGAGCGGCATATCCTTTTGCGGATTCTTCGCTTCCTGCGCTGCCGTGGAGACGGCGTCAAAGCCGATGTAGGCGAAGAAGATGGAAGCCGCACCCGTGGCAATGCCGTGCCAGCCGAAATTGCCATGCCCGTCGGGGGGAGGAAGATAAGGGTGCCAGTTGGCCCAGGCCAACTGCGGATGACGAATGAGAAAATAGACTCCCAGAACCAGGAAGACGCCAACGACGCTCAACTTGATGAACACAATCGCGGTGTTCAGGTTGGCCGATTCCTTGATGCCGATCACCAGAACCGTGGTCACCGCCAGGATCGCCAGGATGGCCACCAGGTTGAACAGCGCTGTCACGTGCGGCAGCCCGGCCGCTTCCGTTCCCGGCGGCAGCGAGGTCAGCGGCAGCCACTTCTCCTGAAAGAAGACCAGCACCGTGCCCGGCGTAGCCGTCAGTCGCGGCGGCATGTAGATATGCAACTGCTGCAGCAGGCTGTTGAAGTACCCTGACCAGCCGGAAGCCACCGTAGCCGCGCCAAAGCCGTACTCCAGACCCAGGTCCCAGCCGATGATCCAGGCCACAAACTCGCCCAGCGTGGCATACCCATAGGTGTAAGCCGAGCCGGCGATGGGAATGATGGAGGCAAACTCCGCGTAGCACAGTCCCGCAAAGGCGCACGTGATGCCGGCCAGCACAAAGCTCAGCGCCACGGCCGGGCCGGCGTGCTTGGCCGCCGCCTGCCCGGTCAGCACAAAGATGCCCGCGCCGATGATTGCGCCTATGCCCAGAGTGATCAGGTTGGTTGCGCCCAATGAACGCCGGAGTGTGTGTTCGCCCGTTTCACCCGCCTCTCGCGAGAGCATCGACATGGGTTTGATACGTAGTAGATTCCCGTAACCCATTTGTTTACTCATGTTTACCAACTTCCTGCGCCAGAATTGTACCACTTTTGTACCAAAACCGGTTTGAGCCCATGCTGGAAGCAGAGGAAAGAACCTCATGCCGCCCAAGCTGAACCCCACCACCACCGTCACCGTCTTCACCCGCCACGCCGCCGACTGCCGCCACGCCCAGGACCGCTACTACCGGGGAAAGGACTGCGCATGCACCAAGTGGCTCTATATCTACGAGAATGGCAAGGGCCGCCGCATGACCGCCAACACCCGCACCTGGAAGGATGCCGAGGCCGCCGCCATGAAGGAGCGGCTGCGTCTCGATCCGGTGGAGACCGAGAAACGGAGGCTGGCCGGCCTGGATACGGCGCGAAACCTGCATGGGGGGCCCGTGACCGTCAAAGATGCCCTGGAACAATGGGTGCGGGGACTCAAGGCGCAAACGTACTCAACCTCCAGATCATACAAGGCGTTCGTCGGGAAAGTCACCCGCTGAGCGCAGAGAAACTCGATCGCGGCCCTCCAGGACGTAACCCCCGATCACCTCGACCTGTGGGGCTCCGAGTGGGGTCTCGACGCCGCCCACCCGGACGGCAGGATCGGCCCCATCACGCAGCAGCAGATGCAGATGCGGCTGAAGGCGTTCTTCAAGTGGGCCACCGGACTGCGCAAGATCGCCTGGAACCCCACCCTGTCGAAGGGAAGAATCCAGAGCAATCCGAAGAGAACGATACCGCTCACCCAAGCGCAGTTCGAGCTTCTGGTCCGGGAGTTGTGTTCTGCCAGTTCTTGCGGCGCTTGATTTCATTCAGAGACAGGCGTTGAGCCTCTATCTGCTTCCCCTCGCTTGCGTGAATACAGCGAGCCGTGGTCCGCTGCCTTGCATGGCAGAGCATCGCTCACTGTCGACGGAGGGGTTGCCCTGTTGACTAGAACCTGCCATGGAGGACCGTAAACCGGACAGAACAAGTGCGCCTCAGAAGGCTACAATTTTGAATAGCCGCTCGACAGGAAAGCCATGGTTACGCGCCAACCTCCCGCGAAAAGCAAAGCATCGATCGTGCAGGAAACTCTCCGCGCTGTTTGCTCCCGAAATCCCCTTCTTCTCGGAGCACTGGAATTCCTCTTCCCAAACGCAGCAGAGAGCTTGTCCTTTCGGGGCTTGCGGATTCAACCTCTCGTTGCGGCACATCGCAACCTGATCAGCGCGGAACCTTTTCTGTTGCCTAAGGAACGATTCGGAGGTTCCCAGGACGTTGCGCTGGCTCCTTTGGTCCGCATTGTTGTAGATGAGACTCTTCGTGCTTACGCTCATACGAGCCCACATCTTTTGGACTATGTGGGGAAAACGCCAATTTCCCCTTACGGAAGCCTGGGCTTGAGCGTCAGCCGCTGGGGGCAGGTGGATTGGGATTACATACGCGATCTCGATTGGCGAATCTTTTTGCCTCCCGAGATCGGCCATGCTTCCGGCTTCAAGTCATACCTGGAGCAGATCCTGACGGAAGAGCTTCACAAACACGAACTCTTTCCGCTGTTGGGGGGGAAGGATGTGCAAGGACTGGCTCAGGTACAACTGCGCGACCAGCGGACTGCGGAGGTTCACGGGTTTCATTTCTTTCTGATAGCCATGAAGCCCGGGTTTGTCCGGGGAAATATCCATCGTGATGGTGGCTACTCTCCCCACTTCGCCTATTTTCCTGAGGGCTCCCTGGATGAGCACCTGGAATCGGCCAATCTGCTGTGGTCTGATGTGATCGCACAGCAGCGGGCAGACTATATCGAGATGTTCAACCAACTGAGCTTCAATATCTTCGGTGAAGGTTCAGAGGAATACCGTCTTTTCAAGACACGCGGCTGGTACCTGCACAAAGCATTCAAGTGGTATGCCACGCTCGCACGGGCCCGAGGGCTCGCGGCGCTTGAAGAAGATCTCCTCTATCACTATGAGCATTTTCGAGGAACGGAGGCGGAGCTTTCCTATTTGGCCAGATATCGATACTACGCTCGCATGGCTCCCAGCCCGCAACACCTCGATGACGTTGATCGTGACCTAGCCCGCGCCGCAAGCATCGCATACGCGCGGGCGAGGAACTCCCAGGACCCCTTGATCGGGCAACGTATCAGCGTAGACAGCGCCGATATCATTCTTTTGGAGTTGGTCCCCGAAAATTTTGCACTGGCGGCCCGGAAGCTTCTCAAGCAGGTTGAATCCTCTTTGCCCAGTCAGATGAAGTGTGCCCCAATTACCGAGCGGATCCGCTTTGCGGACAATCTTCCTGCGCCTTCCGGCGTGCACCTCGACGGTCACGGGCAAGCCGCCTTGATACCAGCCGAATGGTCGATGGTCTTTTGTGATTCCTATGTCTGTCACGTCGTGAAAAAGGCCGCAGAAGAGAGGCGGTCCATCGCAGAGGAGGACGTCCGCCAAGCCCTGGCGGTGCTGCTCGCGACTCTTCTCTGCCCGGCGTCGCAAGTCCCCGGTGGTTTGAGCGGCCCCGTCCCCAACTGAGCCGCTCGACATCACTTCACTTCCCAGCTCTGTGTGAGCTCTAACCTCTCGAACCGCCGTGTGCGGACCCCTACGCACGATTGTCCCTAAGCCGGTCTTGCATCGAGTATCCCGACGTTTCGAACCATCAGATTGCCGCCTCCAACCGGGTATACTCCGGTCAGGATGAGGCCCGCTGCCTCAAGAAGCGTTCTCCATTCGCGCTCGCAACGCTCGCTGTTCAGATTCGAACACGCCTTCTCGCTTCCGGACACCAGAGCCCTTCGGGCGCTCCAGGAGAAAGCGGTATCTATCTGCAATTAAGCATGTTAGATTGATCATCAGATGGCAAGCAACGTGCTGCTCGATGAAGCACACCATTGTGTACGGAGGGCTGCATGAGGGTTTTGATCCAGGATCTTACCTACGCAATTCGCCAGTTGCGCAAGACGCCGGGCTTTACCATCACCGCGCTCTTGACGCTGGCCCTCGGCATCGGCGCAAACTCGGCCATCTTTACGCTGGTCAACGCCATCCTGCTCCATAACCTGCCTGTGACCGATCCCAAGACCCTCATCCGCATCGGCGACGAAGATGATTGCTGTGTTAACGGCGGCTGGCACGACAACGGGGACTACTCGCTCTTCGCCACTGACACCTATTCCATGTTTAAGAAGAGCCTGCCGGAGTTTGAAGAGCTTGCGGCCATGGAGTCCGGCTACGCCTGGCGTCCCATCACTGTCCGCCGTGCGGGCCCGCAGACCGTTGCCAAATCCGTCATGGGCACCTTCGTCTCCGGTAACTACTTCCGCGTCTTCGGACTCTCGCCGGCGGCTGGCCGCCTGTTTATGGACGCTGACGACCAGAAGGGCGCGCCCATTACTGCCGTGATGAGCTACGACGCATGGCAGCAGGACTACGCCGCCGACCCGACCGTTGTCGGCAGCACCCTTTACATCAACACCAAGCCGGCCACCGTCATCGGCGTAGCTCCCAAGGGATTCTACGGCGACCGCATCGACACCAATCCGCCCAAGTACTTCCTGCCTATGAACGCGATGGACCCAATCATCGGGGCGCCGTACTTTAACGACCCCGATACCCAGTGGGCTTACATTATCGGCCGCGTCAAGTCTGGAACCTCCATCCCAGCGCTGCAGGCCAAGGCCAGTGCGCTCCTCAAACAGGAATATGCGCCGCTCAAGACATTTACCGATCAGCGCGCCCAGAAGGTCCTTCCCCGCACCCACGTTGTGCTGACGCCCGGCGGCGGCGGCATCCAGAACATGCAGGACGGCTACAAGGACCACCTGAAGCTTCTGCAATGGATCGCGGCACTCGTCCTTCTCGTCGCCTGCGCCAACATCGCCAATCTTCTGCTCGTCCGCGGCATGAGCCGCCGCGCGGAGCTCTCCATCCGCTCGGCCCTCGGCGCGCAGCGCAGCCGCATCGTCCGCCAGCTGCTTACCGAAAGCGTGCTTCTTTCCGGCATGGGCGGCCTGCTCGGGCTCGCCATCTCCTACCTCGGAGCACACGCGCTGCTGGCGCTCGCCTTCCCTGACCAACACAACATGCCGATCAACGCCTCGCCTTCGCCTCTCGTCATCGGCTTTGCCTTTGCGCTTTCGCTCCTTACGGGGGTTCTCTTCGGTCTCGCCCCGGCGCTGATGGCCGCGCGCGCTCAACCCGCCGAAGCCCTGCGCTCCAACGCCCGCACCACCGCCCACGGAGCCTCCTTCCTCCAGCGCGCGCTTGTGGTTCTGCAAGCCGCTCTCTCGCTCGTGCTTCTCGTCGCCGCGGGCCTCTTTGCAGAGAGCCTCAACAAGGCCCAGAACGTCGACATGAAGCTCGATGCAACCGACCGCTACATCGCCCACATCAATCCACAGGCGGCCGGCTACAAGAACACAGAGGTCGAGCCCCTTTACCAGACCATCGTAGACCGCTTCCACGCCATTCCCGGCGTTCTCAAAGTCGGCCTCTCCACCTACACGCCCATGGAGGAGAACAACTGGAGTTCAGGAGTAAAAGTTCAGGGAGAACCCGACATCAATAAAGGCGCTTCCTGGGTGAAAGGCACTCCGGAGTACTTCGACTCCGTCGGTACGCACGTCGTCATGGGTCGCGGATTCAGATCGCAGGACACGCTGAATGCGCCGCCCGTCGCCGTCGTCAACCAGGAATTTGTCAAAACGTTCTTCGGCAACCGCAACCCGATCGGCCATCGCTTTGGCTTTTCCGGCCCCGGCCAGGCCGGCACGGATGGAGCGCATGAGATTGTCGGCGTGGTGGAAGACACGACTTATACAAGCGTGTACTGGAAGGACCACGCCATGTACTTTCTGCCCCTCACACAGCGCGCCGGCAGCCCCAATGACCCCGACGACCACATCGACAAAGACCAATCCATGTTCGCCGGAGCCCTGGTCATCCAGACCGCGCATCCCATCCCCGGTTTTGAAAAGACCGTCGCCGATACGCTGACGAGCATCAACCCCAATTTGTCCATCGTGAAGTTCCAGACCTTCCAGCAGCAGATTGACGACCGCTTTATCCAGGAGCGCCTCATCGCGCGCCTCACTTCGCTCTTCGGCCTGCTGGCGCTTCTGCTCGCCGCCATTGGCCTCTACGGCGTCACCGCGTACACCGTCGTCCGCCGCACGCCAGAGATTGGTATCCGCATGGCCCTCGGAGCCGCGCGTGCCCGTGTCATCGGCATGGTCATGCGCGGAGCCATGCTGCAGGCCCTCATCGGGCTAGCCATCGGCATTCCCGTCGCGATCTTCTGTGTGCGTTACGTCAAATCGCAGCTGTACGAGATCACCAGCGTCAACACAACCGTGATGGCGGGAGCCATCGGCGTGCTGGCTCTCGCCGCTTGCATTGCGGGTTTGATCCCCGCTTGCCGCGCCGCGTCCATCAACCCCGTCCAGGCTCTGCGCGTTGAATAGCGCGCAGGGCCCCGTCCAGAACTCTCTGCAGCCTCGAATTCCTCTTGTGATGCGCTGCCGTTCTCCGACATCTTCATCTGTCCGTTGCCCATCGAAGCCTGACTCATCGAGTCCCATGCGCCGTGGAGAGCTACCCGGTCATCTGAAGAAACGATACCGGCCAGGCGATTCGTACCGTGAAACGCCCATTGCAACTGCGATCATCTATTCCCTAAGATTCCAGTCGCGATGCCGACGGAAAACGCAGCAAGGCGGTTCTTCGGGACGCCTCAGTGAGATGCGCCTGGCTTTGAAGAAAGGCCGAAAGCGGACTAAATAAATGTTCCATCCTCCGGTCCCGAATCGGACTCATCCAGCCCTAAGCTCGCTAAAGCGGTTTCGTCTGTCTTAACTCTGCCCCGCGCAGGAGTACGTAAGCGATGACCGCAAAGACAAAGAATACGAGCAGCATCCAGGTTATGGATTGGGCAGTTCCAATCACCGTGCGGTAGATCTCTAGAACCCAACGGTCCGAGTTCAAAACGATTACTGGCTGATCCTTAGCCGGCGTGATGTACTTTTCGTAGTCCCATGGGCGGACGCCGCCGCCGACTCCGACCACCACGATAGCGGCCATCATGAAGCGCACCCATGCGAAGCTAAGCGGATCGCCAATGATGCGGGTCATGATTTTACTGATTGGTTTGCGAAAGACCCAAGCCACGAGGCAAGCAAGAATGAGCGACAAGAGGAACGTGATAACGAGCAGGTTGATAATCATTGAATGGTGCTCCGTTTCTGCCGCGGGGACGCGGCGTTCTGGAAGTAAATGCCCTTCCGGATTTGAACCACCAGTATTCTACCCCTGTTGAGCGGTCTCGCGAGAACCGCCCTTAATCTTTGGCCGAAAGTACGGAGCAATTCCAGGCGATTCTGGACTCAGCAGCGCGATTGGGCTATCCGGAATGCATGGGTTTCTATTGACGCAAGCATCAAGTCAGCCGCGTTCCAGCCTGAATCCAGCCAACAGGTTGTTCCTGGTTTGTCGGCAAACCGTCGCTAACCCTGCTTTTTGCCTGCTGGCGACTCCCGGTAGGCCGAAAACCAAGTTCTGTCCCGATGGCCGGTTCGGGGCTGCATCTGGGTCAATTCTGAGCGAGCCGGTAAAGCCTGTAGCCAACGAAAAAAAGCCAGACCGTGGCAAAGAGGGCGTTCCCAATGATGGCAAGACTGAGCCCGGTTAGCGCAGCGATCCCAAGAACCCCTGTGGCCAACGCCAAAAAGGCCGTGATTTTATCAAAAACTCCCCTCAGCATGACGGCACCCGTCACCAGGATCCCGAATGAGAGGGTCACGATCGCATACACTACTTCGAGAGGCGACGTCAGCACAGCGGACCCATAGTTGGCAGCAGCGAGGTAACCCGCCCGCTGAAGATCAGACGTAGCCGTAGAGTACTTGCTGTAGAGGACGAGGATTGACGCGTAATGCGACCAAGTGACTGCCAAGTCCAAGACGACAAACAGACCAATGAACGCGGTCGCCAGAAGCATCGCGTTTCTGTTGATCTTTTTCAGAGCCAGGTATAGGGCCAATGCGAGGGGCACGTAAAGAAAGTCAGTGAAGACTGAGAGAGCGAGAATCGCCCACCAAAGTGCCGTTTTTCCGGGAAGGTAATTGAACCAGGCCTCGCCACCGCTCGGCGGAGCTCCGGTACGGGCGTACAGCGGAAAGATAATGATGTATCCGATGCCCAGGACGATTGCGGCAATGCTGCCCACTCGATACCAGTACCTTTGATCCGGGCCGCCAGTCGCATCAACGGCCATCTCCTCGATCTTCATGCAAGATGTCCTCCTTGCACGCACACAAACGTGGCCCCGCAAGGTCGGCAGGGCGATTTACCCGGCCGCAGGATACCACAGCGGGAGATCTTGGCCCTGTGCGGCGTGGCCGCAAAACTTCCAGAACTCGGTCTCTCTCCTGGCGAGGCCCTGGTTCGCGGTCAGCGTGAAGCTCTGCGTGGCGTTGGTCCCTGCTCCGTTCGCAGCGGTGATGGTAATCGGGTAGATGCCGCCTGAGCCCGCGCCAGGAGTTCCGCTGATTGAGATTTGCCGCAGTAAGTATCCTCCGGCAAAGCCGGAGGCTTTACGGTTGCTGGCCCCCCAAAGGGGCCATTTCGCAACCGTTCCGACTTGTGTGTTTTACCCATTTTACCCACATCTTTAAGTCGTTTATAATCTGTAAGTCGTTTGTTATCATACCACATAGTGGGATAGGTTTGATACGAAGCAGCCTGGACATGGATGAGGTTCTTCCTCCTCAGCGGTTGAGATCAGTTTGACTTGGACTCACCTTGAATTTGGCCCTTTAGCCGCAGCGACCAGAAGAGATAAACGGGGATGCCCAGCAATACCAGAACCAGGCCCGGCCATGTGTACTGGGGCTTGTATCGCAATAATACGATACAGATCCAGGACGCAAGCAGGATATAGAGCCCCGGCAGCACCGGATAGCCCAGCGCCTTGTAGGGCCGCGGCGCATCCGGCCGCTTGAACCGCAGCACAAACAGGCCGCCGATGGTCAGGATGTAAAACACCAGCACCGCGAAGATGATGTAGTCCAGCAACTGGCTGTAGGAGCCCGAGAGGCACAGCAGCGTGGCCCAGGTGGCCTGCACCAGCAAGCCCGCGACTGGAGTCTTGAAGCGCGGATGCAGCTTGCCCACCGACTTGAAGAACAGCCCGTCCCGGCTCATGGCGTAGTAGACGCGCGCCCCGGCCAATGTCAGTCCATTGGCGCAGCCGAAGGTCGAAACCAGGATCGCCCCGGCCATCAGCCAGGCGCCGCTAGAGTGAAAGATCTGCTCCAGGGCTGCCGTGCCCACGCGATCCTCGGCCGCATACTGCACGCCCCGCGCCAGCACCGTGGCCCCGTTGGGGTCGCCGTGCAGGGGCAGCACCAGGATGTAGCCCAGCGAGGCCAGAAAATAAACCGTCAGCACGAATCCCGTGCCCAGCACCAGCGACAGCGGAATATTCCGCTTGGGATTCTTGATCTCGCCGGCCGTAAAGGTGACGTTGTTCCAGGAGTCGGCGGAAAACAGCGACCCCACCTGCACCACCGCCAGAATCACCGCCAGGTTCACCAGCACGATGGGCCCGCCGATCCCCACCTCGACCGGATGCAGCGAACTCCACCCGGCATTCTTCCAGAACTGGCTCCAGCCGGGGCCGAAGTTCGCCTCCCACGCCGTCGCATTCCGCCCCACCGTAAATGCCAGCAGAATCAGGCCGGCGAGCGACAGCGCCTTGGCCGACGTGAAGACGTCCTGGATGATCGCGCCCAGCTTCACGCCAAAGATGTTCACGATGGCCAGAAAGAAAACCACCACGATGCCCGTCAGGTTGGCCGTGTTAACCCCGATCTCCATGTTCCCCAGCACCATGGGCCCAACCCTGAGCGCGGGAACATGGGTGATGTGCAGGAGCCAGTGGGTCGTCGAGATGGTGGGAAAGAACACCCCGAGAAACTTCCCGAAGGCCACGCAGACCGCCGCGATGGTCCCCGTCTGGATCACCAGGAACAGCGTCCAGCCATAGAGAAAGCCCCACAGCGGCCCCAGCGACTCGCGCAGGTAAACGTACTGCCCCCCTGCCCTGGGCATCATGGCCGCCAGCTCGCCGTAACTGAGCGCGCCGATCATGGTCAGAACGGCCGTAACCACCCATGCGCCCAGGTAGAGCGCCGGGGAGTCGGTGCCTCGGGCGATGTCCGCCTCGACGATGAAGATGCCGGACCCGATCATCGACCCGATCACCAGCGCTGTCGCGCTGAAAAGGCCGAGACTCTGCACCAGCCGGGGAGCGTTGGGTGGAACTTCGGACTCAGGGATGGGAGCGAGATCTGGGGTCGTCACTTAAAGAAAGTTTTAACGGATTTTTGCGCCGATGTCTTTAGTTTTCTTCAATCTCGCCGATTTGGCCTGTTTTTGCCGTGTGCACCCGGTTTTCTTGAGGACCGGCGGCACACCCGCCCGATCGGCTGGGCCGGTGTCCGCAACCACAGGCCTTCCTCGTTGGGGTGGAGCTGGGTGCCCCATCCTTTCGCCTTCTTCCTGGCGAAAGGGTGGGAAACCTCGAAGCCACATTCGCCACTGCTGGCCTTGATCATGCGGACCCTCCCGCTCAGCCCAGCTCGGCCACCCATCTGCGAAATTCCGCCGCCGGGTCTGGCTGCCGAAACAACGCCTCCGAGACGGCCACCACATCGGCTCCGGCCGCCAGCACCGCTGCCGCCGTGCCCAGCGTAATGCCGCCCACAGCCACCAGCACCGGCCCAGCTCCGGCCTTCGCCCGCAGCCGCCGCACGCCTTCCACTCCGATCGGCGCCTTCGAGGTCTGCTTGGTCCTGGTCGAATAAACCGGCCCAATGGAAAGATAGTCCACCGGGGCCTGCAAAATGCCCTCGACCAGCGCCTCGCCGCCGCCAAACGTGCCCACAATGCGGCCCGGACCCAGCCGCCGCCGCGCCTCGACGGGCGTCACGTCGCCAGCGTCCACGTGTACCCCATCAAATCGCGTCTGTTCAACAAGATCGACGCGATCATCGAGAATCAACTTCACCTTTTGAGCAGCCAAAGCAATGCGCAGGATCCCGGCATCGGCCAGCACCTCGGCATCTGCTCCGGTCTTGTTGCGGTATTCAAGCAGCGTCACCCCGGCCTCGGCCAACGAATCGCTCAGCCTGCGCAGGAACTCCCCGCGGCCGGCCGCTGGCAGGATCGAAGCATCCAGGATAGGGTAGATCTTGGGAAGAGAATGGGTCATGCAACTAGGGTAGTCGATCAGGGAGCAGGGAGCAGGGAGCAGGGGACAGTTATCCGGGGCCAGTGATCCGCAATCGTCGATCAAGGCCAACTGAGCCAGGGAATCGCCAATGGCCGAAGCAGCACGGATGTTTCTGTCCCCGTTCCCTGTTCCCTGTTCCCTGTTCCCTGTTCCCTGCTCCCTGTTCCCTGTTCCCTGCTCCCTGCTCCCTGACGTCCCTACATCTCGTCCGCCGACGGCCCATACGTACCGGGGATGGGCTTGTCCAGCAGCCGCAGGAAAACCCCCAACTGCGCCCTGTGGTGAATCAGGTGGTTGAGTACCCAGGTGCGCCAGACTTCGTACTTCGATTCGTTGATCCAGGCTTGGCCACCAGCCACAAACTTCCAGTTCTCGTCCCACTTCTCCGGCACAAGACTCTTGAGCGCCTCCTTGACCTCGGCAACCTGCTTGTCGTACTTCTCCAGCATCGCCTCCCTGGACGCCGGGACGTACGGCTCAAATTTGTGATCTGCCGGGAACTCCAGCTTGTCAGTGGTCAGGGTGTGAATCGCCCACTCCCCGGCAGTGTCTGAAACATGCCCGGCCAACTGGCCCAGGCTCATGGACTTGGTGTGGGGTTTCCAGGTGAAATCGGCATCTGCCGGGATCGCCTCGAGAATCTTGCGTGTCCTGGTGGCCTCCCGGTCGTACTCGGCAATCAATTCCTTTTGAATCTCCATCGTGCAACCTCCTATGTTGCGAAACAAGCATACCCGAAATCACCATGAACAGGCGAAGAAAAAGCGATAAAGTTTTCCACAGCCCTTCGCCTGGCGGCCTTTGCCGGAGCCGGCATTCGAACGCGCCCGGCAATTGTCTCGTCAGGTGACTCCAAAGGTCGGCACGCGCACTGGGGACCTGCTCCACATTGCGGCCGCGCTCGAACTGGGCGCGTCCAGCCTCTACACTTTCGATCTGCACCAGAGAAAGATGGCGCAAGCGGTCGGATTGAAGCTCAATCCGGCGCCGTAGATTCTGGTTCTACTCCGCTCTCTTCGCCAGAAACCGCTCCATGAACCCAGTGTCGAATTCCCCGGCGCGGAAGCCGGCGTCGGCAAAGATCTCCTGGTGCAGAGTGATCGAGGTCTCGATTCCCTGCACCACAAACTGGCTCAGCGCGCGCTCCATCTTGGCAATCGCCTCGGCGCGGTCTACCCCGTGCACGATCAGCTTGGCAATCAACGAGTCGTAGTAAGGCGGAACCACGCTCTCGGCATACTGCGCCGTATCCACCCGCACGCCGTTGCCGCCAGGCACGTGGAAGGCGGTGATCTGGCCCGCCGAAGGAGTGAACTTCTGCGGATGCTCGGCGTTGATACGGCATTCGATCGCGTGGCCGCGAATCTCAAGCCTGGGGGGCAGAATTGCGTTCAGCCGTTCCCCGGAGGCGATTCGCAACTGCGCCTTCACCAGGTCGACGCCGGTGATTACCTCGGTAATCGGGTGCTCCACCTGGATGCGGGTGTTCATCTCGATGAAGTAGAGCTGCCTGTTCTCATCCATCAGGAACTCGACGGTGCCTGCATTCTGGTAGCCGATCTCCGCCAGGCAGCGGCACAGGGTGCGGCCCAGTTCCTCCCGCAGCCGGGGCGTCACCTGCAACGAAGGAGCCTCTTCGATCATCTTCTGGTGGCGGCGCTGGATCGAACACTCGCGCTCAAAGAGCGAGACCACATGGCCGTGCTCATCGGCCAGCACCTGGAACTCGATGTGCCGCGGCCGCTCGATGTACTTTTCCAGGTACAGTTCGCCGTTGCCAAAGGCGTTGGCTGCCTCGCTGTAGGCCGCCTGGAAGAGGTGGGGCAACTCCTCCGCGGTGCGCACGATTCTCATGCCGCGCCCGCCGCCGCCTGCCTTGGCCTTCAGGAACACCGGGTAGCCCACTTTCCTGGCCCACGCTTCCGCCTCCTCGGCGGTGGCAATCACGCCATCGGAGCCGGGCAGAATGGGCACCTTGGCTCTCTTCATCGCCTGACGGGCCTTTTCCTTCTCGCCCATCAGGCGCGTGACCTCAGGCGGAGGGCCGATGAACTTGATGTTCGAGGCGCGGCAGACCTCGGCGAAGTTGGCGTTCTCGCTCAGCAGCCCATAGCCGGGATGAATCGCTTCCACATCGGCGATCTCGGCGGCGGAGATGACCGCCGGCACGTTCAGATAGCTGTCCGCCAGGCGCGGAGGGCCGATGCAAATAGCCTCGTCGGCAAAACGAACGTGCAGCGCGTTGCGGTCCGCCTCGCTGTAGACGGCGACCGTGCGAATGCCCAGTTCACGGCAGGCGTTCACAACCCGCAGCGCGATTTCACCCCGATTGGCAACCAATACCTTACGAAACATTCAGGACCCTTTGAGCCGCTGCCTTTCTCAGCCCAGCCGGACGGAAAACAGAGGCTGCCCAAACTCGATGGGCTGGCCGTTGGATACAAAGCACTTGACGATCTCGCCGGAGGCGTCGGATTCGATCTCGTTCATCAGCTTCATGGCTTCGACGATGCAGATCACCTGGCCCTTGTCCACGTGATCGCCAGGGGAGACAAACGGCGCGGCGCCCGGCGAAGGCGAGCCAAAGTAGGTGCCGACGATCGGCGACTTGACCAGGTGCAGCCCCGCATCGGGGTCCGCGGGAACCTCTGCTGCTGCCGGCAATGCCGCGTCATCTGCGCTTGCCGTCTGTGCGGCAGCCGCCTGGGCTACGCCCTGGGGAGCCGACGCCAGCAGGCGGGCCAGATCCCCCAGCCCTGCCCCTGCAGTCTCCGGCTGGCTGAACTTGAGCCGGATCTTCAGGTCGCCCCGGTCCACCTCAAACTCGGCAACCTGATGTTCCTTCAGGAATTCAATCAGTTGTTTCAGATCCTCGATATCTTGGGGTTTCATTCGTTCCCTAACTCTCCCACGTGCGGGTGGGACGGGTTCAATCAAAGTTCGATGAGAGCTTTCGGTGCGGGGGTCAGCACCTGCCCTCCGGTTCGCGTTACAGCCACCATGTCCTCGATTCGAATGCCGAATTGACCCGCCAGATAGATTCCCGGCTCTATGGTCACAACCATGCCCGCCAGCAGCCTGGTTGTCTGTCCGGCGCCGATCCGTGGCGGCTCGTGAATCTCCAGCCCGACTCCATGGCCGGTGGAGTGGGAGAATGCCTCCGCTAAACCCGCTCTCCGCAAGACGCCGCGGGCGGCCTCGTCCACCTCCCCGCAGCTTGCGCCGGGGCGCACTGCCTCCACTCCGGCCTCCTGCGCTTCGAGCACTGCCTCGTATGCCTCCCGCTCTTTGGCCCTGGGCTTTCCCAGGTAGACAGTTCGGGTCATATCCGAGCAATAACCTTTGTGGATTATACCGAAGTCGAGGGTCAGGAAGCCTTTGCGCGGCAGTGGAGTACTGGTGGCCCGCCCGTGCGGCAGAGCCGACCGCACGCCCGAGGCGACGATGGTCTCAAACGACATGCCCTCCGCGCCCAGCAGCCTGGCCCTGTGCTCCAGCTCCGCTGCCACTTCGGTCTCCTCGATGCCGGGCCGGATGAAGCCCAGGATGTGGTCAAACAGCTTGCAGCCCACCAGCGCCGCCTCCGCCATCAGGGCCAACTCGTCTTCGTCCTTCACCAACCGCAAAGCTTCCACCAGCGGGCATGCCAGCGCGGGCAAAAAGCTCCGGCGCAAACGCGACGGCAGCGCCGTCTTCCACCGCGCCAACTCAGCCACGGTAGTCCAGGCAGGGTCGAATCCGGCAAACTCCACGCCGTGCTGCGCGGCCAGCCACTCCACGGCAGCCACAGCCGGTGAGCTGGAGACGATCTCGACCTGCGCAACCTGGACCTCGTCCGCCGCCTGCGCCGCATAGCGCCCGTCTGTAAACAGCCGCACCGTCCGACGGGTCACAGCCAGCGCCGCGCTGGACCCTGTAAATCCGCACAGATAGCGAACGTCGGGGGGATGCGTAACCAGCAGCCCCGGGAGCCCGGCTTTGGTCATGCGGCGGCGCAATTGCCCGATGCGGCGGATGTGGTTCACTCGGAAAGGATAACAGGGGTCGGGGACCAGCGCTTTCGCATCAGAACGGGCCGGATTGAAATGTGGTATCATGGTTGTATATCAAAGGAGTTCGATATGCGCACGCTTGTGGATATTCCGGCAGAGGATCTAGACCTTCTCAACGGGGTAGTCAAAACCCTGGCCATTTCGCGTGCCGAGTTCGTGCGCCGTGCCATCTCGAAATCTCTGGAGCCGTACCGCCAGGCCCAAAGGCAGGAAGCCTTCGGGCTGTGGGCCAACCGTCCCGTGGACGGCCTGAACTATCAGGAAAGGATGCGCGGGGAATGGGAAGAAAGAACGTCCTCTTCGACACCAACATCCTGATTGACTACCTGAGCGGCGTCCCCCAGGCGCGGTTTGAGATGGAGCAGTATTCCAGGCGCGCCATCAGCATCGTCACTTGGATGGAAGTCATGGCGGGAACCACTCAGGAGGATGAGAAACAAATCCGGGCCTTTCTGCTGGCCTTCAGCATTCTGCCCGTCACCCCGGAGGTAGCTGAGCGGGCTGTCGATCTGCGGCGGCAACGGAAGATCAAGCTGCCCGACGCCATCATCCAGGCCACTGCTCAGGTAGAGGACCGGCTTCTCATCACCCGGAATACCCGCGCCTTTCCCGGCCACGACCCCGATATTCGGGTTCCGTACAGGCTTTAATGAAACCCCGCATGAGCCGATGTTTTGAAAGGGCACGGCCGGGTACCCTCTGGGTGCCGTGCCGCAAATGCTGCAAAATCGACGTGGGCTTTAGCCCCTGAGGGAACGTAGGCCCGCAGTAAGGATTCATTCAGAGTTTCCGTAGAGAGACCGGCCAGCGTCGCATTGCAGAGAATCGTAGCGGCGTACTTGTGGAGCAGGCGGCTCGTTTCGTCAAGAGAAATCTCGCCCTTTTTATAAGGTGGTCGTGTACGGCAGAGCCTTCTGTTCCCTGTTCCCTACTCCCTGTTCCCTGCTTTTACACCGCCGCCCGCACCGGCTTCTTCTGCCGCGGGTCGAGTTCCGCATCGGCGGCATGAAGATCGGACTGGCGATCCATCCACTCGTCCAGCCGCGAGCGCTTGAAGCGCCAGCGGTTGCCCAGCTTGAAGGCGGGCACAAAACCCTCCGACGCATATTTGTAGAGCGTATCGTGAGAAATGCCCAGGTAGTCCGACGCTTGGCGAATGTCCATCACCTCGCGTACCTCGGGCACCAACAGATTGGAACGAGCCGTGGCGTTGCGCATGATTGCCTCCTGGAGGCAGAACCGCCTCGGCAGAGATTCCGGCAAATTTGCCGGTAGTCTTGTATATAGCGCGGTTTCACCCGCGAATTCAAGGAATTTCAGGCAGTTACAGGAAATTCTTCCCCTTTTCGCATCCCGATCCGGAAGCCTGGAAGAGCGAGTTTCGACCCCAAACACAGCCGGTTGGGCCTGAACCTGTACAGGACCCAAGAGGTTGGGCTGTTAGGACAGATGGTGCGCTGCACCAGTTATTCGCCCGGCGCAAAAGGATTTTTGTTCCTTGCTAAAAGACAGCGCCCCCCCGCCCTCGCGAACCGCAATGAGGCGCGAGCTAGTTCTGGTCGTCGCGCCGGTGCAGCGTCGGCGGGCCGTCGTCGGAATTCGAATTGTCTGTCCCGCTCGATGCGGTCGAAGTGCTGTTCGGGTCGCCCGACCCGGTGCCGGCGCGGCGCAACGACGGCTTCTTCGTATCCTTGGAATCGGTCAGGCGGCGCTTGTTCTCAATCCGCGCCAGCCGGGCCTTGATATCGTCGAACTCCGATGTGGTCACCGTGTATTCGTCCCGCGCCGGCAGAATGCGCGCAATCTCCTCCTGGGAGTGCAGAATCCGGTCCGGCGTCTGCGGGTGGTCGGCGAAGGCCTTGGCCACCATGCCCGGCTTGCGCTTTTCCAAAGCCTGCACCTTCTCAAAGAAGCTGATAAAAGCCTGCGGGTCATAGCCGGCCCGGTACATATATTGCACGCCCAGGTAGTCGGCCTGCGCCTCGAACTCGCGGGAGAATTTCAGAAAGGTCATGGGAACGGCGAGCGAAGCGGCCTCGTAGATGCCGTAACCCGTCCAGCCCCCGATAAAGATCAGCGGAATGGTGCCCAACTGCGCGTAGTTCATCCGCGTCTGTTCCCGCACCGCGTGATGGGCGCAAACGTGGGCCGTCTCGTGGGCCATCACTCCGGCCAGTTCCGCTTCTTCGTCCGCATTCAGAATCAGCCCCGAATTCACATAAAAGAACCCGCCCGGCAGCGCCATGGCGTTGATCTCGTCCGAATCGATGATCTTGATCGTGAACGGAACCTTGCAATCGGAGTTCTTCACGATGTTCTGCCCCACCCGGTTCACATATTCCAGCACCACCGGATCGGTGATGAACTTGGTGCTCTTCTCGATCTCCATGGCGTACATCTTGCCCATCTTGATCTCGGTGTCCACCGAGTACCAGTTCCCCATCCCGCGGCCGCCGATATCGCGGTTGCCCACCGCGTTCACGTCGTCGATGCTGCCCGGCTTCACATTGACCTTCTGGCTGCCCGGCTCCACCACCTTGTCCGGATTCACGCCCACCGCAGGGGTGTCGCCCCCCACCGGCGTCGTTCCCGGAGCAGGCACCTTGGAGGATGTGCCGCCAGGGGTGTCGCCCCCCACCGGAGCCGTCCCCGGCGCAGGCTGAGCCGTGGGAGTTGTGGAGGAAGTACCACCCGCGGCAGGAGCCGTTGCGGGCGAAGACTGTTGCGCGGGAACCGCCGCGGGCGTATCGCCCCCGACAGGCGCGGTTCCAGGCGCCGGTTGAGCCGTGGGCGTGCTGGCCGGAGTCGTGCCCGGCCCCGTGGACTGCGCCCAGATTCCGGTGGCCAGCGCCAGCGCCAATCCTGCCAGCGCCAATGCTCTCGCGCTCTTGCAAGCTGCCCTCATGACCTCACCTCCAGCGCGGCACACCGATCGCCCCGCTCCGCTCGACTGTTTAGACGTTAGTATCTGCCTGTTTGGCAACAGAAAGGAAGAATATTTCGCTTCCATCGTCAATTCCCCCATCCATCCACGTTTTCCTCCGGGATTCCGGGGCCCATGAAAGCCCTTGCAATCTTCTTGGAGCTTCGACTCGTCTGAATTAAAGTGAAGAACACATGGAATGGGGAGGGGAGTCTTGCGCAGGAAAGTCCTGGGAGCAGCCGTTCTAGCCGTTTGCTGGGCAATGCAGGGCTTTGCCCAGCCGACCCATTCTTCCGGCCCGCTCCAGGGGCTATTGAGACCCCACGGTCATCTGCAACCGGTCCCGGCAAATGCCCCGAGCACCCCTGCGCTGCTTTTCGACGCCACCCAACTCGGGTCGCCGGTCCTCCTCGATAAAGGCTGGCGCGTAGGCGTGACCGCAAACCCCGCCGCCGCAACCGCGGATTTTGACGATTCCACCTGGGCCGTTCGCGACGCGCAGCAGGCCTTCCCCGATGTGAATGACGAAGATCATCCCGCCGACGCCCCCGACTCGAATGCCAAACCCGGCCCCGACGGCAAACCAGGTCCCGACGCCAGTCCCGGCCGCCCCCAGGGACACCAGCGCCCCTTCGCCTGGTTCCGGCTCCACGTCAAGCTGGCCCCCAATCACGGGCCCGTCGCTCTGCTCATCGAGTTGCCCGTCTCCCAGAACACCTCCATGGCCATCGGCGCCTCGGGCCCCGGTGTGGATGTCTTCGCCAACGGCAGGGAAATTCAGCCGGAGGGGCCCCACGGCGACGATTTGCAGCACTATCAGCAGATCTCCCGCATTTACAACCTGAACCTGGCCCCCTCTGACGCCTCCCTCACCCTGGTGGTCCGAACCATCTACATTCCTTTCGGATTTGGAGCCTATACCAGCTTTTTTTCCAACCGCATGTTGCGCCTCGGAAACCGGGAAGAGCTCGACCGCTTGCTGGAGCTGTGGTCCGCCCATACCCTCTTTGAACGCCTGCCCCGGCTCGTGAACTCCATCCTGCTGATGGTGCTTGCGCTTTTCCTCCTGGCGCTCTACTTCTCGCAGAAAGGCCATATCGAGTACCTGTGGCTGGCCCTCTATGAACTGCTCCAGGCGCCCATCGGCTTTGTGGATCTCGCGGGAAGCTCCGCCCGCATGGACCAGCTCTGGTACGGGGCCGTGACTCTGCAGTTGGTACTGATCTCGGCCTATCTCTACTTTGAGTTCCTCATCGCCTTTCTCTCCTTGCGCCGCCGCTGGTATATCCAACTGCTCCGCTACACCGCGCCTATCCTGGCCGGGGTCGGCCCTGTTTTGCTTCTGGTGCGCCAGGGCGGGGTCGGCGTTGTCCTGGTCATCATCTTTCTGGGCAGCTTGTTGTGGATTCTGGGATGGTTGCTCTTTATCTTTCTCACCCTGATCATTGCCACCCTGCGCCGCAACTTTGAGGCCGGCCTGCTCCTTATCCCGCTCGTGCTGAGCCTGGTCGGCATCGTCGAGCCCGTGCTCACGGCGGGAATGAACGACTGGGGAGGCCACGCCTATCACTCGCCCCTCACCGTCCAGGCCGGGCCCATCCCCATCCACTTCGCCTCCATCGCCGACTTCACCGGCATCTTCGTGATCGTCCTCATCATCTTTGTCCGCTTCCTCCGCATTGAACGCGACCGGGAGCACGCCTCCAGCGAACTGGCCGCCGCGCGCAGCGTCCAGGAACTCATGATCCCCCGCGAAACGCTCGAAACTCCGGGCTTTGAAGTGGATTCCATTTACAATCCCGCCACCGAGGTCGGCGGCGACTTCTTCCACGTCCAGGCCACCGAGGACGGCGGCCTGCTGGTGGTCATCGGCGACGTGGCCGGCAAGGGGCTCAAAGCCGCCATGAACGTCTCCATGCTCATGGGAGCCTTGCGCCGGACGCAGGAACGCAGCCCCGCAAGGATTCTCGAATCCCTCAACCGCGTCCTCACAGGCAGCGAGAGCTTCGCCACCTGCCAGGCCGCCTTATTTGGCGCTAACGGCGAACTGGTTCTGGCCAACGCCGGCCACCTCCCGCCCTATCTCAACAGCCAGGAGGTCGCCCTGCCCGGCGCACTCCCGCTCGGCGTCCTGCCTGAGGTGAATTATGCCGAAGTCCGCCTCTACCTGCACCCCGGCGACCGCATTCTGCTCATGTCCGATGGCGTCGTCGAGGCTCGCCTGCCCTCCGGCGAACTCTTCGGCTTCGCCCGCGTCCACAACCTGAGCAACCAGTCCGCTTTCTACATTGCCGACGCCGCCAAAGCCTTCGGCCAGGAGGACGACATCACCGTCCTCACCGTCCGCCGCCTGGCCCAGGCCATGGCCGCGTAGCCACGCGCCTGTTCTGCTGACCGTGAACTGTCCCAATATTGATCCGGCCCAAAAGGATGAATCCACCACAAAACTGTCATCCTGAGCGGAGGTCGCCGCGGCGACCGGAGTCGAAGGACCTGCGGTTGCTTTTCTTCTCTTCGGTTCTACTGTCTTGGGCCGGATCAATAAAAGAACCAGGCGAACAAACCGGGAATATGTTAAGCTGGATCAAGCTAGATTGAAACAGGCTGATCTGAGGAGAAACCATGCTGCAAATCGGAGCGTTTGAGGCCAAGAACACCTTCGGTTCCCTGCTTGATCGCGTCGAGGCTGGCGAAGAGATTCTCATCACCCGCCACGGAAAACCCGCCGCGCGTCTTGCGCCCGTGTCCAAGATTTCCGACGCAGACCGCGCGCGTGCCCACGCCGCCTTAGCGCGGATGACCCAACGCGCACAGGAAATCAAGCTCGGTCCCTTCGACTGGGAGGAATGGAAGGCGTACCGGGATGAGGGCCGGCGGTGAGTCTCGTCCTCGACAGCTCCGCCACACTAGCCCGGGTCTTTCCAGACGAAAGAACGCGCGCAATTCTGGAGGTCTTCGAGTTCGTTGCCAACCACGGAGCCTGGGTCCCGGAGCTGTGGCGGATTGAGGTCGCCAACATCTTGAACGTGGGCATCCGGCGTGGCAGGATCAGCACGGCGACGCGCGATGGTGCGCTTGCGGATCTCGAATCCCTTCCTATCCAAATCGATGGGGAAACCCGCAACCACACTTGGGGCCGGACACTGCTCCTGGCCGACACACATCGCCTGACCCTCTACGACGCCACCTATCTGGAACTCGCCTTGCGCCTTTCGCTCCCCCTCGCCACCCTCGACGACGACCTGCGCCAGGCCGCGCAACAGGAAGGCGTTCTGCTGCTGGGGAAATAGACTCCGCCACATCAGGCGCATGCCCCACCCGTGCGGATGAGGCTTTTGCTTTTCGCGACCAACGGGAGCTGTCCGCCTGGACGGGCAGCCCTCAGTCGTAGTACTCCAGCCCCAGGTGCGTAATCAGCCCCTCGCCCATGATGTGCCGCAGCGTGTTCTTCAGCTTCATCGACTGGATGAACAGGTCGTGCTCCGGATACAGCCCCGCGGCCGTCTGCGGCGACTTCAGATAGAAGCTCAGCCACTCCTGGATCCCGATCGAGCGCAGCTCCGGCGTGCGTTTCGCCAGGTCCAGGAACAGCACCAGGTCCAGCGCGATCGGCGCCGCCAGAATCGAATCCCGGCACAGGAAGTTCAGCTTGATCTGCATCGGGTAGCCCAGCCAGCCGAAGATGTCGATGTTGTCCCAGGCCTCTTTCTCGTCGCCGCGCGGCGGGTAGTAGTTGATGCGAATCTTGTGGTACAGGTCCTTGTAGAGATCGGGGTAAAGCTCCGGCTGCAGAATGTATTCAAGCGAGCCCAGCTTCGACTCTTCTTTCGTCTTGAACGATTGCGGATCGTCCAGCACCTCGCCGTCGCGGTTGCCCAGGATATTGGTCGAGAACCAGCCGGAGACGCCCAGCAGGCGCGCCTTGAACGCCGGCGCCAGCACCGTCTTCATCAGCGTCTGCCCGGTCTTGAAGTCCTTCCCGCAGATCGGCGCCGCGTTCCGCTTTGACAGCTCGATCATCGCCGCAACGTCCACCGTCAGGTTCGGCGCTCCGTTGGCAAACGGAACTCCCTCGCTCAGCGCCGCATACGCATAGATCTGCGAGGGCGCAATCCCGATGTCGTCCGTCTCCAGACCCGCTTCAAAGGCCTCCAAGCTCTCATGCACCGCCGTCGGTTCCAGGAATATCTCCGTCGACCCGCACCAGATCATCACCACCCGGTCCACGGTCTTCTTGAACGCGCGGATGTCGGCCCTCAACTGTTCGGCCAGGTCGCGCTTGTTCTTGCCCTTCTTCACGTGCGTGCCGTTGAGCCGTTTCACGTAGTACTGGTCGAACACCGCCGTTAGCGGCTTGATAGTCTCCAGGTAGGGCTTCAGTTGCTCCAGCGTCCCCTTGTCCAGCACCCCGGCGTGCGCCGCCGACTCGTAGACGTTGTCCTCAAAGATGTCCCACCCGGTAAACACCAGGTCGTTCAGGTCGGCCAGCGGCACAAACTCCTTCACCAGCGGAGACTTGTTGTCCGTCCTCTTGCCCAGGCGGATGGTCCCCATCTGCGTCACCGACCCGATCGGCTTGGCCAGTCCCCGGCGCACAGCCTCCACGCCGGCGATCATCGTCGTCGCCACCGCGCCCAGCCCCACCACCATCACGCCCAGTTTGCCCGTCGCGGGCGCAATCTTCCCTGCTCCAGCGGTCTTCTGGCCGCCTTGCTCTTCAGTTCCCATCGCTTCTCCCCACCTTCCCTTGTTTCTGATGCTTTTTAAATCACTTTGAATTCCTATTGCGGCAGACCAATCACTCTAGCCCTTGCAAAAACCTCGCTCTCCGGCCCAGCGCTCAAGCTGCATTCGCCGCTCTGCCGCGGTTCACGTGCGACCACACAAACCACACCACTCCCGCCAGCAGCGCAATCTCAACCGCCAGGTGGAAATGGTGGAACGCCGCGTAAAAGCGCGGGTCCGTGTGCCAGGCCTCGCCCAGCTTCATGCCCGCGTACGTCAGTCCGAAACACCACGGCCACGACCCCACAAACGTATAAATGTGAAAACGCAGTTGCGGCATCTTCGCAATGCCCGCCGGAAACGCAATAAAGGTCCGCACCACCGGCAGCATCCGCGCCAGCAGCACCGTAATCGATCCGTACTTGTCGAAGAACAGGGTCATCCGGTCCAGGTCGTGGTGGCTCATCAGCACCCACTTGCCGTAGCGCTCCACCAGCGGCCGCCCGCCCTTGGCCCCGATCCAATACGCCGCCGCCGACCCCAGATTGCAGCCCGCCGCCCCGGCCGTAGCCGCCCAGAAAAGGCTGAAGGTGCCCTTGTACACCAGGTAGCCGGCAAACGGCATGATGATTTCGGAAGGCAGCGGTATGCACGCCGATTCGATTCCCATCAGCGTCACAATGCCGGCGTAACCGCCGACCCCGATGACATGGATGACGAAACCTACCAGAAACGTCAGAATTCTTTCGCTCATGGGCCCCTCCCAGTATATAGGCCCCATCCGGGGCGTGGCCTGGGCGTCCGGCTCTCGATCAAAGCGTGCATGGCCTCATTCCGCGCCGCCTGGGCAATCTGCCGCCGTCTCCGCCAGGTGCCCCATCCTTCGCCCTTTTTCTGGCCAAGGGTGGGATGGCATGCCGGCGGCCGGGTACCGGGTGCCCCATCCTTCGCCTTCTTTCTGGCGAAGGGTGGGATGGCTGGGTGCCCCATCCTTCCTCTTTTTTCTGGCCAAGCGTGGGATAGCCGGGTGCCCCATCCTTCGCCTTCTTTCTGGCCAAGCGTGGGAAACCACAAACTCCCCCGTCGTGCTTTTCCCACACTCCCCCACCCCACAAAGCCCCGTGCCCCATCCTTTCGCCTTTTTTCTGGCGAAAGGGTGGGAAGCCACAAACTCCCCCGTCGTGCTTTTCCCACACTCCCCCACCCCACGAAGCTCTGTGCCTTCGCCCTTTTTTTGGCCAAGCGCGGGATGGCCGGGTGCCCTATCCTTCCTCTTTTTTCTGGCCAAGCGTGACGTTGCCGGTTCGCCCGCTTCTTGAGTTCTTTTTTGAAGTCGCTCCGGACTCTTGTAGAATGTTCGGCATGAAAGGCAACCCCAAAGTCGTCGAGCAACTGAACCATGCGCTCCGCGAGGAGCTCACCGCCGTCAACCAGTACTTTGTGCACTCCGAGATGTGCGAGAACTGGGGATACGACCGGCTTTCCAGGCACATCAAGGAGCGCTCCATCGCCGAGATGAAGCACGCCGAGGCGCTCATCGAACGCGTCTTGTTTCTGGATGGCGCGCCAACCATGGAACCGCTGGCCCTGTCGATCGGCAAAAACGTCAAGGAGATGGCCGAGTCCGACCTGAAGGCCGAGATCGCAGCCATTGCCCTCTACAACGAGGCCGCCCGCATCGCAGCGGAGGAAAAGGACCACGGCACGCGCGATCTTTTTATCAAGCTGCTCAAGGTCGAGGAAGAACACCTGGACGAGCTCGAAGTCGAGTTGCACCAGATCGCCGAGCTTGGCTACGAGCGCTATCTGATCACGCAGACCAGCAAAGGCGAGTAGCCCCAAGCCGGCGGCCTTTTGGCGAGTAGCCCCAAGCCGGCGGCTTTTTGGCGAGTAGCCCCAATCCGGCGGCTTTTTGGCGAGTAGCCCCAATCCGGCGGTTGCTTTGAAAGGGCACGACTTCAGTCGTGCCGTAAATGCTGCAAAATCAACGTGGGCTTTAGCCCCTGAGGAACGCCTTTGCCGGCATGGGCGGAAAAACGCCGGCCCTGTATCAGGGCAAAACTTCAGTCGTGCCGTAAATGCAGCAAAATCAACGCGGGCTTTAGCCCCTGAGGAACGCCTTTGCCGGCATGGGCGGAAAAACGCCAGCCTTGTATCAGGACACGACTTCAGTCGTGCCGAAACAGCTTCAAAATGAACGCGGGCTTTAGCCCCGGAGGAACGCCTTTGCCGGCATGGGCGGAAAAACGCCGGCTCTGTATCAGGGCACGACCGGGGTACCCCCTGGGTCGCGTGCCGTAAGTGGCGCAGAATCAACGCGGGCTTTAGCCCCGGAGGGCCGCTGCTCGGGATTTTGGCGTGAAAACAAGACCCTTTCCGCACCCTCTTTAACCCCGGCAGAATCCGCGTTCAGCTCCTCGCCACCAGCCGAACCCTTCCGCCATGCCGACTTGCGGGTACTAATCCTGCGAGAACGGACTGGAGGACTTCCGGATCGGTGACATCCCCCAGAATTCCTGTGCCAACTGCACAAAGTGGGAATGAGTGGTCACCTCGAAAATCGAAAGTGGATGCTACCGTACTGACGTTGTAAGCTTCCACTTCAATGCAATCACGCTATTGCCATATTCAGAAATCAAACAATCGCGGCATTGTGGAATGACCGTATTCCAACATCGAGATGTTGAGGCCAGAGGTCGGCTTCAGGAGGCCTTCATCGCGCGGTAGAATCGTGGCAGCTTCTGTCCAGGAGGACATATGCCGAATCCGATGGATTTCCTGAACCCCATCAACTCGGCGGCGCAAACAACCAAGTCGCTGGTGGACATATGGGCAAACTTCAAGGACCGGAGGGACCGCGAGAACACGAGCGTCGCCGCCGACCTGACTGCGCTGTTGGAAGAATTACGCAGGACGCACTCGACCATCGTGAAGCTGGTGAGTCCGCTGCGCCGCATTTCGGACAATCACCAGACGTTCTCAAACGATTTCACGGCGGTCTACAACGATTTTCGCGACGTTTGCGACGCCTATGACTTCGGCGAGGAAAGGACCCACTGCCATAAGATTTGGCAGATCAGGTCCCGCCTTCAGAAACGAAAACCGCACTTTGGATCGGACAACCAGTGGCTGCAGCTGGATGGGGATTTAGAAGCATTGAGCAACGCCGATATAGACCTCATCGACGAGCAGTATAAGCCATTCATGAGGTCGTTCGACGCGGTGATGATGGCGATCAAACAAAGCGTTGATGCGGGGGACATTCAGGAAGCCATCAAGGCAAAGAACGATTTCCTGAACTCCCTGGGAGCCGCGTATGAACAGAACAAGCTGATGCTTGAGCAGATGACGGATACCGTCGGGAGGCTCACGGCCGGGTTGTAGGGCGGGTGGCCCCGGTCCATTTGTTCTATCCAAGCCACAAAGGAGGGTGCCCCCGGTCCCTCGCATTTGGGGACTGGGGATATCACCGGGCAAAACTTGGCGGGTGGCCCAGGTCCCGGCCCGCATACCACACACAGTGGGTGGGTGCCCCAGGTCCCTCGCCCTTGGGGACCTGGGATAGCACGAACCGCTCCAACCCTCGGATCACTCCTGAAAAACGCCCCTGCAGCCAATAAAGCCCCGAGCCATCGGCAAGACACCGCTCTGTCTGCGGCGCGAATCTGTAAGATCGGAGTCGGCCTATACCCCCACAAATCGGGCCCTGAAACACGCTAAAAATGCGCCAAAAAACGCTAAAAACGGCCTGTTTTGCGAATGTTTGGTAGGGTTGCAACCCTACACTTGCCCCCTTTTTGTCCACCTGCAAGCCTGCGTTTTCCAGCTTTGAACTCGACCGCGCTCTTTCGCCTGCCTTTAGCCATACAGAATCGCGCCTTTAAGAGTCCCGCAGGCATACACGCGCAGTCTATCTGTAGCCCTGCTCGGTCCTGGAACTCGAAAGAGTCAGCCCACGTCTCCGCCAATCCGGCGGGTGTAAAGGAAGGCTTGCCGAACCATCCACCCGGTATAGCTGTCGCCCTGCACTTGAATCGGTCCTTCCGCACTTTGGTGCAGCTTCAGTCCCTTTAAGCCCCGTCAGTGAATGAAATGCTTTTGGATGAAGCGCTCCCTTTCTGAAGAGCCGTGAGACAGTCTCGTCAAGATCGATTCGACCAGACGGAGCCGCCATGGAATCAATCACTTGGCTGACAAGAAGCCAAATCAACCTGCACAGAAAGCGCGGAAGATCCGATTTGAGAGCTTCACGTCGTAAGCGAAAGACCAGGTTCTGGAACGTGTGCTGGACTACGCTCGCTCTGATCGATATCCCCGGATGCCTGAGGGCGAAGGGGTAAATCGCCACGTTTCTTGCGACTTTGTTTCTTGTCCATTTCGGGCGGGCCGCTGTTCAGAGTAGTTCCCGTCCCGAGGCGCCCGAGATCCCCGGAACTGGCCTCGGTGGCAGCCAGATGAAGCGCTAATATTGAACTACTATCGGAGATAGTGATGGAACCGTACCGCTTTCATGTCTTCGTATGCACACAGCACAAGCCAGAAGGCGTCCCTTCCTGCCCGGCCAACGGGTCGTTCGCAGTGCTCGACGCGCTAGATCGCGAGATACATGCACGCGGTATCGGGAGCGATGTGCAGCTCACCACCTGCGGTTGCATGGGGCTGTGTGATGAAGGCCCTGTGATGGTCGTCTACCCGGAAGGGGTTTGGTACCGGCGTGTGCAACCGTCCGATGTATCTGAAATCGTCGGCCAGCATCTGCGCGATGGCAAGCCTGTCAATCGTCTCATCTGGAACGATGCCTCTGCGATGAAGGCCATGGCGGCCGAGCATGAGGAAAAGTTCCGTGATGCGATGGCTGCCCGCGAAAAAGCAGGAGTGCTGCCCGATCGCCTGGAGCAGATGATCCGCGGCTACATGCCGAGTCGTTGCATTCTCACGGCGCTTGAACTCGACATCTTTACCGCCGTCGGTGAAGGGGCCAATGCGGAGCAGATCGGGGCGCGGATCCACGCCAATGCCCGCGCTGTGGGTGTGCTGCTCAACGCGCTCGTCGCTCTCGGACTGCTTTCAAAGAGCGGCGACGATTACAGGAACACGCCCGAGTCGGCCCGCTTCTTTGTTCAGGGCTCCAAAGACAACCACCGCAATGGTCTGCTGCACACAGCCAACATCTGGCATCGCTGGAGCACACTGACCGACGCGGTGCGCCGTGGCGCCCGCATTCCGACCGATCGTGACAATGCCCCCGAGCGGACGCACAACTTCATTGCCGGCATGCAGCGCAATGCCAAGAACCGCGCACCGCTTGTGGTAGAAGCCTTGGGCACAGCCGGTGTTCGCCGCATCCTCGATCTGGGCGGCGGCTCCGGCGCCTATTCCATCGCGTTCGCAAAGGCTTGTCCCGATGTGAAGTGCGAGATACTCGATCTCCCGGAGGTCGTGCCGCTCACAGCCGAATATATCAGCCAGGCTGGCATCTCAGCGCAAGTCAGCGTTCGCGCTGGAGACATGCTTCATGATCATTTAGGCTCCGGCTACGACATCATCATGCTGAATGCGATCTGCCACATGTTTTCCGCGGAGCAGAACCTGGACATCTTCCTTCGTGCCCACCAGGCACTCGCGCCGAACGGCCGCCTGGTCGTGCAGGACTTCATCCTCAATCCCGACAAGACCGGGCCGCAACATGCAGCGCTGTTCTCAGTAAACATGCTCGTCGGCACCGACGCCGGCGCCAGTTACAGCGAGGATGAATACACCTGCTGGATGAAGACTGCCGGGTTCGCCGAGGTACGCCGGATCAACCTACCCGGTCCCAGCGACCTGGTGGTGGGTCTACGGAACCTCTGAATTAGTCGATGCTTTTGTTCAGCCGGGCACTTACTTTGAAAGGGCACGACTTCAGTCGTGCCGTAAGCGCAGCAAGATGAAGGCGGGCTTTAGCCCCTGAGGGAACGCTGCCGCATGCGCGCGAATTTAATCGGAGCTTCCCTGATGAAATAAAGCTGTCCACACTTCCGAGCCGTCCAACCGGAAGCGATACCACGCTTCCCTCGATGGTCACGAGTTCAGGTGGAAGGTTCCAGTATCTCCAGTGGCCCATCTTTCAGGCGCCACCTCCCTCAGTTCGGCAAAGGTTCATTTCGCCAGCAGTGTGCGTCTACAATGGAGAGGCTGGATGCGGTGGACCCATGCGATGTTTTAAGCGTGCGGGCGGAGTCATTTCCGGGCTATTCTTCGTTGGCTGCATCGTTTCTGCCGCCGGGCAGACGGCGGCGGTCAATGCCCCGGTACTCCTCACGGTCGTGGACGAGAATGGCGTGGCCGTATCGGACGCTCAGGTGGTCCTTCAGGAGCCAGGACACACTGAGATTCGCCTTTCGACCGATTACGCCGGGCATGACTCGTACGTCCTCCAGGGGACCGAACCCTACCACCTCCGCGTCGAAAAGCCCGGCTTTTATGAGACGGTGTTGGATCAGGCCGATCCGCTGCTTCGAGACGTCCGGGTTGTGTTGAACCACGAACAGATGGTGCTGCAGCAGGTCAGTGTAACGGCCTCGGTCCCCGGCATCGATTCAGAACAGATCTCCGATAAACGGACCATGAATATGCCGGAGATCGTCAACGTGCCGTACCCAACCTCCCACGACATCCGCAAGCTGCTGCCGTTCTATCCCGGAGTGGTTCCGGATGCGACCGGTCAGGTGCACGTGGTCGGCTCGGAGACATGGGCGACCCTGGATATGCTGGATGGATTCGACATCCGCTCTCCAGTCAGCGGAGTTCTCGCCATGCGGCTAAGCGCCGACGCGGTCCGCTCGATCGACGAAGAGGCGACTCGCTACCCGGTGGAATTTGGCAGAAGCACCGGCGGCGTAGTGGCGTTCTATACCGGAATGGGCGATAACAGATTCCGCTTCAATGCCACGAACTTCATTCCCTCCGTCCGAGACTCCAATGGAATTCGCTTTGACAGTTTTGTTCCCCGAATAACTTTTTCCGGCCCGCTGGTGCGCAACCGGGCCTGGTTCTTCGACGGGCTGGAAACAGAATACGACGACATCTACATCCAGGAGCTTCCTTCAGGGGCCGACACCAATCACCTGCTGCGGGGAAGCAACCTGATCAAATTCCAGGCGCATGCGGCGCCTTCCAAAATTGTGTCGGGCGGCCTGCTGTTTAACGACTATCATTCCCCTTACGACGGCATCTCGTCACTGGTTCCGCAGCAGAGCACGACAAAGCGCGACACCATCGCATGGCTGCCGTATCTGCGTGATCAGCAAAGCTTTCACAACGGGATGTTGCTGGACCTCGGGTTGGGCGTGGTGCGTTTCCGCGACGGCTACGATCCGCATGGAGACAGCCCTTTCCAAATCACTCCCGAGCTTTCTCTTGGCAGTTACTTTGAGAATCTGACCAGCCGATCGCAGCGCATTGAGGGGAATGCGGCGCTGTACCTGCCGCCTCGCCACTGGGTTGGACTGCACAATCTGAAGGCCGGCATCGATCTGGACCGCATCGGCTTCGACGAAACCGTCACACGCGCTCCAGTCAGCTATTTGCGCGAGGACGGAACGCTCCTGCGGCAGAGTGTTTTCCCCGCCACCGCGCCCTTCACCCGCCATAATATCGAAACCGGCGCATACGTCGAGGATCGGTGGACGCCGCACACTGGCGTGCTCATCGAACCAGGCTTGCGTTTCGACTGGGACGAGATCATTCGCAGGCCACTGGTTTCACCGCGTCTGGCTGCCATCTACCTGCCCTCGGGAGCCGAAGGCAGGACAAAGTTGTCCGCCGGCATTGGGCTCTATTACGAGCACACGCAACTGGAATACCTGACGCGAGCCCTGGCAGGCATCCGCTACGATACCAACTTTGCAGCCGACGGCGTGACCCCGCAGGGTCCGCCGCTGGAAACAAGTTTTTCAGCCAGCGACGGATCGCTGCATGAGGCTCGGGCGCTCAACTGGAGCGTCGGCGTGGAAGAAAGGCTCCCTGGTTCTGTTTATGTTCGGGCGAATCTTCTCAGGAAGGTTGTGTCCGATGAATTCGCTTACGTGAACCAGAGCGGCTCGGCTGCGCTCTCAGGGAACTATGCGCTGACGAATTCCAGACAGGATCATGACCATTTGGCCGAGATCGACGCCCGGCGGACGTTTGCCGGCGCCTACACGCTCTTTGCTGCTTATACCCACTCCTCCGCTCACACCAATGCCGCGATCGATTATGTGCCCACTCTCTCCATGCTCGGCCCCGAGCAGAGCGGCCCTCTGGCCTGGGAAACGCCGAACCGCGTGCTCTCCTGGGGATGGCTGCCCTTCCTCGCGCCGGGCTTCAAAAAGCGTTGGGACTTTGTTTACACCCTCGACTGGCATTCAGGCTTTCCGTACACATCAGTCGACGCCAACTACCAAGTGGTGGGCGAAGCGGGATCGCAGCGCTTTCCCAATTACCTGTCATTCAGTCCTGGGCTGGAATGGCGCTTTCACTTTCGCGGGTCGTATTTCGGACTTCGTGGCATCATCGAAAATGTGACCAACAGCAGGAACCCTATTGTCGTGAACAACGTTGTCGATTCGCCCCAGTATGGAACTTTCAGCGAGTTTGAGCGTAGAGCCTTGACAGCACGCATCCGGCTGATCGGGTCAAAGAAATAGCCGGAGCCGCCCGCCCGCCATACGAATATGAGCTGGCTTAAACTCTAACCCGCGTTCTCTTCAGTCATCCGCTTTTATCTCTTCTTCCGGCCTGGGCGGGGTTGATCGGTTTAAGGACGCTTCTGGTTTTTCGGCCGTGGTGCAGTTTGGAAATGGGCGCTGATTAGAGACGCTCCAAGGGAGTATCGTTATTCAATGCTTATCCCGTCATTCGGCTGGTAATTCTGCGAGACACATGTCAGCATGGTTGGCCCGCCGGATACAGTTCTTCCGCCGGGGTTCTCCTGCTGCTTGACTTTTAGTTGATCGCGATACGGCTGCCGAGATTGGTACATTTCTATTTTCTTGTTTAGGAAGTCGGCTACGGACCGCTGGTTCCACTTCTTCGCAAGCTGTTGCGCGCGTTGCGTGGTTTCGATCGCTTCTGCAAATCTTCCGCATTCAACGTACGCCATAGCGAGTTTGCCGGAAGCGGCAATAACGCGATCCTGCGTGACATCGCCGCGAACCGTACTCTCGTCAGGTGTCCTTCCGACAGTAGCAGCCAGTAATGCCGCGCACACTTTACCAGTCGCCCGCCAGTCTTCACCAGCCGCGCTGACCGTCTTTACCGTTTACCCCTATCCTGCGGGGATCACTCGACGAAAGCCGAAGAGTATCCAGCCCGAACCGTCTGTTGAAAAGCGTTCCACGTGCAGGAGCCGTCAGCCTGACTGCAGCCGGGCACGAACACTGGCACGCGCTCAGGCGGAGTTTTCACGCTCAGCGGTGTGCCATTACGCATCTGGTCGAGAGTCTGCGCCTCATAAAAAGTCCGCACCGAATACTCCCCCGTGTCGCGGATCTTCCATAATTCAAAAACAAGTGCTCCACCCGGGGGAGTATCGTCTCTTCGGCCATCGATCAACCACGAAAGGCCCAGGGCCCCGGCAATATTTGCAAGGTTTGTATCGTGCCCAACGAGGATGAGAAGACGGTCGCCGGGCCTGGTAAGCGCGCCCGTTACCGGATGGCCGGCGGCTTCCTGTTCCATGGACTGAAGAATGTGGATCAGCAGGTTGGAAGATTGGGCGCGGGCAATATAGCTGGTGCGCTGTGAGATGTCCTCATTCGCGGTATGCAGTTGCAAAAGCTCTCGCAGCTTCCCGATGTCCACTCGTCCCCAGCCGACCTTCGCTGCTTCCATGCCTTCGGTGTATTCGAGCAGCAGGTTCTCCGCCATGGTGGAGGCCACGCTCAGAGGCGTGTGCAACTCGACCAGATGGTCGCCCTTGCCCTGCGCAATCGAAGAGGGAATATCGAAGATGGATTGAGGCACTGCTGTGCCGGCGCTCGGGCAGGTCGCGCCGGGATTGCAACTGCGCAGAATATCTTCAAGTGCTTCCAGTTGGGGACGGTATGCTTCGGAAAGCCCCTGTGGATTGTTGCCGATGCGGCCGGAGACTGCCGCTGTGGCCAGCAGTTTGTCGGGATGGCCCACCCCAGCCTTCAGGGAATGAAACAACGAATCGGACGTTCCCTCCGGAAGGGCACTGACTGCGAGTGCGCAGCCCGGCGCAAGGCCGGCAGCCAGCGCCTTGCCGGTCTCGCGAGTGCGCTGATCGGAGTCGGCAATGATCCTGATATGTTGCGCATCGGCGCAGTCGCTTGGCGCAAGCAGGCCCTGCGCGGCCAGTTGCTCGCGGTCGAAGGCGCCAAACAAAGTCATTAAGTGTGCCCCGTGCTCGGTCAAGTATCCCGGCGGCACGCTCCACGTTGGCCAAGGTTGCGCTGAATACTGATTCAGCTGATCGGTTTTGCCCGTGGGCGAGCGCACCCCATGGCGGCTCACCATGACGACGAACTTCAGCTCTTCCTCTTTCTCCGCTCCACTCTTCGCCGGGCCCGTAATCGGCGCTTGCGCCCGGAGGCCTAACGTTGCGCCGATGCAGAGACACAGCGCAATGCAGCGAACACCGCATGAAGGGTTACACATGACGGTTCTCCTCAATGGGTGTTGGTGGCATACACGCGAATCTCTGCTGCATGGTCGCCCATGCCTGGAACGCCGACATACAGCAGGCCCTGCGCTGGGACAAACAGCGCCGTCTTCGCTCCTGCCGCGGTGTGCAGGGTTCCAAGCGGAAGCAGTGTCTTTGCCTCGTCTACCTGGTACGTATCCACCTCGCCCTCTCCGCTGATCAAATACAAGCGACGGAGTGCGGCGTCGTAGAACAGATCGTCGGCCTGACCAGCGGAAGCCACGCTTGCTACTTCCTTGCCGTTCGCCGCATCCAGGGCTATCAGGGTTCCGGGCGTCCGGCAGGCAACATACAGCAACTGATGTTCGCCATCAAATGCAAGCGGCACGTTGTCGGCGGCCCTGGTCAGTTTCCAGTGTGAGGTGATTGCCTTGGTGCCGGTGCCGATCACAGCGACCTCATTCGACTCGGCGATATTGACGAAGACGCGCCGGCTTTGAGGATCGATGTCAAGCGCTTCAGGATGGGTTGCCGCAGAGAGATTCGCAATCAGGGTGAAGCGCTGCGTGTCTACCACGGCGATCTTAGCCGGATTGGCTGCATCGCTGCCGCCGTGACCGACAAAAAGCAGATGATTGGCAGCGTCGTAAACCATGTCGTCCGCATCGTCGGAAAGTTTGATCTTTCCCGCAAGAGCGAGCGGCGTCCCCTTGTAAACCCTCAGTTCGCCGAGCGCGCCATCGGCGACATACAGGCTCCCTGTCGCTTCCACCCACGCCAGGCCATGTGGCTTGCCGAGCCCTGCAATGCTCTGCCGCACCTCGTTTGTCTTCAGGTCAATGACTTCGACAGAGTGATTGCCTGTTGCTGCGATGAAAAGACGACTGCCAGTGATATCAATCGCGAGATGGTCGAACTTACCTTGCACGCCAATCAGTGAAATGGACCGGCTAAGAGTGAGTGGCGCCGATTGTTGCGCCTGTGCTGTGAGCGGCAAGATTCCGGTTATAACCGCGATTGCAGCTGTTCCCAGGGCGCGAGCAGGGGTATACGAGGTCTTTCGACCGCCCGAGCGTCTGCAGGTGCTCATGAAATTCAAAGTCTTTCTCCTATTTCATTGCAGGGCGGAACGCTCACGGCCGGCCTTGCCCAATTGGATAAGGCAAGGCTGATCGTGTTTGTGTTTCCTGGTCTGCGTTTTCCGTGACTACCTCTCGCGGTTCGAGGTCCAACGAATTCCGCCGGCATAAGTGGGGTGATAGTATTCGCGCTGGACGACATACTGCGGGCTGCCGTTGTAGAAGCCGAAGACTTCATTGTTCAGGTTCAGCCCATAGACATAGATCTGGAAGCCCAACGGCAGGCTGTAGCTGGCTTGGGTGTCGAACTGGAAATGCGCAAAGAGGTAGTTATCGCCAGCCGGACCAGCGGTGCCGTTGACTTGTGGGTTGGGCTGCGTCTCCTGGTTGCCATTGCTGCCCAGGACGGGATTACCGCTCGAATCGAACACGTAAGCAAGGTTCTCGTACTGATAGGCGTAGATCATTTTGTCGTCGAAGGTCATGCCGACGCGCATCGAAAAATGCCTGGTGTCGAAGGTGGGGCTGATGTTCCAACTGTTGGGAGCCTGGCGAAGCAGGGCCGGGCTGTCAGTGCGCAGCGGATCGACGTTATTGGCCTGGGAGTTTGTATAACTATAGTTCGCCGAGAGGCCTGCTCCCCTCAGCACACCGGGCAGATAGGACATCCGCTGCTGATAACTGAACTCGACGCCCTGCACATGCGCGCTGCCTGCATTGATCGGCTGATCCACAAGCACCTTCGTGCCGGCCGGAACATGGGGGAACGTCGCGGTGGAATAATACTGCTGAGTAACGATCGGATCCGCCAGGTCCTTATAGAAGTAACCCGCCTGAATCAGGCCGAGCGGGCTGAGATACCGCTCGTAGAGAATGTCGTAGTTATTCGCGTGCTCCGCCTTCAGATTCGGATTTCCAATGCTGAGGGTAACAGGCGTTTGACTCAGAACAGGCTGGCTGACCGCTGCGGTAATATCCTCGGGATCGGGCCGGGAAAGGCCGCGTCCGTAGACAAGGCGCAGGTCTGAATCTTTATCAAGAGCAAATCGCAACGAGCCACTTGGCAGAACGTCGAGGTAGTCTCCGCCCGCCTTGTAGGACAATGTGTTCGCGGTCTCGTCAAAGCTGGTCGTGTCCACATGAGTGGCTTCAAAGCGCAGACCGGTAACCAGGCGAACACGGCTTGCGAGCTCGATCGTGTTCATCACATACCCGGCTGGGATGCGCTCGATAAGATCGTAGTTATTCGAATTCACCCCCGGGCCACCTACGAAGACAAGCTGGCTCTCATTACTTGTTACCCAACCCTTCAACTTACCCCAATCTGTAACTGCCGGGTATTTTCCATAGGTTCCGTCATAATAGTTCGGGTCCGTGAAGGTACCGTACCACTCTGGGTGTTGCGCAACCGGCACCGGGATGTAGTTCCCATTGCTATCTTGCGGCGCAAACCACGACGAATTGTAGGTGTCGTCGAACTTATGCTCGTTGCGGACTTTTGCGCCTAATTCAAAAGTACCGAAGTGCGAGCCCATGTGATACATCCTGGCGTAGGAGCCCGACGCCTGCAGATTGAGTTGAACGCTCTGTCCGAATGTGGGATAGTCAAATTCGTTGAAGCCGTAGTTATTCCGGTCGAAGGCGTTGTCAGCGCCGGGACCAGAGCAACCCGCACCCCAGCCAGGCCGGTTGACGCTGACGCCCGGAACGTTCGCGCAGTTATAAGCAATTCCGTCGTTGTTCGGCCCTAACCACTGGAAGCTTGCGCCGCCGCTTCCGCTCAACGATCTGGAGCGCGAAACGGACGCGCTCCAAAGAATGGTAGAGGCGTTCATCACGTGTTTGCCTTGCAGAGCCAGGCTGCCGACGGCCATGTTCGGCCGGCGCCAATCTTGACTGTAAACCGGGGCGCTCTTTAGGGGATTGGTCGGATCGAACAGGCTCGGGTCATTCATGGTGTACACCCACTTATTGCCCCAGTTGCGAAAAGTGGAAAACAGGCCGCGAAGAGAGATGTCTGAGCCTTCATGCAGCTTATAATCCGCACTGCCGGTCACGCCCCATCGGGTGCGGTTATAAATGTAGTCGCGGAAGTCCATGCTATCGTAGTGCGGGGTTGCGCTGCTTGTGGTTGGGACCGGCTCAATGTCGTTGATGCCGCGGCCGTTGTAATCATAGGTGCCGCCGATCAGGATACCCAGTTTCTTGTCGGTCAGGAACCGGCGGCCGATGGTTCCACCCATCTGATCCACCTCACGGCCACCGATAATCGGTGTGTAACCGCCTACGCCGTAGAGAGTGATGGTTGGTGTGTCGGTTGCCGTCTTGGTCACCAGATTCACTGAGCCGCCAATTCCATCCGCATCGATGTTGGCCTGCAGCGTCTTGTTGATTTCAACCGAGTCCACCAGGTCGGAGGCGATGGTGTCGAGCTTGATCTGGCGAACGCCTGATTCGGGCGAAGGAACGGTTACGCCGTCGATCATGGTGTTGCTCAGCCGCGGTTCGGTACCGCGAATCTGCACATACTTGCCCTCGCCCTCGTCGCGTTCGATCGTGACCGACGCCATGCGGCCGAGTGCGTCCGCGATGTTGGCGTTCGGCAAAGAGACGATCACATCGGACGTCAGCACCTGCAGAATATTCTCCGCGGAGAGAGTGCGATTGATGGCCTCAGCCTCGCCGAAGGGGCGATCGGCTGTAACGATAACCTGGTCGCTCACTTTTCCAATCTTGAGAATGGCGTCGATGTGAGCTGTCTGCCCCGCCACAACCGTTACGGTACCGTAGTAGGGATCAAAGCCAACATAGGAGACGGTTACGGCGTATGTGCCCGGAGTTACTTCGGTGACTGTGAACTCGCCTTGTCCGTCCGTTGTTACGGGCCTGATCTGCGGTTGCAAACTAATCTTGGCGCCCTGAAGGACTGCGCCTGCCGAGTCCTTTACCACCCCGCTGATGACACCCTTGCCGGACTGGCCAACGGCTGGAATTGAAGCGAATAAACAGAGAAGGAGAATTGAGAGAGAGAATGATCGTTTGCTCATGGCACTCCTCATCCCGGCATGGCGCCGGAAATTGAAACAGGATGGAGGTCGATTAATCGACCTGTGCGCAGAGTATGCGGCTTACTTAAAGCTGTGTTAACAACTCTGTGAATTTTTCTTAATGTTCGGATGCGAATGTTTACGCGAATGTGAATGTGTGATGAATTCGATGTTGCGGCTGTGCGTTTTCCCTTCAGATCGCGCTTACGCTGGAGAGTACGGGGCGAATGCGAATACTCATCGTCGAAGACGAACCGCGCAAGCTGGAGTTGTTGCGCAAGGGACTCTACGAAAGCGGCTTTACCGTCATGACCGCCCCCGATGGCAGACCGGCTTGGCAATGGCGACGGCGCATGCATTCGACGCCATCGTGCTGGACATCGGCCTGCCGCGGCTGGATGATATGGACTCATGCAGAGGTTGCGCACGCGTGCACGACCCCGGTGCTTGTGTTGACCGCTCGCGACACGGAAGACGACATTATCCGCGGCCTTGACCCGGGTGCTGACGATTATTTGACCAAGCCGTTGTCATTCCCGGCGCACATGCCTGACAGATCGGCCCCGCCGAGGTCTCTGATATAGCCAGTATGCGCTGCCGGAGCTCAATTTTTGCAAGGGCGGTTCATGGTCATGACGGCGGGGGTTCGCCTATCGCGGCGACCATCCGTTCCTGCCGCAGTCCTCCCGGAAAGACATTGGCCCTCCCCGAAGGGAGGGCCGACGCGCTGCACGTGTTTTCAGCTGCCCTAATTCACGGTTACGGTCACTGAAGGAGAGAGGGTCACGACGGTAGTGCCCGAGGTGCCGGTCACGGTCAACGTATAAGTACCCGGCGTGGTGCCTGTGTTTCCGCCGCCGCAGTTGACAGTGCAACCACCGCCGCCACCGCCGCCGCAGCCCATTCCGGCAGCCGCCACAAAGAACGCAAGCAGCCCCAGCATCGCCAGCCAGTTACGCCGCCGCTTCGGCAGCCCGAAGAACAGCAGCAGAGCCAGCGTGGCCCCGCCCGCCGACGGCCAGTACAGCTTCTTCATCTCGTTCTGAGAAGTGGTCGCCGCCGTGGTATTCACCGTGACCACCACCGATGGTATTTGGGTGGGACTCACCTGAACGGAGGCCGCGGCCAGGCTGCATGTGGCCGGATCACTGGCGGCAGTCGGAGAAATGGCGCAGGTCAGGTCCACCGTACCGCTAAAGCCATTTGCCCCCGTAATTGTGACCAGCGTGGTGTTGCCGGTGATTGCGCCGGCAGTCACGCTGAAGGAAGTCGGGTTGCTGCTCATCGAAAACGTTGCAGGCGCCGTCGTGTTGACCGTAACGTTCACCACAGCGGTCTGCGTGATCTGCCCCGAAATCCCGGTAATCGTCACCGTGTAGGGGCCGGGGGAAGTCGTTCCGCTTGTGGTTACTGTCACCACGTCCGTCCCCGAACCGGAGGCCACCGAGGGCGAAGCCATGCTGCATGTTGCCACACCCGCGGGGCCTACAATCGTCGTCGTCACGGCGCAGGTCAAGTCCACTGTCGCAGTAAACGAGCCGACCGGAGATACGGTGATGGTCGACGTGTTACCGGCTGTGGCGCCCTGCGTAATGGTGAGGCTCGCCGGGCTGGCGGTCAGGCCGAAGCTCGCCGTAACCGATGAGCCGGTCACCACCGCTTCAACAGCCGTGGTGTGAACGTACTTTCCCGTCGAGTCCGTGCCGGTGACCAGCACGTTATAGCTCAGGCTGGGCGTTGCCGCGGTGGCGTTGATGGTTAGCGTGGACGTCGTGCTGGCGCCGCTGCTCAGGGTGGGAGCCGTGGGCGCAATCGAGCAGGTCACCCCCGCAGCCGCCGTGCAGGTCAGGTTGACTGCGCCGCTGAAGCCGTTCACCGAGGCCAGGTTGATCGTAGCCGTTCCACTGCTGGCGCCCCCGCTTACGCTGATGGGTACAATCGACGACTGCGGAATCAGCGTGAAGTCGGAGAGCGAGTTCACAATCGGGCTGCTCAGTACGTAAGCCGACGGGTTGTAGTTGGTGTCGCCGATGTACTGGAGAGTAATCTGGTTTGACCCCTGGAAGAGGGTCTGGCTGTTCAGCGTGATCGAGAAGGTTGAAGAGTCGCCGCTCCCTGCCACAATGTCGACGCCGGTGGGATAGTTTCCGGAAGAATAGACGTAGAGGGCTCCCGTAGGCGCCGCTTTCCCGCTTTGGCCGGTCACCGTTCCTGAGATGGTCACGCTGGTGGTCGGAGAGATGCTCCCGGACATGGTCGCCGCGATCGTGGAATTGAGCCCACCGTCCCCACTGGTGGTCTCGATGGGGATGGTGTAGCTCTGCGAGGTCGAGTTGTAATTCGGATCTGTTCCAGGATTGTAGGTAACCGACACCGAGTAGCTTCCTGAAACCGAACCTGCCGGAACGGTATACGTGGCCACGCCCTGCACTGCCCCGGTGCTTGGGTCCGTTGCGGAGCTCAGTGGCGCGGTCCCGGAAAATCCTGACAGCGAACTGCTCAGCGTTACGGTGCCCGTCGGCGCCGCAATCGGAACGGGATGAATCTTTGAAGTCGCTGCATTGTATTGAGCGGTGTTCTCCAGCTGGACGGTAAGCACCGTCGGCTGCCCAGGTCCGTTGACCAGATCGTTGTTACTGCTATCGACGACCGAAGCGCCCAGCACGATCGTAGGCGTGTCCTTGACCACGGTGAAAGCAATGGCCGAAGCCGTCGACGCCTTGTAGCTGTTGTCGCCGGCGTAGCTGGCCGTCACCGAGTGCGCGCCAACGCTGAACGGCGCGTTGTACTCTGCATCGCCCTCGGCATTGATGAGTGCCGTGTTCAGCGCTGTCGAGCCATCCTTGAACTGCACCGTCCCCGTCGGCATGGTGTACGTCGGGCAGCTGGTGGTGCATGTCTCAACCGTCGAAAGCACCGAGCTGGGCGCCACCTGAGCGCTCAGATTTAGCTGCGTCCCGTAGTCGACGCTCGTCCCGGGGGTTGACGACGAGGTGAAGGTGCCGGTGGGCGAACGCAGTGCAAAGTAAATGCCGCTGCTCTCCGGGCTCACCGTGATCGAGACCGGCGTGGACGAGCTCTCCGCGTTGCTGGTGTCCCCGCCATACTGGCCCCAGATGTTATACGTGCCGCCGGGCAGTGTGCTGATGCTCCCCGAATAGGCCCCGCCGCTCAACGTGTAGAACGTC